>JALVEW010000158.1 GCA_027030425.1 Sedimenticola sp.
GCGGGACGAATCGCGGGACGCCATCGCCGCGGCCCTGGGCAGTCTTCCCCTGCGCCAGCAACAGGCCTTCATGCTGCGCATCTGGGAGGGGCTGGACGTGAAGGACACGGCGAAAGCCATGGGCTGCAGCCAGGGAAGCGTCAAGACCCACCTGTTCCGCGCCATGCAGTCCCTGCGTGGACAGCTGGAGGAGTACCGCTGATGAACGAGTTCGAAAAGAAACTGAAAGAAGCACTGGACGAAAAAACCGCGGGACTGGACGCGTCCACCCTGTCCCGCCTGCGCCAGGCCCGGGAACAGGCCCTGGACACGCCCATCCCCTGGTGGCGTACCCTGCATGCCGGCGCCACGGTAAACCTGGGGGGCGTGCTGGGACGCCATGCCGCCCCCGCCGCCGCAGCCCTGGGGCTGCTGGTACTGGCCAGCCTGTTGATGCTTTGGTCCTTGTCCAGCAACAACCGAATGGCGGAAAACGGCGACCTGGAACTGCTGGAGATCATCAGCCTGGATACGGATCTGGAACTGGTGGAGGAACTGGACTTCTACCACTGGCTGGAGGAACAGGCATCCCGGGACATGAACCAGTGACAGCCGCCATGATGCTCCTGCTGCTCAGCCTGCCTGGTGAAGAACAGCCCGGCCTCCCGGCCGGCGATGCCCCTTCCCTGGAACTGCTGGAGTACATCGGCGGCATGGAAGAAGACAGCAGCGGACAGCTGCTCGATCCCCTGGACCTGCCCCAACCGCCATCAACAGCCACCCTGCCCTCCCAACCCCTGCCGCCGGTCAAGGATTCCTCAGAACCATGAAACATCCGATCCGCATTGCCTTTCTTCTCTGTCTCTGCCTGGCCCTGGGACGGGCGGTCGCGGAGGAAACAGCCATTGCCTGGGACGACCTCGCCCCGGCCGAGCAGCGTCTCCTCGAGGCCGCGCGGGAGAAATGGGACAGTTTCCCGCCGGAGAAACAACACCGACTGCTCACGGGAATCAGGCGTTGGGAGGACATGAGCCCTGAACAACGCGCCCGGGCCAGGAAGAACCTCGAACGATGGAAAAAAATGACCCCGGAGGAGCGCGAGCAATTCCGCAAACGCCTGCGGAAATTCAAGAAACTTCCCCCGGAACAGCGCCGCAAGCTGCGCCGCTACCGGGAATGGTTCAAGGAACTTCCGCCGGAACGCCGGCGCGAGCTGCGCAAACGCTGGAAACGCCTGTCCCCCGAGGAAAGGCGCAGGCGCCTGGAACATCTGCCACCGCGGCCTCCCCGCCCCCATCCCCCGCGCCCTGAAAGAGACTGAATAGCGGCTCCCCGCGCCCGGCCTTGTAGCCGGGCGCGTTTTCTCCCGGAACCGGCCCGTTTCCCTGTCAACCAAATCCTTCCCGCCCCGTTGTATTTCCTGAAAACCACCAAACGGGGAATACACCATGGATTTGCAAAAACGTTCATTTTTTCAAAAGGCCGGCGCCCTGGCGGCGCTGGCTTCCACGGGGGCGGGTTTCAGTGCCCGAGCGGCTGATTCCCGGCAGCCTCTGCCGCCGCCGGACCCGGACATGCTGCTCCTCAGCCGCTGCAGTTTCGGCATCACCGGGCAGATGACCAGGGAAATAGGCCGCCTGGGAAGAAAAGCATGGCTGCAGCACCAGCTCTCACCCGACGACATCGAGGAACCGGAGCTGGAAGAACGGCTGCGCATCCAGACACCCACCATCTACATGTCCGCCCGGGAACTGGCGGAACTGGAGCAAGCGTTTCAGGCGGCCAACCAGTTGAAGCAGGCCACCCTGTTTCGCGCCCTGTTCAGCCGCCGCCAACTGTACGAGGTAATGGTGGAATTCTGGAGCAACCACTTCAGCATCTATCACCGGGACGGCCCCGTGACCCTGCTCAAGACCATCGACGATCGGGAAGTGATACGCCCCCATGCCCTGGGCCGTTTCCGTGACCTGTTGCGGGCCTCCAGCAAGAGTCCGGCCATGCTGCTCTACCTGGACAACCACACCAATGTCGCCGGCACCCCCAATGAAAACTATGCCCGGGAACTCATGGAGCTTCACACCCTGGGCGTGGACGGCGGTTACACGGAAACCGACGTGCAGGAAGTGGCACGCTGTTTTACCGGCTGGGCTGTTGCACGCCGGGGAAGCCCGGACGTGGGCCAGTTCCGCTTCTATCCCGCCCGGCACGATGATGAGGCAAAAATGGTGCTGGGCACCTACATCCCGGCCGGCGGCGGCATTCGTGACGGCGAACTGGTCGTTGACATGCTGGCCAGTCATCCCTCCACCGCGCGTTTCATCTCCTTCAAGCTCGCCCGCCATTTCGTCTCGGATGACCCGCCGGAATCCCTGGTGAAGCGCATGACCCGTCTGTTCCTCGACACCGACGGCCACATCCCGACCCTGCTGGAGGAAATGCTGCTGTCCGAAGAGTTCATGGAATCTGCGGACCTGAAACTGCGACGCCCGCTGAATTTCATCATCGCCTCCCTGCGCGTTACCACCCCATCACTGAGACGAGAGTCTTACGCCGGGCTGCGAAACTATCTCTACGCCCTGGGGCAGATTCCTTTTGAATGGGTTCCGCCGGATGGCTACCCGGACACCGCGGCCTACTGGACATCCACCAACGGCATGCTCAACCGCTGGAATTTCGCCAGCGCCCTGGCGGGCTCCCGCCTGCCCGGCCTGACCCTGGACTACCAGCGGCTCGCCGGCGAGCACAGACGCCCGGAGGATATCGTGGACCGCCTGGCCGGAATACTGCTGCATCGCCCCCTCACCGACGCCCACCGGGAAAGCTTCATCGACTTTCTGGCCGCCGGAGACGAGGAGCGCCGTGCCCTCGACGACAGCCAGGTGGAAGACAGGCTGCCGGGCCTGATCGGGCTCATGCTCTCTTCCCCCTACTTCCAGTACCGCTGACCAGGAGACCTGATATGAAACTGTCCCGCAGACAATTCGTGCAACTCGCCGCCCTCGGCGGCGCCAGTCTTGCCACCCCCCGCCTGCTGCTCGCCGACGGACAGCAGGAGAACGCCGACGACATCATCATCAGCGTTTTCCTGCGCGGCGCGGCAGACGGCCTCAACATCATTCCTCCCTGGGGGGACCCGGACTATTACAAGCTGCGCCCCAGCCTGGCGATTCCCGCTCCCGGCAGCGAAGGCGGCGCCCTGCCCCTGGACGACCTGTTCGGCTTTCATCCGGGCATGGAGAACCTGCTGCCTGTGTACGAGGCGGGAGACCTGGCCGTAGTCCACGCCTGCGGCTCCCCCTCCCCCAGCCATTCCCATTTCGAGGCCCAGGATCTCATGGAAAGGGGGCTGGAATCCGCCATGGACGAGTACAACGGCTGGCTAGGGCGCTACCTGGACTACCGCAGGGATGACAGCTTCGGCGTGTTTCATGCCGTGGCCATGGGCATCGCCGCGCCCCGCACCCTGGCCCATCAGGCCTCCACCATCGCCATGCCGGGCATCGAGGAATTCGCCCTGCTGCTTCCCGAGGAAGACGAAGACGAAATCCGTGGTCTGCTGCAGGCGTTCTACGACGGCGACCAGGCCCTGGATCTTGCCTCCAGGGATACCCTCTCCGCCGTGGACGAGCTGGCGGCCGCCGATCCCCTGCAATATCCCCCGGAAAACGGCGCCGAGTACCCGGACACGGAGTTCGGTCGCCAGATGCAGGCCGTGGGGCAGCTCATCAAGGCCGACCTGGGTCTGCGCGCCGGCGCCCTGAACCTGGGCGGCTGGGACACCCATGAAGGAGAAAGCGCCACTCTCAACGCCTTGGTGCCGGAACTCGCAGACACCCTTGCCGCCTTCCACAAGGACATGGGAGAACGCATGTCCGCCATCACCCTGGTAGTGATGACGGAATTCGGCCGGCGGGCCTACGAAAACGGTTCGGCGGGAACCGACCACGGCCATGCCAGCTTCATGCTGGCCATGGGGAAAAATGTCAACGGCGGCAAGGTCTTCCATGACTGGCCCGGCCTGGGAACCTCTGATCTCTACGGCAAGGGCGACCTGGAGGTGACCATCGACTATCGCAGCGTCCTGGGTGAACTCATCAGCCGGCGCACCGCCGGCATGCCCATGGACCAACTTTTCCCCGGCCACACGGATACCGGCCAGCTCGGAATATTTTCCTGACCCGGGGCTTGATGTCCCAACCACCCTGCCGCAACGTGAATCATCTCCCGTTGCGGTAGTTTTTTGTCCCCACCGGGGAACTTCAAACCCGTTCCCCTGTCCTACAGCCGACACAGGAGTGGCCGAAAAACCGGCAGTCGCTCGAGTAGCCCGGCAAAAGCGGGCCCCCGCCACAGACCGGAGGGGTATTTTGCCAATCCAGACACAGTGTGGACGGGTGCTTCTCTACTAGACTGTCGTCAACAACCCCTAGCCAGGAAAGATACCAAGGAGTTAGAGCATCCCCTGGCACAAGCATATTTCCCGGCCTGGCGCCCCATACCGCGCCCGAGCCGAGTTGACGGTGACAGACCTTATGCATTACATGAAAAACATCACCACGGCCCTGCTCCTTTCCGGCGCGGCCATGGCACACGCAAACACCCAGACCCTGACCGTAGTCGATGCCACCCAGACCTTCGAAATCGAAGTGGAAAGCATGCAGATGCTCGATGACGGCAGCCTGCAGGTCAATGTCGCACCTCATTACACGGAAATGATCAACCCCGTCACCCGGACGGCGGCCAACCTGCTCATTTCTGATGCTGCCCTGGGCCAGACGGCAGACTGCCACTGGAGTTCATGGAGCATGGACGCCGAGGGCAATATCACCCTGAATACCGATCCAGGTCAGGATCCCTGCGGTGATCCGGCCTACAGCTGGCCCACTTTCCGGGATGTCTACAGCTTTCACTGGGCCTATGACGCCATAACGGCCCTGACCTCGAACGGCATCAGCAGCGGATGCGACGAGACGCATTTTTGTCCCGACGCCCCGGTGAGCCGCGCCCAGATGGCCATTTTCCTGGAGAAGAGCATCAACGGCAGTGATTTCATCCCGGAACCGGCCCAGGGCCTGTTCACCGATGTCCCCGTGAACCACTGGGCCGCGGACTGGATCGAACGCCTGGCCCTGGACGAAATCAGCAACGGTTGCGGCGACGGTATCTATTGCCCCGACGCAGATGTAACTCGGGCACAAATGGCTCCCCTGATCCTGCGCTCGGTTCATTTCTTCGATGATCCCCCCTATGCGCCTGGCGCGGCCACGGGCACGGTATTCGCCGACGTCCCCGCCGATCACTGGGCGGCCGACTGGATAGAAGCGCTGTTCGCGGAACAGATCACCGACGGCTGCGGAGATGGCAGCCTCTACTGCCCGGATGACATGGTAAGCCGCGCCGAGATGGCGACCTTCCTCTCCAGGGCATTCAATCTTTGACCCGGGAACGCGATGATTGTGCCGGGATCGGCGTTCAGCTGCGAAGTTGCAAAGGGGTCGGAGTCAAATTCCACTCAATTGCTACAAGGAACGGAATCAAATTGCTCCGAGCCATCGGATCTTCCCAGCGTCCTGCCCATTTGACTCCAACCCCGACCACCCGCTTTGGATAGGGGTCGGAGTCGAATTCCACCCAATTGTTACGAGGAACGGAATCAAACTGCTCCAAGCCATCGGTTCTTCCCGGCGCCCTCCCCATTTGACTCCGCCCCCTACTGCCCCTGCTTCTCTTCCAGCTCATCCCAGCGCTGGTAGAGAAGCTCCAGCTGCTCCACCAGCTGCTGCAACTCCATGCTCAGTGCCTGGGCCTGTTGCGGGTCGTCCTGGTACAGGCCAGGATCCGAGAGCTTGTCTTCCAGGCTTTCCCTGCGGCCTTCCATGGCCTCTATCTCCACGGGCAGGCTTTCCAGCTCCCGCTGTTCCTTGTAACCCAGCTTTTTTGCCACCGGGGCACGCTGCGCTGTTCCTGACACGGATGTTTTGGCCTTCTTTTCCACCCGCTCTGTTTCAGGCTCCGGGCGCTGGGCCAGCCAGTCACTGTATCCCCCTACCCAGGAAGTGACCCTGCCCTCGCCTTCGAACACCAGACTGGAGGTCACCACATTGTCCAGAAAGGCCCGGTCATGGCTCACCAGCAGCAGGGTGCCGTCATAGTTTAGCAGCAGTTCTTCCAGCAGCTCCAGGGTTTCCACGTCCAGGTCATTGGTGGGCTCATCCATGACCAGCAGGTTGGCGGGCTTGATAAACAGCCTGGCCAGCAGCAGGCGGTTGCGTTCACCGCCAGACAGGGCTTTCACCGGCTGACGGGCCCGGGCGGGGGGGAACAGAAAGTCCTGCAAATAGCCAATGATGTGTTTCGACTGACCATTGACGGTCACCCTGTCCCTGCCACCGCTGACGTTGTCGATGACCGTGGCCTCCTCGTCCAGCTGGGCGCGCAACTGGTCGAAATAGGCCACCTCCACCCGGCTCCCCAGGCGGATGCTGCCTTCGTCCGGCTTCAGCCTGCCAAGGATGAGATTCAACAAGGTGGACTTGCCGCAGCCATTGGGCCCGATGATGCCCACCTTGTCGCCGCGCAAGATGGTAAAACTCAGATCACGCACGATGGGCCTGCCTTCCCAGCTGTAACCGATGTCTTCCGCCTCGCACACCAGCTTGCCCGACAGCTCTCCCCGGTTCATGGCCAGCTTCGCCTTACCCTGCCGGCGGCGCCGCTGGCGGGCCGCCTCGCGCATGGCCTGGAGTTGCCGCACCCTTCCCTCATTACGGGTACGCCTGGCCTTGATGCCCTGGCGAATCCAGATTTCCTCCTGGGCCAGTTTTTTGTCGAAACGGGCGTTTTCCAGGGCTTCGGCATTTTCCCTTTCGGCCTTGCGCCGCAGATAGTTGTCATAGTCACCCGGCCAATCCGTGAGCTGGCCGCGGTCCAGCTCGATGATGCGCGTGGCCAGGCGCCGCAGAAAGGCCCGGTCGTGGGTGACGAACAGCAGGCTGCCGCGCCAACCCAGGAGAAAATCCTCCAGCCAGGCGATGGCCTCGATATCCAGGTGATTGGTAGGCTCATCAAGCAGCAGCAGGTCCGGCTCTCCCGCCAGGGCACGGGCCAGCAGCACCCGCCGTTTCATGCCACCGGAAAGGGCGGAAAATTCCTGGTCGGCATCCAGCTCCATGCGCGATATCACCTGTTCCACCCGTTGCTCCAAAGCCCAGCCCCCGGCGGCTTCCATTTCCTGCTGCACCCGGGACAGGCGGCTCATGGCTGCTTCATCACCCGCCTCCGCCAGGGACAGGCAGGCGGCATGGTAATCCTTCACCAGCCCGGCAAGTTCACCCAGCCCGTCCGCGACCAGGTCGAATACCCTTCCGCCCATTTCATCAGGCACCTCCTGGCGCAGGAAGGCAATACGAACACCGTTGGCAATGCGCTTGTCCCCGTCATCGAAGGGAATATCCCCGGCAATCACTTTCATCAGGGTCGATTTCCCCTCGCCGTTTCTGCCGATGAGACAGATGCGTTCGTTCTTCCCGATGGTCAGATCAATGCCGTCCAGCAACGCTGGGTGCCCAAAGGACAGGGATAAATTCTTTATTGAAAGCAACGACATATGAAATAATTCCGGAATATGCGAAAAAACTGAAAAAATAGTGCTATTAAGAGTCAATGCTTGATTGTTATCATTGCATTGCCAACCGCTTTTCGATTAATCGACCGGGGATCAGACCCACTGCGCCATGATCAAGACAGTCACACAAGAAGAAGCCTGGAAAGGCGTAGCCAACTGCAAGATCTGCTCCATCAGGGACACGGTGCTGTTCGCAGGCCTGGAAGAAAAAGACTTCGAGCACATCCACAAACCCATCGACCAGATCCCCCTGCAGCCGGGCGATGTTCTCTACCACGCGGGGGACAAGGCCGACCGCCTGTTCACCATTCGCAGCGGGCTGGTGAAACTGGTGCAGTATCTGCCTGACGGCACTCAGCGCATCGTGCGCCTGCTCCGCGCCACGGATGTTACAGGAATGGAAGCCCTGTTGGGAGGCGAATATCAGCACGATGCCGTCATCATGCAGACCACGGAAGTCTGTGTGCTCCCCATTGACGTGGTACAGCGCCTGAGCAAGGAAAACGCCCAGCTCCACCACGAACTCATGAAACGCTGGCAGCGAGCCCTGTCCGATGCCGATTTGTGGATCACCCAGCTGTCTACCGGCTCCGCCAGGCAGCGGGTGGCTCGTCTGCTCATCAAGCTGGTATGTGACGAAGACAACCGTTGCGAACTGTTCAACCGGGAGGACATGGGCGCCATCCTGGGCATCACCACGGAAACCGCCAGCCGCACGGTAGCGGAATTCAAGCGCAAGGGCCTGCTGCGGGAGATGCGTCCCAACCTGTACGTGGCCGACACGGACAAACTGCTGGAAGTGGCCGAAGACATCGGCTGAATATGACCGGCGTCAATCAGGACCACATCACCTAAAACCCCTAAGCTATTGATAAGGCTGGAGTGGGGGCTGCTCGGAAAACCTCGGAGGCATGGATGCCGACGCGGAGCCTTCATGGATGAGTTTACGGCGTTTTTCCGAGCAGGCCCCACTCCAACCGTGGTTTAGATAACGTGACCCTGCGGCGTTAATCCCTTTCCCTGAAGTCCGGGGGGGTAATCTGGTATGCTGTGCGCAGGAATCACCAGCTGACGTATAGCGATGGCCAACACCCCTCACGCCCCTTCCCCGGAACTGGAGCCCGTCTGGACCGCCCTGGCCGAACATGCCCGGGACATGGGCGAACAGCACATGCGGGACATGTTCGCCGCGGACCCAGGGCGCTTCGACCGCTTCTCCCTGACCTTGGGGGAAATGCTGCTGGACTACTCCAAGAACCGCATCACAGCCAGAACCATGGCGCTGCTGGAAGACCTGGCGGAGCAGGCCCGGCTGAAGGACTGGATCACTCGCATGTTCAGTGGCGAGCGCATCAACAACACCGAGGAACGCGCCGTGCTGCACACGGCCCTGCGCGCCCCGGCCGATGCCCGGGTCATGGTGGATGGCAGGAACGTCATCCCGGACGTGCACCGAGTGCTGGACCAGATGGAAGACTTCTGCGCCCGGGTGCGTGATGGCCGCTGGACCGGCTGCACG
The DNA here is from genome assembly GCA_027030425.1 of Sedimenticola sp. Classification (GTDB taxonomy): domain Bacteria; phylum Pseudomonadota; class Gammaproteobacteria; order Chromatiales; family Chromatiaceae; genus Thiolapillus. Next base: position 9,123 of record JALVEW010000158.1, read on the forward strand.
GGCAAGGCCATCACCGACATCGTGAACATCGGCATCGGCGGCTCGGACCTGGGACCCCACATGGTGTCCACCGCCCTGCGCCCTTACTGGAAGGACGGCCTCAGCGCCCGTTTCGTCTCCAACGTGGACGGCACGGACATCAACGAGACCCTGGCGCAACTGGATGCGGAAACCACCCTGTTCATCATCGCCTCCAAGACCTTTACCACCCGGGAGACCATGACCAACGCCCATACGGCCCGGCAGTGGTTCCTGGACAACAGCGGCAACGACCACAGCAAGGTGTGCCGGCATTTCGTGGCCGTGTCCACCAACGCCACTGCCGTGCAGGCCTTCGGCATCGACCGGGAGAACATGTTCGAATTCTGGGACTGGGTGGGCGGACGCTACTCCCTGTGGTCCGCCATCGGACTGCCCATCGCCCTCATCGTGGGCATGGACAACTTCCGCCAGCTGCTGGCCGGCGCCCACGAGATGGACCAACATTTTCGCAGCGCGGACTTCCCTGAAAACATGCCGGTCATCCTGGGGCTGCTGGGCGTCTGGTACCGCAATTTCCTCGGCGCCAGCAACCACGCCATCCTGCCCTATGACCATTCCTTGCGCCTGCTACCAGCCTATTTGCAGCAGGCGGACATGGAAAGCAACGGCAAGGGGGTGACCCGGGACGGCCGGCCCGTGGACTACGCCACCGGTCCCATCATCTGGGGACAGCCAGGCACCAACGGCCAGCATGCCTTCTACCAGCTCATCCACCAGGGCACGGAACTGGTACCGGCGGACTTCATCCTGCCAGCCCGCACCCATCATCCCATCAGCGAGCACCACGAGATTCTCACCGCCAACTGCATCGCCCAGACCGAGGCCCTGATGCGCGGCAAGACCGAGCAGGAAGTGCGGGAGGAACTGGCCGCCGCCGGCCTTGACCAGGAACGGATCGAAGCACTGACGCCCCACAAGGTGTTTCCCGGCAACAAACCCACCAACACCCTGCTCCTGCGCCAGCTCACGCCTTTCAACCTGGGCAAGCTCATCGCCCTGTATGAGCACAAGATTTTCGTGGAAAGCGTCATCTGGAATATCAACGCCTTCGACCAGTGGGGCGTGGAGCTGGGCAAGCAGCTTGCCGACGTCATCGAGACGGAGCTGGACAGCGCCCACGACTGTACCGGCCACGACAGCTCCACCAACGGCCTGGTCAACTACCTGAAAAGACAATGAATCCCGTCACCATGTCCGAATCCTCCCTATTCACGGTTTCGGACCGACGGTTCCAGCGCGTCACCCAGCAGCAGGTATCATCATGAGCGACATCAAGGAAAAGGAAAAGGCACAAGCCAAACTCTACCAGTATTACACCCAGACCAAGAACGCCACCGAGGTCACGCGCAACACCCTGGTGCTGATTCTCGCCGGCGGCCAGGGCTCGAGACTGAAGGGGCTGACCAAGTGGCGGGCCAAGCCCGCCGTGCCCTTCGGCGGCAAGTACCGCATCATCGACTTCCCCCTGTCCAACTGCATCAACTCCGGCCTGCGCCGCATCGGCGTACTCACCCAGTACAAGTCCCATTCCCTGATCCGTCACCTGCAGCGCGCCTGGAGTTTCCTGCGCGCGGAGATCGGCGAGTTCGTGGAAATCCTGCCGGCACAGCAGCGCCTTTCGAAAGAATGGTACCAAGGCACGGCGGATGCCCTGTTCCAGAACATCGACATCATGCACCGCCATGCACCGGAATACGTCATGGTGCTGGGAGGCGATCATATCTACACCATGGACTATTCCAAGATGCTCATGGTGCATGCCCGTTCCGGGGCGGATCTCACGGTGGGCTGCATCGAGGTGCCGGTGGAAGAGGCCAGGGCCTTCGGCGTCATGTCCGTGGACACGGACCTGAGAATAACCCGCTTCACGGAGAAACCGGACGACCCCGAAACCATTCCCGGCCGCCCGGACATGGCCCTGGCTTCCATGGGCATCTATGTCTTCTCCACCAGCTTCCTGTACAACGCCCTCATGCTGGATGCCGCCGACAAGAACTCCTCCCATGACTTCGGCAAGGACATCATCCCCAAGGCCATCGAGACCACCAAGGCCATCGCCTTTCCTTTCCGCGATGACGAGGGCAACCAGGCCTACTGGCGCGACGTGGGCACCGTGGATTCCTACTGGCAGGCCAACATGGAGCTGTGCGCGGTGGAGCCCGAACTGAACCTGTACGCCCGCAGCTGGCCCATCTGGACCTACCAGACCCAACACCCGCCGGCAAAATTCGTGTTCGACGACGAAGGCCGCCGTGGTGAGGCCATCGACTCCCTGGTCTCCGGCGGCTGCATCATCGCCGGCGCCCGGGTAAAGCGTTCGGTCATCTTCTTTGCCACCCACATTGAAAACCATACCATCATCAAGGACAGCGTCATCCTGCCCAAGGTGACCATAGGCAAGAACTGCCGCATTCAAAACGCCATTATCGACAAGGGTACTTACATTGCCGACGGCACGGTCATCGGCGAAAATCCCGAGGAAGACGCCCGGCGTTTCCATGTCACCCCCGGCGGGGTGGTGCTGGTCACCCCGGAAATGCTCGGGCAGGATCTGTTCATGGCAAAAACCGAAGCGAAGGAAGCCCTGAGCAGGTCATGAACCCGTACCAGGCGCCCGGGAGGTCCGGTAACTGTCTTGCCGGCAAGGATGCGGGCAGGCAACATCCAGGACGAATGGAAGCCCCGGCTTTTCCGTTCCCGACAGCACCGGGCGTGAACCGCTTCATCCAGACTTGAATCAGAGATTCCCAAGATGACCAAAAAGCTCAACCTGACGCTGTGCTGGCACATGCACCAGCCCTACTATCGCAAGGGACTGAACGGAGAATACCAGCTGCCCTGGGTCTACCTGCACGGCATCAAGGACTATGACGACATGGCTGCGCACCTGGAGCGCCACCCACACATGAAGGCCGTGGTCAACTTCACTCCCGTGCTGCTGGAACAGCTCACGGATTATGCCGAACAGATAAGGGCATTTCTGGACAAGGGCGATTCAATGGACGACAGCATGCTCAGTATGCTGGCCGGCGCCACACCCATCCCCGACAATGCCAAGGGGCGGCGGGAGCTGATTCAGGCCTGCCGCCGCGCCCATGCCCCGCGCATGATCGATCCCTGGCCCCAGTTTCACGGGCTGCTGCAGATGTTCCCCTTGGACGAGCAGCCGGGCGGCCAGGAAATTCTGGTTTCCTACCTGGACGACCAGTATTTCGTGGATCTGCTGGTCTGGTATCACCTGGCATGGTGCAGTCACCGCCTGAAGCAGACGCCCGCCGTGCGCCGCCTCATGGAAAGGGCCAAGCGCTACACCATGGAGGACAGGCATCAGCTCCTGGAGATTATCCGGGAAACCCTGGAAAGCATCATTCCCCGTTACCGAAAGCTCGCAGAAAGCGGTCAGGTGGAGATATCCATGACCCCCTGGGGTCATCCCATCGTGCCCCTGCTCAATGATTTCGGCAACATGAAGGAATCCCAACCTGACGCCCCCATGCCGGAACACCCCGGCTATCCCGGGGGCCTGGAGCGCTCCCGCTGGCACCTGCAGCACGGCATGGAGCGTTTCGAGAGATTCTTTGGTTTCCGGCCCAAGGGAATATGGCTGTCCGAAGGCGGCATAAGCGACGACGCCATCGCCCTGCTGGACGAGATGGGCATCCAGTGGACAGCCTCCGGCGAAGCCGTCTGGCATCACAGTTGCCTCACTTCCGCCTGCAATCCGGATGAGATGGCCTGCCGCAAGGCCCTGTTCATCCCTTACCGGCTGCAGGAAAGACAGACTCTGGTGTATTTCCGCGACGACGGCCTTTCCGACCTCATCGGCTTCGAATACAGCAAGTGGCATGCCGACGACGCCGTCGCCGACTTCATGGGCCATTTGCACCGCATTGCCTCCTCCCTCGGGGACGAAGCAGACCAGCATGTGGTTTCCATCATACTGGACGGGGAAAACGCCTGGGAATACTACCCGGACAACGGCCATTATTTCCTGGATGCCCTCTACCGCGCCATCGAGAACAGCGATTTCATCAACAGCGTCACCTTCTCCGAAGCCGGCGACCTCACCCGCCGGGACACCCTGTCCCACCTGGTGGCGGGCAGCTGGGTGTACGGCAGTTTCTCCACCTGGATCGGCTCCCCCGACAAGAACCGCGCCTGGGACCTGCTGGTGGACGTGAAGAAAGTGTTCGACCGCAAGATCGACTCCATGGACGAGGCCAAGGCGGAACAGGCCCGGCGCATGCTGGCCATCTGCGAAGGCTCCGACTGGTTCTGGTGGTTCGGTGATTACAATCCCTCGGACAGCGTCAACGATTTCGACCGCCTGTTCCGAACCCAGCTCAAGACCCTGTACTGCATGCTGGACGAGACACCCCCGGCATCCCTGGACACGCCGGTTTCCAGCGGCGGGGGCTACATGGAAAACGCCGGCACCATGAGAAGGAACTGAGGCCCCGGCCATGCCCTATGATTTCAGCCAACGCCGGGCGGGGGTGCTGCTGCATCCCACATCCCTGCCCTCGGGCACCCTGGACGATGCCGACCGCTGGCTGGATTTCATGGCGGCCAGCGGCCTGAGTGTATGGCAGATGCTGCCCCTGGGCGTTCCCCAGGCGGATCTTTCCCCCTACCAGTGCCTGTCCGCCTTCGCCGCCAACCCGGCATTGCTGCGCGGCATCCCGCCCTTTCAGGATGATGACGCCGGGTTTGCCGATTTCTGCAGCAGGGAGGCCTACTGGCTGGACGACTACGCCCTGTTCATGGCCATCAAGGGCGAGCATGAGCAAAAGGCCTGGTTTCAATGGCCGGACGCCTACCGGTGGCGGGACGAGGAAACCCTGCAGTGGTTCAGCCGGGAACACGCGCAGACCCTGCGGGACATCCGCTGGCAGCAATACCAGCTGCACCGAAGCTGGCAGGAACTGCGCGCCAAGGCGGACGCCCGCGATATCCGCCTGTTCGGCGACATGCCGATTTTCGTTGCCCATGACAGCGCCGATGTCTGGGCCTGCCCCCGGCGTTTTCTTCTCGACAGGGAGGGCCAGCCCACCTGGGTGGCCGGGGTGCCGCCGGACTACTTCTCCGAGACTGGCCAGCGCTGGGGGAACCCCCACTACGACTGGAACTACCATCAGCAGGAGAATTTCCAGTGGTGGCTGGCGCGCCTGCGCCATCACTTCCGCTGGTTCGACCTGGTGCGCATCGACCACTTCCGCGGCCTCCAGGCCGTGTGGATGATTCCCGCCCATGAACAGACAGCAGAGAACGGCCACTGGCAGGAAGTGCCCGGCGACGCTCTCCTCGCCGCCCTGCAAAAAGGCATAGACCCCCTGCCCCTGGTGGCCGAGGATCTGGGCATCATCACCCCGGAAGTGAAGGCCCTGAAGAACAAATACCATCTGCCTGGCATGGCGGTGCTGCAGTTCGCATTCGACGCTTTCGAGGACAACCCTCACAAGCCCGTGAACATCACCCCGGACTGCGTGGCCTATACCGGCACCCACGACAACGACACCACCCTGGGCTGGTATCGTTCTTTGGACGAACCGACCCGCCAGCTGGTACATGACATGCTGCACATGCAGCCCGGCGACGATCCCGTGGACGTCATGATCACCACCCTGTTCCAGACCCGCGCCAACCTGGCCATCGCACCCATGCAGGATTTCCTCAAGCTGGGCAGCGAAGCCCGCATGAACACGCCGGGCATCAGCCAGGGCAACTGGCGCTGGCGCATGGAGCCTCAGGCCATTTCCACTCCCGGCCTTTCCGGCCACATCCGCCAGCAGGTCCGCAACAGCCAACGGAAAGTTACGCCATGAATCATCTGGAACGACTGCAGCAGGGCCGTCACCATGACCCCTTCGACTACCTGGGCCGCCATCCCCTGAACCAGGGCTGGATCATCCGCGCCTTCATGCCCAGTGCCGAACAGGTGGAGGTGGTGGGCCTGGGTCCCATGAACCGGGTGGAAGGCAGCGACCTGTTCGTCGTCCGCCTGGATCAGGAACAGCACGACAGGCTGCCCCCCCACTACCGCCTGCGCTGGCAGGAAAAACAGGATGGCAGCTGGCACGAGGTCGTCTCACCCTACAGTTTCCAGCCCCAGTTGCCGGACTGGGATCTGCATCTGTTCAACGAAGGCCGCCACCGCCACGCCTGGCGTATCCTTGGCGCGCAGATGAAGGACATCGACGGCATCCAGGGCTGCCTGTTCTCCGTGTGGGCGCCCCATGTGCAGCGGGTCAGCGTCATTGGCGACTTCAACGGCTGGAACGGCCTGCGCCACCCCATGCGCAACCGGGGCCATTCCGGCGTATGGGAGCTGTTCATCCCCGGCCTGCACCCCGGGGACGCCTACAAGTTCGAGATTCTCAGTCACCACGGCCAGCTCATCACCAAGACCGATCCCTACGCCCGGCGCATGGCCCTGCGCCCGGATACCACTTCCCTGGTTACCCCCGCCGATGAATACGCCTGGCAGGACGGCGACTGGCTGACGCAGCGCCAGTCATGGGACTGGCAGCGCCAGCCTGTCTCCATCTACGAAATCCACCCCGGCTCCTGGCGCCAGCACCAGGACGGCAGTTTCTACAGCTGGCGGGAGCTGGCGGACGAGCTGGTGCCCTGGGTGCGCGACATGGGTTACACCCACATCGAACTGCTGCCGGTCATGGAGCATCCCCTGGATGAATCCTGGGGTTACCAGGTATCCGGCTACTATGCCCCCACCTCCCGCTTCGGCAGCCCCGACGATTTGCGGCACTTCATCGATACCTGTCACCAGCACGGCATAGGCGTGCTCCTGGACTGGGTGCCGGCCCACTTTCCCAGGGACGAGTTCGCCCTGGCCCGCTTCACCGGCGAACCCTTGTACGAACACGCCGACCCGCGCCGGGGTGAGCACCGCGACTGGGGCACCCTGATCTTCGACTTCGGCCGCAACGAAGTGCGCAACTTCCTGGTGGCCAACGCCCTGTACTGGGTCGAGGAATTTCACATTGACGGCCTGCGCGTGGACGCCGTGGCTTCCATGCTCTACCTGGACTACTCCCGGGAGGACGGCGACTGGACGCCCAACCGCTACGGCGGCCGGGAGCACCTGGAAGCCATCGACTTCCTGCGCGAGATGAACGAGGTGGTGCATACCAGCTTCCCCGGGGTCATCACCGTGGCAGAGGAATCCACCGCCTGGCCCATGGTGTCGCGCCCCCCCTACATGGGCGGCTTGGGCTTCTCCATGAAATGGAACATGGGCTGGATGCACGACACCCTGTCCTACATGGAAACCGACCCCATCTACCGCAAGTACCATCACGACAAGCTCACCTTCAGCCAGCTCTACCTGTGGAGCGAGAACTTCGTCCTGCCCTTTTCCCACGATGAAGTGGTGCATCTGAAGAAAAGCATGCTGGACAAGATGCCGGGCGACCTCTGGCAGCGCTTCGCCAACCTGCGCCTGCTCTATGCCTACCAGTACGCCCATCCCGGCAAGAAACTGCTGTTCATGGGCGGCGAATTCGGCCAGTGGACGGAATGGAACGCCAAGACAGCCCTGGACTGGCCCCTGATGGACATACCCGACCACCAAGGCATCCACAAGCTGGTGACGGACCTCAATCAACTGTACCGCGGCGAAGCCGCCCTGCATGAAACCGACTTCGACCCCCAGGGCTTCCAGTGGATAGACTGCCACGACAGCGAGCAGTCCATCCTCAGCTTCATCCGCCGCAGCCACAGCGACCCGGCGGATGTGCTGCTGTGCCTGTTCAACTTCACCCCCGTGCCCCGCCTGGGGTATCGTATCGGCGTGCCCGCCGCCGGCGAATACCGGGAGTGCCTGAACAGCGACTCGGCCTGGTACGGGGGCAGCAATATGGGCAATGCCGGGCGCATCGCCTCGGAAGCCGTGCCCTGGATGGGATTCGAGCATTCCCTGGAGCTGACCCTGCCGCCCCTGGGCGCCCTGTTCCTCAAACCCCAATGACAACGAACCATGAAGATTCTGTTTGCCGCAAGTGAAGCCTATCCCCTGGTAAAGACCGGCGGCCTGGGAGACGTGATTCACGCTCTGCCCCGGGCCTTGCAGAAACAAGGCCAGGACGTGCGCGTGATCCTGCCTGCCTACCGCCTGGTACTGGAACAGATCAGCGAGATGCGCATTGCCGGCTGGCTGCGCGTGCAGGGCGCCAGCCGCATTCATGACGTGCGCATTCTGGAAACCCGGGACCATCACCTCGGGGTACCCTTGCTCCTGGTGGACGCCCCGGACTTGTTCGACCGCCCCGGCAGCCCCTATCTGCATCCCGACGGCTACAACTGGCATGACAACGCCGACCGTTTCACGGTGTTCTCCCGGGCCGTGGCCCAGCTGGCCGCCAGCAACGAAATCCTCGACTGGAAACCCGACGTGGTGCACGCCCACGACTGGCAGACCGGCCTGCTGCCCGCCCTGCTCAAGCTGGCCCCGGACTCACCGGCCAGCGTGTACACCATCCACAACCTGTCCTACAGCGGCGTGTTTTCCCACGAGGAATTCAGCCGCCTGCACCTGCCCGCCGAATGGTGGTCCGCGGAAGCCCTGGAGTTCTTCGGCAACTTTTCCATGCTCAAGGGCGGCATCGTGTTCGCCGACCGGGTCACCACCGTCAGCCCCACCTACGCCCGGGAGATTCAGACCCCCGGTTTCGGCTACGGCTTCGACGGCGTGCTGCGCGCCCATGCCCACAAGCTCAGCGGCATACTCAACGGCATCGACCTGGACATCTGGAACCCCGCCACGGACCACTACCTGCCGGAGCACTACTCGGTAAAACACCGCTACCTGGCTGGTAAGCGCGCCAACAAGCAGAAGCTGCTGGAGCAGCTGGGCGTGCCGGTGGAGGAAAAGGACCTGGAAACGCCGCTGCTGGGCTTCATCGGCCGCCTGGTGGAACAGAAAGGGGTGGATCTCATCCTGCAGGTGATTCCCCACATCCTGGACAATCACAACGCACGCTTCGTCATTCTCGGCTCCGGTGAGGCGCATTTCGAGAACGCCCTGCGGGAACTGGCTGCCCTCTATCCCCAGCGCCTGCTACTCACCCTGGGCTATTCCGAAGAACTGGCCCACCGCATCGAGGCAGGTTCGGATATCTTCCTCATGCCCTCCCGCTTCGAGCCCTGCGGCCTGAACCAGATGTACAGCCTGCGCTACGGCACCCCGCCCTTGGTGCATCACGTGGGCGGGCTGGCGGACACGGTGACGGACGCCACCCCGGATAACCTTGACAAGGGCACGGCCACGGGCTTCGTCTTCCACGAGCCCAGCGCCGCCGCCATGCTCGCCACCGTGGAGCGCGCCCTGGAGCTGTACCGTCATCCCAAGCCCTGGCACCAGCTCATACGCACGGCCATGTCACAGGACTTCGGCTGGACCCATAGCGCGGCGGAATATATCCGCCTGTACCAAGAAATTGCCTGATGCATGACAGGGGTCGGAGTCAAATAGGGGGAATGTCGGGAGAACTCGACGACCTGGAACCATCTGATTCCGTTCTTTGAGGCAGCTTGGGTGGAATTTGACTCCGACCCCTGGGGCAGGGGCAGGCGGCTGGTCAGGGTCGGAGTCAAACAGCAAGAATGCTGGAAGGATACGACGGCGCGGAGCAACCTGACCCCGTCCCCTGTGGCGGCTTCGGTGGAGTTTGACTCCGACCCCTACCGCTGTTCAGATAGCCATATAAGTCCAGCCCTGCTTCAGGCGACTGACCACGAAACTCACCGCGGAAGGCGCCACTTCCGCCTCTTCCACCAGCTGCACGGGCTTGCCTTTCTTCTTCAGGTTGAACAGGGTGTTGTTGCAGGCCACGAAATGCAGCGAGGCATAACGATCCTTGAGGGCGCTGATATCAGCCGCCACCGAGGTGGTGGCCTTGCGCAACAGATCCACGCCACCAGCGCTGGTGACCACGTAGACCTCGGTGCCGTTCTGCTCATAACGCTTCAGCAGTTTCTCGGCGGTCTTCAGGGTCTTCTGAAACTTGGCGGGATCGGAATCACCGAGATAAAGCACCACTTTCATGGCATCGGGCTGTACATCGGCAAGACGGAAAGCCTCCTGTTCCTCACCGTGCTGCGGGGCCAGCAGCCAACCACCAATGAAACCCGACAGTACCAGCACCAGAACACCCGCCGCCCGGGAAAACACTCCTGGACTGCGGCCTGGGGAACGACGGTCGCCCGGCATCTCATCCAGAGGATAAGCATAACGGACAAGATCCTTGATCCGGCGGATATCACAAAACTCATTGCGCAGGGCTTCGTCCTGATCCAGCCTGTCCAGCATCTCTTCCTGTTCCGCGGCATCGAGTTCACCGTCGGCCAGGGCGTTCAACATGCTTTCCCGTGATTTCATCTCCAGATTCTTCATTTCACTCGCCTCAGTACGGTTTCCGCAGGTGCAGCCGGCACCTGAAGATGCAGTAGTTCCCGGCGCAGGGTCTTCCTGGCCCGGTTCAGCCGGCTCATCACCGTGCCTATGGGAATCTCCAGGATCTCCGCCACTTCGGCATAGCGGAATTCTTCCAGATCCACCAGGGTCACCACCTCCCGCTGTCCCAGGGGCAGGCGGCTCACCGCCTGACGCACCCGGTCGGCCAGCTGCTGCTGTTCCAGCAGGCCATCCGGTCCTCCGGTAAATTCCGCCGGCACCTCTTCCAGGTCCGCCACAGGCTTTGCCCGCCGCAGGTATTCCATCCAGCAGTTGTGCAGAATGCGGTACAGCCAAGCATTCAGTTTTTCCCGATCCTTCAACTGCTGGCGTTTCTGCCAGGCCTTCACCATGCAGTCCTGCACCAAGTCGTCCGCCAGCATGCGGTCGCCACACCATGACATGGCCAGGCGATACAGGTTGTTCCGCTGCCCCTTTAATTGTTTTTTCAGGCTCGGCGGGAAGCATAAATCGATCATGTAGCACTCCTCCGTTTGAAGAAGATGCACCAGATCCGTTTTTTATTCCATCAGTTTGAAGAAAAATTTTTCGCCAAAAACCGGGGAATAAATCCATTGCACACCTCGTCTCTCCGCTACCAACAGCAACAACACCCGAGGAGTACGAGGAGAACATGAAAACCAACATACTGTGGCCCGGCCTGCTGCTTTTCCTGGCGGCCCTGTTCCTGAACGCCGGCACCATGGCGGAAACCGCCAGCGAGGCCAAGCCCTTTGCCGAAAAACACGTGGTTCTGCAAATCAGCGACCCCAACCCCTTCAAGCAGACCCTGGTCCTGAACGTGGCCAACAATCTCATCAAGCATTACGGCCAGGACAAGGTCGATATCGAGATCGTAGCCTTCGGCCCCGGCCTGCGCCTGCTGCTGGCGGACAACAGCAACCTGTCACGCATCGATGGCCTGTCCAGCCAGGGCGTACGCTTCAGCGCCTGCTCCAACACCATCAAGGCCTTCACCAAGAAACTGGGTAAAGAGCCGAAACTGAACCCGCATTCCACCCGGGTATCCGCCGGGGTCGTGCGCATCATGGATCTTGTCGATCAGGGCTACACCCTGATCAAGCCCTGAATTCCAACAATTCCTAATCCAAAGGGGGATTTTCAATGAAAAAACTACTGGGAGGCGCAGCCCTGCTGGCCACATCGGTCGCTGCCAACAACATTCACGCCGCCAACTGGCTCATGCTGCAGGGCACCGAGAACCCATCCTCGGCGCCCCGGGCCAAGGTCTGGGGCTTCATCCAGCCGGAATTCCAGTCCACCAGCGGCACGGAACTGGCCGCCGGCCCCTGGAAGGGACAGGACGCGGCTTTCAACATGATCGGCCCTGACCTGGATTCCAGCGACACCTTCCAGATTCGCCGGGCGCGGATTGGTGTACGAGGCACGGGCTTTGGCCTGGACAGCGGCGTGAACTACTTTCTGCTGGTGGAAGCCGGCAACAACGGCATCACCAAGCTTGGAGGCGGCGGCGCCGTCAAGGCCACGGACGCCAGTGTTACCTTCAACTACATTCCCGGCGCCCGTTTCCGCGTGGGCCTGTTCAAGACCCCGGGTTCCGAAGAAGGGCTGATGGCCATTCATGTGTTCAACTACATCAACTTCACCAACATGGCCAACCAGCAACTGCTGGAGCGCTTTCTCGCGGAAGACGGCAGCCGCACGGGCACGGACAAAGACGTTGCCAATGCCCCGGTATCCGCCATCGGCGCCTTCCGCGACATCGGCATACAGGTATTCGATACTTTCAAGAACGGCAACTGGGAACACAGCTATGCCGCCATGGTGGGCAATGGCAACGGCATCGACTGGAGCGACAACGACAGCAACAAGGACTACTACCTGTACTGGGCATCAGAGCTGGTTTTCGGCGGCAAGAAAGCACGCCGCCAGGGCTGGAAGATGTTTGCCTGGTACAACGACGGCACACGCACCCTGGACTACGCCTACGGCCAGGCCGGGAAACAGGAATTCGACCGCAAGCGCTGGGGCTTCGGCACCACCTACCTGAAAGGCAAGTGGCGGGCCGCGGCGGAATTTACCTGGGCCGACGGCATGATCTTCAACGGTAGCGACGGCGGCGCGGTGGCAGGCAGCCTGAACAATGCCGGCACGGCCAGAGCCTCGCTGAACATGCTGCCCGAGGACAAGGCCGATGGCTGGTATGTAGATCTGGGCTACAAGGTCATGCCACAGCTGGAACTCGACCTGCGTTACGACATTCTGCACCGGGGCACGGAAACCGATAAAGGCCAGCGGGATTTCGAGACCTGGACTCTGGGCGCCCAGTGGTTCTTCAACAAGAAGGCCCGGCTCATCGCCAACTACGAAATCCGCAGCGCCGAAGCACCCGGCTGGTCATCCTCCTCGCCTCCCAACCAGATTCTCGGAGACATGGACGACCGCTTCTCCGTTCAGATACTGGCGATCTTCTGACCACGGCAAGTTTTTCTAGAGGCTACCAGCAACCCTCCGCAAAACGCTGGTTATTGGCCGGACCCCGCAAGGGAAGTCCGGTCTTTTTTTTGCCAATCGCAAGGGGTCGGAGTCAAATAGGGGGAATGTTGGGAGAATTCGATGACGTAGAATCGTCTGATTCTGTTGCTTGTAGCAGCTTGGGTGAGATTTGACTCCGACCCCTGGGGCAGAGACAGGCGGCTGGTCGGGGCGGAGTCAAATGGGGAAGGTGTTAGGGGATTCGATGGCCTGAAACCGTCTGATTCCGTTCTTTGTGGCAGCTTGGTGGAATATGACTCCGACCCCTTACCCCCTTTCCCGTTACAATTACCGCCATCAGCGATTACCCATTCAGCCACAACGACAATCATGAGCAACTGCGACGAACTGTGCATCATTCCGGACAACGAAAAGCTCCCCAATGACGCCGAGGCCCTGGAGCACGACTTCCGGCGCTATCTGGTCCACCACCTGGGGCGCTTCCTGGGTTGCAACCCTCTTTATTTCTACGAGGCCCTTTCCCTGACGGTGCGGGACCGCATCATGACGGACTGGCGCAATACCTGGCTGCAGCACCGCAAGCCGGACCAGCGCCGCGCCTATTACCTGTCCATGGAATTCCTCATCGGCCGCGCCCTGGGGAACCACCTGCTGAACATGGACATCAGGGATGAAACCGCCAAGGCCATGCAGGCATTCAGCCTGGAGCTGGAGGAAATCCAGTCGGAAGAGCCCGATGCCGGCCTGGGCAACGGCGGCCTGGGCCGCCTGGCCGCCTGTTTCCTGGACAGCTGCGCCACCCTGAAGCTTCCCGTCCTGGGCTATGGCCTGCGCTATGAGTACGGCATGTTCCGACAGCACATCGAGAACGGCTACCAGGTCGAGGAGCCCGATCACTGGCTGCGCAACGCCAACCCCTGGGAGCTGGAGCGGGCGGAATACACCCAGACGGTGCATTTCGGCGGGCGCACGGAGCATTTCCTCAACCGCCGCGGCGAGCCCCGCGTGCGCTGGGTGGACACCCAGGAGGTGCTGGCCATTCCTTTCGATGTCCCCGTATCCGGCTATCACAACGGCGTGGTGAACACCCTGCGCCTATGGAAGGCCACCGCCACCGACGAGTTCAACCTGGACGAATTCAACGCCGGCAGTTATCCCGAATCCGTGGCGGCCAAGAACGACGCCGAGCACATCACCATGGTGCTCTACCCCAACGATTCCAGTGAAAGCGGCAAGGAGCTGCGCCTGCGCCAGCAGTATTTCCTGGCCTCCGCCAGCCTGCAGGACATCATGCGCCAGTGGGAAGCCAATCATGGCGATGACTTCAGCGATTTCGCCAAATACAACGTCTTTCAGCTCAACGACACTCACCCGGCCATTGCCGTGGCCGAACTCATGCGCCTGCTGATGGACGAAAAGAAAATGCAGTGGGAGCCGGCCTGGGAAATCACTCGCAACACCATGGCCTACACCAACCATACCCTGCTGCCCGAGGCCCTGGAGCGCTGGTCGGTGCATCTGTTCGAGCGCCTGCTGCCGCGCCTGCTGGAAATCATCTACGAAATCAACGCCCGCTTCCTCAAGGAGGTAGCCATACGCTGGCCCGGTGACAGCGACCGCCGGCGGCGCATGTCCATCATCGACGAGAACGACGGCAAATCCGTGCGCATGGCCTACCTGGCCATCGTGGGCAGCTTTTCGGTGAACGGCGTGGCGGAGCTGCATTCCAACCTGCTCAAGCAGGGACTGTTCCGGGATTTCTACGAGCTGTGGCCGGAGAAATTCAACAACAAGACCAACGGGGTCACGCCACGGCGCTGGATCGCCCATGCCAACCCCGAGATGACCGCCCTCATCAGCAGCAAGATTGGTGAGGGATGGATCTCCGACCTGGCCCAGATCGAAAAGCTCAAGCCCTGGGCCGACGAACAGCACCGGGATTTTCACCAACAGTGGGCCGAGGCCAAGCGCGTCAACAAGCAGGAGCTGGCCAGCCTGGTGAAAGAAGAATGCGGCGTGGACTTCTCCGTGGACTCCCTGTTCGACGTGCAGGTCAAGCGCATCCACGAGTACAAGCGGCAGCTGCTCAACGTGCTGCACATCATTCACCTGTACAACCGCATCCGCCGGGGCGATACGCAAGACTGGACCAACCGCTGTGTGCTCATCGGCGGCAAGGCGGCCCCCGGCTACTTCATGGCCAAGCGCATCATCAAGCTCATCAACAACGTGGCCGACATCATCAACAGCGACCCCGCCGTGGGCGACCGGCTGAAAGTCGCCTTCCTCCCCAACTACCGGGTATCCAGCATGGAGGTCATCGCCCCGGCCACGGATCTTTCAGAGCAGATCTCCACGGCGGGCAAGGAAGCCTCGGGCACGGGCAACATGAAGTTCATGATGAACGGCGCCCTGACCATAGGCACTTACGACGGCGCCAACATCGAGATTCTGGAGGCCGTGGGCGAGGAAAGCTTCTTCCTGTTCGGTCTGCGGGTGGAGGAAGTAGAAGAGCTGAAGAAACACTACGATCCGCAAGGCATCATCAACGCCGACGCGGATCTGGCTGCGGTATTCCAGCTGCTGGAGAGCGGCCATTTCAACATAGAAGAACCCGGCATCTTCGATCAGCTCATCGCCGCCATGAAGGACCCCGGCGACCCCTGGATGACAGTGGCCGATTTCCGCGCCTACGTGGATGCCCAGGAGCGGGCCGCCCGCGCCTACAAGGATCAGGCCGGCTGGATACGAAAGAGCATCCTCAATACGGCCAGCAGCGGCTTCTTCTCCACCGACCGTACCATGGAGGACTACAACAGGGACATCTGGAAGTTGAAGCCCATGGACATTCCCGGAGATACCCCAGCCTCTTGAAGTTACAGATGCCTGTCCCCATGTGCGGAGCTTAAACACGCAAAAAATACGGGATGACAATGAATACTACAGACAAGCATTTCAACACAGAACCCCTGCCGCAACTGGCCCGCCAGCACTGGGGGTGGCTGCTGGCCATGGGTGTGCTCTTTATCCTGCTGGGCATCGTGGGCTTGGGCATGACCGTGAGCCTGACCCTGACCAGCATCATCTTTCTTGGCGCTTTCATGCTCGTGGGCGGGGTATTCCAGCTCGGTTACATCATCCGGGACCGCCACAGAATGAGCGGTAAGGAAATGGCCTTCAGTGTGTTGCTTTCCCTGCTTTACATCATCGCGGGCATCTGGGTGATAAACAGCCCGGCGATGGCTTCCGCGCTCACTACCGCCATGGTGGCCGGGCTTCTTGCCGCCTTGGGCGTGATTCGCATCATGGCGGCCCTGGACAAGCGCCCCGCCAAGGGCTGGGGCTGGCTGCTCCTGTCAGGCATCAGCTCTTTGTTGCTGGCCACCCTCATCCTTATGGAATGGCCGGTATCCGGCCTGTGGGTCATCGGCATGTTCATCGCCATCGAAATGATCTTCCATGGCTGGGCCTATACGGTTATCGCCCTGGCCCTGCGCAAGCAATGAAAGCAGAAAACCGGCCGGTCCCGGGATGTCGGGATCGGGCCGGGCGTTTTCATCCCCTGATCTGACGACCGGCCTTGCGTCCCCAACTCACGACGTAATCCACCCCGCTCCACAGGGTGGTGAAGGCCACAGCCCACATCATGGCCCTGAGCAGGCCCTCTCCCAGGGGACTGAACCCCAGGTTATAGACAACCAGTAGCACCAGAGTGATCTGCAGGGTAGTATTGGCCTTGCTCACCAGGCTGGGGCTGGCGTCGAGCTTCTCCACGCGAAAATGCCAGGCCAGGGCACCGCCGACGATAACCACGTCACGCAGGATCACCAGCACCACCAGCCATACAGGCAGCTCGCCCAGCCACCCCAGGCAGAAGTACACGGAAACCAGCAGGAACTTGTCCGCCAGGGGATCCAGGATGCCCCCCAGGCGGGTCTGCCAGTGAAACTGGCGGGCCAGAAAGCCATCCAGGGCATCCGAGACGCCGGCAACGAAGAACAGGGCCATGGCGCTGCGGTAATCCTGGTGCAGCAGCAACCAGATCACCGGAAACACCAGTATCACCCGGGCGATACTGATGATATTGGGAATGTCCCTGGCGCGCAGACCCATGAAGTCCCTATCTGAGCCTGTAGGTTAGTTCCGGATGTTGCGTATCTCCCTCTTCATCCGGAATACTGGCCACCAGCGTCATATTCATTTCCAGGGACAGACGCTGGGCCAGAATATCCGCGCCGCCCCGCACACGGGCCTGCACCAGAAGCTGATCCCCGGTGGCGGCCTGAACGGCAACGCCCGTGAGGGCATCCAGCGACTCCAGCAGCGCCATGATGGTGGAATAATCATTCAGGGTCTTCACATTGAGAAAACGCACCCTGACCGTCTCGGCGAACTCGCTGTCCACGGCGGGGACATAACGCGAGGCCAGCCAGTCCATGACCTTGTCCAGCCCTTCGGCCACGGTGGCTGCTTCATCGGCACCACTGCTGCCGAAGGTCTTTTCGGAATCGCCCAGGAACAGGGTCCACTTCCCGACCCAGCGGCCGTCCTTCTCCCGCAAGCCGCCCGCCAGCACCGCCTGGGCGTCATAGCGGGAAGAGGCGTTCTCCAGCGCTTGCCAGTCCGCGGTCCAGACATCGGAAACGCGCAAGGCCGACTGATCCTTGAGATCCATGAGCGGCAGCAACAGGGGAAGACCGCGCCGGGAGGCCGCATCCCGCAAGGCCTGCAGCAGACCGGAATCCCGC
>JALVEW010000159.1 GCA_027030425.1 Sedimenticola sp.
ATTACTCATCTGCCGGAACCCGTGGAAATAAAGTCATTCGCCGGAGAAGGCGCTGGCATACAATAATAATCCCGAATATTTCACCCCGTCACTGGAAAAATATTTCAGCTTACTGTATTCATGGAGAATTGAAATATTAACAAAGTACAATATGTTACCGGGCATCGATGAACGCGCCCTCGCACCGGTCTCGCCGTCCATCTGCGGTGATGGGCGGGGTCGGAGTCAAATGGGGAGGATGTTGGAAAGATCCCATGGCCATGGAACAGTTTGACCCTCTTCATTGTAACAGTTTGGGTGGAATTTGACTCCGACCCCATTACAAACCCGTACCTGAACGCCGTTCCCGGCACGATCATCGCGTTCCCGGGTGAAACATTCGGGATAATCTCAACCGCCCATGTCCGCACAAGAATGATTGACAGCACTGACATAAGCGCCGTGATCCTGGCCGGCGGCAGAGGTTCCCGCATGGGGGGACGGGACAAGGGGCTGCTGCCCCTCGCCGGTCGTCCCATGATTGCTCATGCCTTGGACGTGCTCAAACCCCAGGTCGGCAGTATCATTATCAGCGCCAATCGCAACCTGCCCCGCTACGCCCGCTTCGGATTCCCGGTCATCAGCGACGAGCATGAAGGCTATCAGGGGCCGCTGGCGGGCATTCTGGCGGCGCTGAAGCAGGCGGATACTGACTGGCTGCTTTGCGTGCCCTGTGATGTTCCGGCCCTGCCACCCGATCTGGCGCAACGCCTGGCGCAGGCGCTGGAAGCCCAACCGGCCGACCTTGCCGTGGTTCACGACGGCGCAAAGCTGCAACCGGCATTTGCCCTCATGCCCACGCGCCTCGGGCCTGATCTTGAAGACTACCTGAACAGGGGTGAACGCCGGCTCGGTCAGTGGTGCAAGGCGCACCGCCCGGCCCTGGCGGATTTTTCCGACATGCCGGAACGTTTCGCCAACATCAACGATGAAAGGGAAATGCGGCAGATCCTGGATTCCGGCCTGCTTGACCCGAACATTTCACCCGGTCGCTGAAATAATGTCCCAGCTAATTGGATGGGAAGGGTCGGAGTCAAATGGGAAGGATGCTGGAAAGATTCCACGGCCCGGAACAGTTTGATCCCATTCCATGTAACAGTTTGGGTGGAATTTGACTCCGACCCCTTTGCAAATCCGCACCTGAACGCCGATTCCGGCACGATCATCGCGTTCCCGGGTGAAATGCCGGCCTCAGCGGAATGACCGGCCTCCCGGCAGAGAAACACGGTTTACCAGGGTAGGCAGGAAAATCTCATTGACCAGGATGGGTTTGCCCACGTACAGGAACAGCGTCCGGCGCCCCCACAGCTCCTCCGGCATCTCCTCCAGGTGGGAAACCGCCGAATGAAAAAGCTTGTGCTGGGGCAGGATGCGCGCGATCTGCACTGTCTTGCGTCGGGTACGGGGATTGGCGAACAGCACTTTCCCCAGGGGTTTGTTGCGCAAATGGGAAAGCTGCCGGGCGGCGCCGCGCAGGCTGCTCACCGGCATCAGAGTGCGCGCGAACACCTGGGGCTGGTCGTTACACAGGAGTTCCACCTCCCGCACCAGGCAGGCCTCGCGCAGCCCGAGCTGCAGCAACCGGGTTTCGGAGTTCAGGGCGCCCGCCCACCCCTGGAACTTCACCTCAACACGGAATTTTCCGGGACAGGCGTCGGTCACCCTCCGAGTGAGTGATGCCGGGTCCCGGAGCCAGGCATAGACATTGGCGGGGACCATGGAGGCATGGCGGGAGAGCAAATCCACCCACAGGGGCTCGTTGACGGAACGATGGAGCATCTGCGACATGAAGGCGGAATCAGCTCTTGCGGCCCAGGTCGCGGCTGATGCGCAATACCTCGGGAATGGCCCGCAGGCGCCGCATGACGGCGGCCAGGTGCTTTCTGTCGGAGACGGAGATGAGCAGGTGCAGGCCTGAAGTACGGCCATCGTGATCCTCGGTGCGGATGTCGTCAATGTTCGATCCCATTTCCGAAATGGCCGAGGCAATGGTCGCCAGCATGCCGCGCTTGTTGTTCACGTCCAGGGAAAGCGCCGTGTCGAATTCACCCTGGACATCATCCTCCCAGCGCACATCCACCCAATCCGCCCGGGACTTCTTTTCATCCAGCACGTTGGGACAGGACTGGTGATGCACCACTAGTCCCTTGCCGGGATTGAACACCGCAATCACCGGGTCACCGGGGATGGGATGACAGCACTTGCCGAACTTCACCACCATGCCCTCGGTGCCGCGAATGGTCAGGTCCGCGCCGGGCTCGCCATCCTTGTCCAGGGCGTCCACGGACAACAGGGTGCCCGCCACCAGCTTCACCATGCGGTTGCCCAGGCCGATATCTATCATCAGGGCACGCAGGCTGTTCACCTTGAGCTGTTCCAGCACTGACTCGATCTGGCTTTCCTTGATTTCCGACAGGGCGGCGCCGTGCTTCTCCAGTTCCCGCTCCAGCATGCGCTGGCCCAGCTGGGCGGCCTCATCGGCTTCCAGGCGCTTGAGGAAGGTGCGTATGCCGGCCCGGGCCTTGCCGGTAACCACGAAATCCAGCCAGGCGGGGTTGGGGCGGGCATCATCATTGGTGAGAATCTGCACCGTCTGGCCATTGCGCAGGCGGGTGCGCAGAGGCACCAGATGACGGTCCACCCTCGCGGCAACACAATGATTGCCCACGTCGGAATGAATGGCGTAAGCGAAATCCACCACGGAAGCGCCCTTGGGCAGCACCTTGATCTGGCCGTTGGGGGTGAACACATAGACCTCGTCCGGGAACAGGTCCACTTTCACATGTTCGAGGAATTCCGTGGAAGTGCCGGAACCCTTTTGCACCTCCAGCAGGTTGCGCACCCATTCTGCGGCGGCCGCCGGGGGAAACTTCTCGTCGCCCGTCTTGTAGTGCCAGTGGGCGGCGATGCCTTCCTCGGCCACCTTGTGCATTTCATGGGTGCGGATCTGTACCTCGATATGCTGGCCGTGGGGCCCCACCAGCACCGTGTGCAGGGATTGGTAGCCATTGGCCTTGGGGATGGCGATATAGTCCTTGAAGCGCCCGGGCACGGGCTTGTACAGGCTGTGCATGGCTCCCAGCACCCGGTAACAGGTGTCCACGTCATCCACCAGGATGCGGAAGGCGAACACGTCCGCCACCTCGCTCAGGGACAGGTGCTTGTCCCGCATCTTGCGATAGATGCTGCAGATATGCTTCTCCCGGCCGCTGACCTCGCCCTTGAAATCCTCCTGGGCCAGGCGGTCGCGGATGGCCTGCTCCACGCTGTTCACCAGTTCCCTGCGGTGCCCGCGCAGCTTCTGCAGGCGCTCGCTGATGACCCGGTAACGCCAGGGATAATAGGCTGCCATGCCCAGGTCTTCCAGCTCCACGCGCAGGCTGTTGATACCCAGGCGCTGGGCAATGGGGGCGTATATCTCGGTTGTCTCCCGGGAGATTCGGCGCGCCTTTTCCGGGCGCATGACGCCCAGGGTGCGCATGTTGTGCAGCCGGTCTGCCAGCTTGATGAGAATCACCCGGATGTCCCGGGTCATGGCCAGCATCATCTTGCGGAAGCTTTCCGCCTGGGCCTCGGCGCGGCTAAGGGAGCCGATCTTGGCCAGCTTGCTGACGCCGTCCACAAGCTCGGCGATCTCCTCGCTGAACTCCTCGGCCAGCTGATCCTTGGCCGTGGGGGTGTCTTCGATGACATCATGGAGGATGGCCGCCATCAGGCACTGGTAGTCCATGCGCATTTCCGCGAGGATGCGCGCCACCGCCACCGGATGACAGATATAGGGCTCGCCGGAAAGGCGTTTCTGATCCTTGTGGGCTTCCGCGCCGAAAAGATAGGCGCGATAAACCTCCCGCACCTGCTCGGGCGGCAGGTAGGATTCCAGGTAGGTACAGAGATCGCTGATCTGGTAACGGGGCCCCGTGCCGCCCTTGTCGCGCTCAAGCGCTATGGGTGGCCATTTGCCTTCGGGTTCGACAGGCAGTGAAGTGGCCACCGGCGTGCGTTCTTACAAGCCGCCGTCGAGCGCTGCCTGAACTTCCTGTGCCAGGGCCGCGGCCAGTTCGTCGTCGATGGATTCTTCCTTGGTCTCGACCTGCTCGTCGATGGTCTGGTTGGTAATCAGGCCAGCGGCGATCTCCCGCAGGGCGACAACCGTGGGCTTGTCGTTGTCCCAGGGCACCAGGGGCTCGACGCCGTTTTCCAGCTGCCGGGCGCGCTTGGACGCCAGCAGGACCAGGTTGAAGCGATTGTCCACGTGTTCCAGACAATCTTCTACAGTTACTCTTGCCATTCTTGGTTCAGCTCCAGAAATATTTTGCCATATTGATATATTGTAACGCGAAAACGCAAGGACTGAAGATTTTTACCGGACCACCGCCATGCCGCCGCCTCTTGGGTCACTGGCGGCCTCCACGGTATTGCCCTTCCTGTCCCAGTGAACCGCCTGCATGTTGCCCCAGGGCCGGGACTTTTCGTCCAGCTCGTGCCCCCGCCGGCTCAGCGCCGCCTTCAGTTCCTTACTGAAAGCCTCCGGCTCCAGCTGCAGGGCATCGGGCAGGTATTGATGATGAAAACGGGGCCGCGTCACCCAGGCCTGGGCGTCCTTTCCCTCCACGGCCTCCAGCAGGCCCAGCAATACCATGGTGATGATGCGTGAACCTCCCGGCGTTCCCAGGATGGCGACATGATCCCGGTTCTCCAGGAAAGTCGGGGACATGCTGGACAGCATGCGCTTGCCCGGCGCGATGGCATTGGCTTCCGCCCCCACCAGGCCGTACACGTTGGCCACCCCGGGCTTGATGGAGAAATCATCCATCTCATCGTTGAGCAGCACTCCCGTGCCCGCGGCCACGAAACCGGAACCGAAAGGGTAGTTGATGCTCAGGGTAGCGGCTACCCGGTTGCCTTCTCTGTCCAGAATGGAGAAATGGGTGGTGTCATGGCCTTCGGGCCGTACGCTGTCCAAGCTGCGGCTGGGTGTCGCCTTCTTCATGTCGATGCCGGTCACCAGCTTCCGCGCATAGGCGGCGGACAGCAGGCGTTCCAGGGGCATGTCCACGAAATCCGCATCCCCCAGCCAGCGGGCCCGGTCGGCATAGGCGCGGCGCATGACCTCCACCAGATAGTGCACCCGGTCAGCCTCGCTCATGGCCTGCAGGTCTTTCAGCGCCAGCATATTCAGCATTTCCAGCAGAACCACGCCGCCGGAAGAAGGCGGCGCGGCGCTGACCACCCGCCAGCCCCGGTAACTGCCCACCATGGGCTCACGTTCCTTCACTTCATACTGCCTGAGGTCATCCAGGGTCCAGATGCCGCCATTACGCCCCACTTCCCCCACCAGGCGTCGGGCAATCTCTCCCTCATAGAAACCCGCCCTGCCCTTGCGGGCCAGGGCCCTCAGGGTTTCGGCCAGGGCCGGCTGGCGGATGAGATGGCCTTCCGGCGGCGCCTCGCCCTTCAGCAGGAACTGCTGCGCGGCCGCCGGCGAAGCCCTTAGCGCCTTCAGCCTGAATTCCGCCATGCGCCGGTAGTGCTCATTCACCTTGAAACCTTGGTCGGCAAGACGGATAGCGGGCGCCAGGCTGCGCTTCAGGGGCAAGCGGCCGTAACGGCTGGCAATATGCGCAAGAGCCGCAGGCTCCCCGGGGATGCCCGCCGCCAGGGGACCATCGATGGACGCCCCCGCCACGGGCTCACCACGGGTATCGAGGTACATGTCCCGGCGAGCCGCCAGAGGAGCCTTCTCCCGGCCATCGATCATCACTTCGTAGCCATCACTGGCCCGGTGCAGCAGCCAGAAGCCACCGCCGCCAAGTCCGGAACTGTAGGGCTCCACCACCGCCAGGGCGGCGCTCACGGCCACGGCGGCATCGAAGGCGTTGCCTCCCGCCTGGAGGATTTCCAGTCCCGCCCGGGTTGCGGCGGGATGGGCCGAGGCCACGGCCGCCGCGGGCGGACGCTCCGCCGCCTGGACCAGGGACAGGAACAACAGGCCAAAAATGAAAAAGCTCCAGCCTCGGGCCGGAGCTTTCCCTGGTTTGCCTGCCCCGTGGGGGTCAGGCAGATTCACCGGTGATGCGCTCGTACTTGGCACGCAGCTCTTCCTCGGTTTCCTGATGGTTGGGATCCACGATGATGCAGTCCACCGGGCAGACTTCCACGCACTGTGATTCCTCGTAATGACCCACGCATTCGGTGCACAGGTCGGGGTCGATCTCGTAGATCTCCTCGCCCATATAAATCGCGCCGTTGGGGCATTCAGGCTCGCATACATCGCAGTTGATGCATTCATCGGTAATCATCAGGGCCATGGGTTTACTCCGCTAGTTATCAGATAAATTTTTCCGTCAGTGCCGTCTGCACCGCGGGATGGACGAATTCTGCCACATCTCCCCCCAGTCGCGCTATTTCCCGCACAAGTGATGAGGATATGAAAGCGTATTGTTCAGCCGGGGTGAGAAACAGGGTTTCCACGTCCGGCGCCAACCGGCGATTCATGCCCGCCAGCTGAAACTCGTACTCGAAATCAGACACGGCGCGCAGGCCGCGAATCACCACTTCCGCCTGCTGCGCCTGGCAGAACTTCACCAGCAGTCCGCTGAAAGCCATTACTTCCACGTTGGGAAAATCCGCCAGCACCAGGCGCGCCAGCTCCACCCGCTGATCCAGTTCGCAGAAGGTGGTCTTTGCCGTGTCCCGGGCAACCGCCACGATGACCCGCCCGAACAGTTTCGAGGCGCGGGCCACGAGATCCGTGTGGCCGTTGGTGATGGGGTCGAATGTACCCGGATAAACCGCTGTGAGCATTGATAAAAATCAGAAGGATGGGTCAGCCTTGTATTGTATCACGGCGAAACAGGCGGCAGGCGGCCTGCCCGGCCCTGGCCTCCCGGTGCAGGAACCAGCCCGCCGGGGTTTGCGGCCATTGCCGGTGGCTGTCCTGCTCCAGATAGATCCAGCTGCCGGGCCTGAGCCAGGCATTGCTCTCCAGCAGCCCACAGGCATCCTCCAGCCAGTCCCGGGCGAAGGGCGGATCGAGAAACACCAGATCGAAAGAACGGTCGGCCTCCTGGCGCAGGAGGCGCATGGCGTCGCCCTGCACCACTTCCGCCCGGGATTCCGCCTGCAGAAGCCGCAGATTCTGCCGCAACTGGCGGGCCACCACCCGGGACTGGTCCACCAGGCGCACGAAACCCGCCCCCCGGGACAGGGCTTCCAGCCCCAGGGCGCCGCTGCCGGCGAACAGGTCCAGGCAGGCGGCGGCTTCCACCCGCCCCTGCAGCCAGTTGAACAGGGTCTCCCGCAGCCGGTCCGCCGTGGGACGCAGGCCGGGAGCATCGGCAAAGGACAGGCGCCGGCCACGGAATTCGCCGCCGATGATGCGAATGCTGTTGCTGTGTCCCGCCAACTATTTCCCGCCGCCCACGGTGACCTGAAGCAGGTGTTTCATGGGCATGCGCCGGCGGAACGCGCGGCGAATCTGGGCCCGGGTCACCTGTTCCACCCGGGCGGGCCAGGTATCCAGCCAGTCCCGTGGCAAGTCGTAAAAGGCCATGACGCTGATCTGCTGCAGGATCTTGCTGTTGCTGGACAGCTTCAGGGGGAAGCCGCCGGTCAGGTGTTTCTTCGCCGCTTCCAGCTGCTTTGCCGTGGGGCCTTCGTCGATGAAATCCCGCAGCAGGGCGGTCATCAGTTCCAGGGTGCTCTGCGCCTGGCTGTTCTTTGTCTGGGCCTTGAGCATCCAGGGCCCTTTCACCCGCAGGGGGGAAAAATAGCTGGAAATGCCGTAGGACAGGCCGCGCTTGTTGCGCACTTCCTCGCCCATAATGGAGGTCAGGCCGCTGCCCCCCAGGATATGGTTGCCCACGATGAGGGGGAAGTAGTCCGGGTCCTTGCGGCTGATGCCGAGCATGCCCAGGTAAAGATGGGTCTGGGATGCTGGAAAGTCCTTGTGCTGTCGCCGGGTCTTTACGGGCTTCGGCTCCGGCAGGGGCGCCGCCTTTTCGCCCACGGGAAGGCCGGCAAGCAGGTGCTCCACCAGAATCTCCGCCTGGGTGCGGTCCACGTCACCTACCAGGGCCACCACGGCATTGGCCTGGGTGTAAAACTGTCGATGAAAGGCCTGCAGCACGGTTCTATCCGTCTTTTCCAGGGCGGCTTCCGTGCCCAGGGGGTCATGGGCATAGGGATGATCGCCGTAAAGGGCCGACATCATTTCTCTGTCCGCCACCTCTTCCGCCGACTGACTGGCCAGGCGCAGGGAAGCCAGGGTTCTTTCCTTCACCCGGGCGATGGCATCTTCTTCCAGCCGGGGACTGGCCAGCATGGCGGCCAGCAGGTCCAGGGCGGGAGTCAGGATGTTCTTGTCACTGAGGCTGCGCATGGTGATATACGCCATGTCCCGGCCCGTGTGGGTGCTGACCTCTATCCCCCGGGATTCCAGCTCGGCGGCCAGCTGGTCCGCATCCCATTTGCCCGCCCCTTCCAGGAGCAGTTCGTTGAGCAGCCTGGCCTGACCAGGCAGCTCACCATCCCGGGCGCTGCCGGCATCGAACATCACCCGCAGGTTCACCATGGGCAGCTGGGGCGCGTGCACGTACATGACCCGGGCGCCGCCTTTGGTCTGCCAGGCCTGAACCTCAATGGCCAGGCCCTGTCCCGTGGCCAGCAGCAGGAACAACAATGACAGGATGCGCTTCATGATTTGTCCTCCCGCGTCCCGGCTTCTTTCGCCTTGTCCTTTTTCACCGGCTCCAGGCGGGCCACCGTGAGCCGCTGCTCCACCAGATACTTGCGCGCCACGGCCTGCACCTGCTGGGGAGTCACCGCGCGGATGTGCTTCAGCTCTTCCTCCAGGCTGCGCCAGTCGTAGCCGTTGGTCTCACGCATGCCGATGAGCATGGCCTGATAGAACATGGAATCCCGGGCGAACACCTTGGCCGCCAGGGTGCGGTTGATGACCCGCTCCAGCTCCGTCTTGCTCACGGGTTCTTCCCGCAGGCGTTTCACCTGGGCACGCAGGGCGGCTTCCAGTTCATCGAGTTCCACGCCCTGGGCAGGTATGGCCTCGACTTCCAGCAGCCCGGACAGGCGGCTGAAGGCGTCGTAGCTGCTGCTGGCGGACACCGCCAGGCCCTGGTCACGCACCACCTCCGCCGAGAGACGGGAACTGTCCCCGTCCCCCAGGATGGAACTGAGCACCATCAGGGCATAGGCCTCCGCCGGCTCTTTCAGGTCCACCATGGCGGGGGCCTTGTAGCCCATGAGCAGCACCGGCTGCTTCGCCGGCACCTTCAGGGTCATGCGCACAGGGCCTTTCTGCTCGGGCTCGGGACGCTGCCGCCAGGCTTCGCGCTTTCTTGCCGGAATGGGGCCGAAGTGTCTTTTCGCCAGGGCCAGGACCTCGGCGGGGATCACGTCACCCACCACCACCAGCAGGGCGTTGTCCGGTGAATACCACTGGTCATACCACTTTTGCAGATCGGCAACGGTCATGACTTCCAGGTCGTGCATCCAGCCGATGACCGGATTGCGGTAGGGCGACACCCGCCAGGCTACGGCGTTGAACTGCTCCCAGAGCAGGCCGTTGGGATCGTCGTCCGTGCGCAGGCGCCGCTCCTCGCGCACCACGGCCACCTCCCGCTGGAACTCTTTTTCGTCCAGCAGCAGG
>JALVEW010000160.1 GCA_027030425.1 Sedimenticola sp.
GATCTCGTCCAGGCGGGCGATGCTGCCGTCCATGGAGAACACGCCATCCGTGGTGATGAGCATGCGTCGGGCGCCGTTGCTACGCGCTTCCTCCAGCTTGTCCCGCAAATCGTCCATGTCGTTGTTACGGTAGCGGTAGCGGGCCGCCTTGCACAGGCGCACGCCGTCGATGATGGAGGCGTGGTTCAGTTCATCCGAGATCACCGCGTCTTCCGGCCCCAGCAGGGTTTCGAACAGGCCGGCATTGGCGTCGAAGCAGGCGGCGTAGAGTATGCTGTCCTCCATGCCCAGAAACTCCGTGACCTTCTGCTCCAGCGTCTTGTGGATGTTCTGGGTGCCGCAGATGAAGCGCACCGAGGACAGGCCGTAACCCCACTGGTCGTAGCTGTCCCGGGCGGCCTGGATCAGCGCCGGATGGCTGGCCAGGCCCAGGTAGTTGTTGGCGCACATATTCACCACCTCGCGGCCGTCGGCCAGGGTGATGTCGTTCATCTGCCGGGAAGCGATGACCCGCTCCTCCTTCCACAGGCCGGACTCACGGATGGCTTCCAGTTCCCGTTGCAGGCTTTCTCTTGTGGATTCGAAACTCATGATGGTTTGTAACCTCGGTTATTCTCCCTCTCCCTTCAGGGAGAGGGCCGGGGTGAGGGTGAGAGCCAATAGTTTACCCTCTCTCCCCAACTCTCTCCCCGGTGGGACGAGGGCCATTATGACATTCTGTATAGGTAAGAGGGCCGGGGTGAGTGTTTTTCTCCCCTCTCCCTCCGGGAGAGAGCCGGGGTGAGGGGTATAAACCCTACTCCCAGCTCAACACTACCTTACCTGATTCACCCGAACGCATCACATCAAAGCCCTGCTGAAAATCCGTGTAATTAAAACGGTGGGTGATGATTTTCTCCAGGGGCAGGCCGCTCTGATACATCATGGTGCCCTTGTACCAGGTTTCGAAGATCTCGCGGCCATAGATGCCCTTGATGCGCAGCCCCTTGAACACCACGTCGTCCCAGTCGATACCCGTGCCGTTGGGCAGGATGCCCAGCATGGCGATACCGCCGCCGTTGATCATCTTGGACAGCATTTCGCGGAAGGCGTCCGGGGAGCCGGACATCTCCAGGCCCACGTCGAAGCCTTCCAGTATGCCCAGGGCGCGCATCATGTCGCGGGTGATGGTTTCCTTGCTCACGTCGATGGGAATGGCCTTGGGCACGATGGTGCGGGCCAGGTTGAGGCGGTAGGGGTTGATGTCCGTGATGACGATATTGCGCGCCCCGCAGTGGGCCGCCACCATGGCCGCCATGATGCCGATGGGCCCGGCGCCGGTGATGAGCACGTCCTCGCCCACCATGTTGAAAGACAGGGCGGTATGCACGGCGTTGCCGTAGGGGTCGAAACAGGCCAGCACTTCCGGGGGAATGGGAGTATTGGGCCGATAGACGTTCTTGGCCGGAATCGACAGATACTCGGCGAAACAGCCCGTGCGATTCACTCCCACGCCGATGGTGTTGGGGCAGAGATGACGCCGTCCCGCCAGGCAGTTGCGGCAGCGTTCGCAGACGATATGCCCCTCGCCGGACACCAGATCGCCCACTTCCAGGCCCTCCACATTGGCGCCCAGCTCCACGATGGTGCCGGCAAATTCGTGGCCGATGGTCATGGGCACGGGAATGGTTTTGCGCGCCCAGTCGTCCCAGTTATAGATGTGAATGTCCGTGCCGCAGATGGCGGTCTTCTGAATCTTGATGAGCACATCGTTGTTGCCGACTTCGGGCAGGGGAACCTCATCCAGCCACAGCCCTTCCTCGGCGTTTTTCTTTACCAGTGCCTTCATTGTTGTCATCGGCGATGCTCTGCTAGTTGATACAAGAGGTAGTATAACCTTGAATCCCAAGCTCAACCGCCCTTGTCCATGCGCCGGTAGCCAACAGCCTCGGTGACATGGGGCAGCCGAATGTCCGATGCGCCTTCCAGATCGGCAATGGTTCTGGCCACGCGCAGGATGCGGTGGTAAGCGCGGGCGGACAAGCCCAGCTTGTTCATGGCGTTGAGGAGCAGGTTGCGGCAGTCGTCATCCAGGCGGCAATGTTCTTCCAGGGCGTTGTTTTGCAGGTGGGCATTGCTGCAGCCCTGGCGGTCAAGCTGCCGTTGATGGGCGGCCATGACCTGTTGGCGTACCTGGGCGCTGGTGGCTTCCTGTTTGCCAGCGTTGAGTATCGCTTCGGCGGGCTGGGCGGGAACCTGCACCTGCAGGTCGATGCGGTCCAGCAGGGGGCCGGAGATGCGCCCCTGGTATTTGGCCACCTGCTCGGCCGTGCAGCGGCAAGTTTTGACTGGATCGCCGAGATGGCCGCAGGGGCAGGGATTCATGGCCGCCACCAGCTGGAAACGGGCCGGGAAGCGGGCGCTGCGGCTGGCGCGGGAGATGTGGATGTAGCCGGTTTCCAGGGGCTCGCGCAAGACATCCAGCACGGCCCGGGGAAACTCGGCGACCTCATCAAGGAACAGGACTCCCCCGTGGGCCAGGCTGATCTCTCCGGGCCTTGGATTACTGCCTC
>JALVEW010000161.1 GCA_027030425.1 Sedimenticola sp.
GCCACGGTGTTGGGAATGTCGTGGAATTTCAGATCGAGGAACACATCAAAGCCCTTGCCCACCAGCTTTTCCACGAAGGCCGGTCCCAGGCGGGTAAAGAGCTCCTTGCCCACCTTGAGGCGGCACAGGGACGGCTCCAGCCTCTCCACCAGAGACAGGGCGCTGGGCTGGTCGGAAAAATCCAGGGCGACGATAACAGGGCTGCTCATGGGTGTTTGTCCTCGGGTTCGGATTTGCGTCTGATGGTGCTCCAGCTGCGGCAACTGGGACATTGCCAGTGCATGGTGTTGGCGGCGAATCCACACCTGGCGCACTGGTAGGCGGGACGTTCCGCCAGCAACTGCTCGACATGGGATTTCATGCTCACCAGCATCTGCCCCGCCTGCACGTCCGGCAAAGTGGCATTGAGTTCGATGAGGCGCAGCAGGCCCTTGAGGGTGGGATGCCGGCGCATCTGCTCACCGAGAAAGGCGGTGGCCGCCGCCTCGCTTTCCAGTTCGGTGATGATGTCCACTGTGGCCAGGGCCACGGCCACGTCCATGCCATTGCCGAGAAAGCCTTTCAGGTACTTCCGCAACGCGGGCAGGCTGCCCTGGCGTCGGTGGCACTCCATGAAATCGCCAAGCACTTCCGGCAGGTAGCGCGGGTCCTTGTCCACGGCTTTCTGCAGCAGCTTGATGGCGGCCTTGCAGTCACCCCGGGACATGGCGATACGCGCCTGCATGTGCAGGGGGCGCACGCTGCCGGCATCGGCGGCAATGGCTTTTTTCAGCAGCTTGCCGGCTTCTTCCGCCTGGCCCTTGCGCAGAGCTTCTTCCGCCAGCTCGCAGAAATAATGGGAGCGCGCCAGGCTCAGGGGCTCCTTGACCAGGGACTCCAGTTCCTCCGCGGTCTGCAGGCAGGACTGCCAGTCCTTCTCCTGCTGGTAGATGATGAGAAGATTCTCCAGAGCCTTGCGCACATGGAGTTTCATTTCCTTGAGTTCCAGGAACAGGTTCTCGGCCCGGTCATAAAGGCCGGCGCGCATGTAGTCCATGCCCAGCTCCAGCAGGGCCTGGGCGCGCTGTTCCTGGCTGAGGGCGGGACGGGCGATGAGGTTCTGGTGGATACGGATGGCGCGCTCCACCTCACCGCGGCGGCGGAACAGGCTGCCCAGGGCCAGATGTGTCTCAACGGTTTCACTGTCCACTTCCAGGAGCTGCACGAAAACGTCGATAGCCTTGTCCGGCTCCTCGTTGAGCAGGTAGTTGAGGCCGCGGAAATAGGCGGGCGTGGTGCGCCGGTCGGACTCCTCGCAATCCCGGGCCGCGCTGCGACGCGCCATCCACCAGCCGGAGGCGGCGGCAACAGGCAACAGCAGCCAGACCAGCTCCTGCATCTCAGCGATCCTTCACCGGTATGGTGCGCAGGTTGTTCACTTCCTCGCTGGCCAGGCGAGCCTGGCGGCGCAGCCGCTGGTTCTCCCGGCGCACCCGGGCCATGAGCAGCAGGCTGCTGAACACACCCAGCACGGCGCCCAGGCCGATCATCGCCAACACCATCAGGCCCAAGGGAACGGTAATGTCGGCAAAATAATAGTTCAGGGTCACCGGCGTGGGGTTGATGGAGGCAAAGCCCGCCCCCAGCAGCGCCACGCCCAGCAACAGGATGAATTTGATTAGTTTCAGCACCCGGGATCTCCGCGCAGGAAGGAATCGGTGAATTCAGGCTCCATGATACCCGAATTTGTCCGCGTCCAGCATCAGCGCAGACCCAGCACGTCCTGCATGTCGTACAGTCCCCGGGACTTGTCCCGCAGCCAGAGCACGGCCCGGGCGGAGCCGTTGGCATAGGTCATGCGGCTGGAGGACTTGACGGCAATCTCCACCCGTTCGCCCTCGGCGGCGAACCATACGGTATGCTCACCCACCACGTCACCGGCGCGGATGGTCTCGAAACCAATGGTCTCTCGCTTGCGCTCCCCGGTGATGCCATGGCGGCCGTAAACAGCCACCTCGTTGAGGTCACGCCCCAGGGCGTCTGCCACCACTTCGCCCATGCGGATGGCGGTGCCGGAAGGCGCATCCACCTTGTGACGGTGGTGGGCCTCGATGATCTCGATGTCCGCATCCTCGCCCATGACCCGGGCGGCAATGTCCAGGAGCTTGAAACACAGGTTCACGCCCACGCTCATGTTGGGCGCAAAGACGATGGCGATATCATTGGCCGCCTCGGCAATCTGCTGTTTCTGTTCGTCGCTGAAGCCCGTGGTGCCGATGATCAGCTGCTTGCCGTTGGCGCGGCAGATGGACAAGTGGTTGAGGGTGGCTTCCGGACGGCTGAAGTCGATGACCACATCGAAATCATCCACGCCATCGGCCAGATCCGCGCTGACCGCCACCCCCAGTTTGCCCAAGCCAGCCAGCTCACCGGCATCCGCACCAATGAGAGAAGATTCGGGATGCTCCGTGGCCACGGTCAGTTCCAGCCCCTCTGTTTCATGCACGGCCTGCACCAGTGCCTTGCCCATGCGCCCGGCGGCGCCTACTACGGCTACTCTAATCATGT
>JALVEW010000162.1 GCA_027030425.1 Sedimenticola sp.
CGGTGGCGGCATCGCCTACAACCGCGAGGAATTCGAAGAGATCTGCCAGCGCGGCCTGGATCTGTCACCCACCAATGAGCTGCTCATCGAGGAATCCATTCTTGGGTGGAAGGAATACGAGATGGAGGTGGTGCGGGATCACAAGGACAACTGCATCATCGTCTGCTCCATCGAGAACCTGGACCCCATGGGGGTGCACACCGGCGACTCCATCACCGTGGCGCCGGCCCAGACTCTGACGGACAAGGAATACCAGATCATGCGGGACGCCTCCCTGGCGGTGTTGCGGGAGATCGGCGTGGACACCGGCGGCTCCAACGTGCAGTTCGCCATCAATCCCGAGAACGGGCGCATGATCATCATCGAGATGAACCCGCGGGTCTCGCGCTCCTCGGCCCTGGCGTCCAAGGCCACGGGCTTTCCCATTGCCAAGGTGGCGGCCAAGCTGGCCGTGGGCTACACCCTGGATGAGCTGCGCAACGAAATCACCGGCGGCGTGACTCCGGCGTCCTTTGAGCCCAGTATCGACTACGTGGTCACCAAGGTGCCTCGTTTCGCCT
This sequence comes from Sedimenticola sp., assembly GCA_027030425.1. Lineage (GTDB taxonomy): Bacteria > Pseudomonadota > Gammaproteobacteria > Chromatiales > Chromatiaceae > Thiolapillus. The sequence goes on from JALVEW010000162.1 coordinate 561, forward strand.
TCGAGAAATTCCCCCAAGCAGACGACCGTCTCACCACCCAGATGAAGTCCGTTGGCGAGGTCATGGCCATCGGTCGTACCCTGCAGGAGTCCCTGCAGAAGGCCCTGCGTGGCCTGGAGACGGGCAAGGCCGGCTTCGATCCCGTGGTGGATCTTTCCGCCGATGACGCCCGGGAGACCATCTTGGCGGAAATTCGCCAGCCCCGGGGTGACCGTCTCTGGTATGTGGCGGACGCCTTCCGTGCCGGCATGAGCATGGAAGACATACAGCAGGCCACGGGCATTGATCCCTGGTTCCTGGTGCAAATCGAGGACCTTGTCCGCGAGGAAGCCCGGGTGGTGGAAGAGGGCCTGGACGCCCTGGACGCGGACCGGCTGCGCCAGCTCAAGCGCAAGGGCTTTTCCGACAAGCGCCTGGCGGATCTGCTGGGCAAGAAGGAAGGCAAGATCCGCAAGCTGCGCTACAAGCTGGGTGTGCGCCCCGTGTACAAGCGGGTGGACACCTGCGCGGCGGAATTTGCGTCCAGCACCGCCTACATGTATTCCACCTATGAGGAGGAATGTGAGGCGCGGCCCACCGACAACAACAAGATCATGGTGCTGGGAGGCGGCCCCAACCGCATTGGTCAGGGCATAGAATTCGATTACTGCTGCGTGCACGCGGCCTTCGCCATGCGTGAGGACGGGTACGAGACCATCATGGTCAACTGCAACCCGGAAACCGTGTCCACGGACTACGACACCTCCGACCGCCTGTATTTTGAACCCTTGACCCTGGAAGACGTGCTGGAAATTATTCACAAGGAGAATCCTTCGGGAGTCATCGTGCAGTATGGCGGCCAGACACCCCTGAAGCTGGCCCAGGATCTGGAAAAGGCTGGCGCACCCATCATCGGCACCAGCCCGGACTCCATCGATGCCGCGGAAGACCGCGAGCGCTTCCAGCAGATGGTCGAAAAGCTGGGCATGCTCCAGCCCCCCAACCGCACGGCCACGGACCCGGAGAAGGCGGTGCAGCTGGCCGAGGAAATTGGCTATCCCCTGGTGGTGCGCCCCTCTTATGTGCTGGGCGGCCGGGCCATGGAGATCGTCTACAATGAGGAAGACCTGACCCGCTACATGCGCGAGGCGGTGAGCGTTTCCAACGATTCGCCGGTGCTGCTGGACCGTTTCCTCAACGATGCCATTGAGGTGGACGTGGATGCCATCTGTGACGGCAGGGACGTGCTCATTGGCGGCATTATGGAACATATCGAAGAAGCCGGCGTGCATTCCGGTGATTCCGCATGCTCCCTGCCGCCTTACACCCTGAGCCAGGAGATCCAGGATCGCATGCGCCACCATATCCGCGACATGGCCCTGGAGCTGGGCGTGGTGGGGCTGATGAACACCCAGTTTGCCATCAAGGACAATGACATCTATATCCTTGAAGTAAACCCGCGGGCCTCGCGTACCGTGCCCTTCGTGTCCAAGGCCATCGGCCGGCCTTTGGCCAAGATCGCGGCGCGTTGCATGGCGGGCAAGACCCTGGAAGAGCAGGGAGCCACGAGGGAGATCATCCCCGACCATTATTTCGTCAAGGAAGCGGTGTTTCCTTTCGTGAAGTTTCCTGGCGTGGATACCGTACTCGGACCGGAGATGAAATCAACCGGCGAGGTTATGGGTGTGGGCCGTACCTTTGGCGAAGCCTATGGCAAGGCCAGCGAGGGCGGCAGCATCAAGCTGCCCACCAGTGGCAAGGCCCTGCTGTCCGTGCGCGACGCGGACAAGGAGCGTATCAAGCTGGTGGCCCGGGACCTGGTGGACCTGGGCTTCGAACTCTATGCCACCGGCGGTACCTGCGACGCCGTGTTGTCCACCGGCGTGCCCTGCACCCGGGTGAACAAGGTCATGGAAGGGCGGCCGCATATCGTGGACATGATAAAAAACGACGATTTCGACCTGATCATCAACACCACGGAAGGCAAGCAGGCCATGATCGA
>JALVEW010000163.1 GCA_027030425.1 Sedimenticola sp.
GAAACCATTCCCACCGTGTATGAGCTGGAACACAATGGCGTGCCTTTTTCCCGCCTGGACAACGGCAGGATCTACCAGCGCCCCTTCGGCGGCCAGAGCCGTCATTTCGGCAAGGAGCAGGCGGCTCGCACCTGCGCCGCCGCCGACCGCACCGGTCATGCCATTCTGCATACCCTGTACCAGCAAAACCTCAAGGCACGCAGCCATTTCTTTACCGAGTACTTTGCCATCGATCTGTTGCAGGATGCCGAAGGCGGGGTCACCGGCGCCCTGGTGATGGACATTGCCAGCGGGGAGCCCATGGTGCTCAATGCCAGGGCCACCCTGCTCGCCACCGGGGGCTGTGGGCAGGTGTTCCGCACCACCAGCAACGCGCATATCAATACCGGCGACGGCATGGCCATGGCCCTGCGCGCCGGGGTGCCCCTGCAGGACATGGAGTTCTTCCAGTTTCACCCCACCGGCGTAGCCGGGCGCGGCATGCTTATCACTGAGGCGTCCCGGGGGGAAGGCGGTTATCTCATCAACAAGGATGGCGAACGCTTCATGGAGCGCTACGCGCCCACGGCGAAGGATCTGGCCAGCCGCGATGTGGTGGCGCGGGCCATCGTCACCGAGGTGCGTGAAGGCCGGGGCTGCGGCCCCAGGGGAGATCATGTGCTGCTCAAGGTGGATCACCTGGGTGAGGAAACCGTGGCCAAGCGTCTGCCGGGCATACGCGAGACCAGCAGGATTTTCCTGGGCATAGATCCCGCCTTCGAGCCCATTCCCGTGTATCCCACGGCGCACTATGTCATGGGCGGCATTCCCACGGATCGTTTCGGCCGGGTGGTGGCGCCGGCGCGTCACGGGCCGGAGGAAGTGGTGCCGGGGCTTTATGCCGCCGGTGAATGCGCCTGTGTGTCCGTGCATGGCGCCAATCGCCTGGGAGGCAATTCCCTGCTGGACATCCTGGTGTTCGGCCGCCTGTCGGGGCTGGACATCCTGGAATACCTGGACGAGAACCCCCGTCATCGTGCCACCGACAGCGCCAGCGAGGAGCAGGCCATGGCGCGCTTCCGGCGCTTCGACAGGGAAGGCGAGGGGGTTTCCGTGGCGGAGCTGAGACGCGAGCTGCAGAAGGTCATGGAAGATCACGCCGGCGTGTTCCGCACGGAAGAAATCATGCGGGAAGGGCTGGAGAAGATGCGCGGCATCCGCGAGCGCCTGGACGAGGTGCGCCTCCGGGACCGCAGCCGCACCTTCAACACCGCCCGGGTGGAGGCCTTCGAGCTGGAGAACCTGGTGGACGTGGGCCTGTCCATCGTCGCTTCCGCCCTGCAGCGCAAGGAGAGCCGCGGCGCCCATTCACGGCCGGATTTTCCCGAACGCGACGACCGCAACTGGATGCGCCACAGCCTGTACTTCCGTGACGGCGACCGCCTGGACTTCAAGCCCGTGCGCACCCGTCCCCTGAGCGTGGACAGCTTTCCTCCGAAGGAGCGGGTGTACTGATGCGTTTCGAAGTCTATCGTTACAATCCTGATACCGATGAGCAGCCACGCATGCAGGCCTTCGATCTGGAAGTGGAGCGGGGCATGATGTTGCGGGACGCCCTGCTGAAAATAAAGGAACAGGACGAAAGCTTTGCCTTCCGCCATTCTTGCGGCGAGGGTGTCTGCGGTTCCGATGGGGTGAACGTGAACGGCAGCAACCGCCTGGCCTGTATCACCCCGGTGGCGGAGCTGAAAGCGCCGGTGGTCATTCGGCCTTTTCCCGGCCGCCCGGTGATCCGTGACCTGGTGGTGGACATGAGCGACTTCTACCAGCAGTACCAGGCCGTCGATCCCTGGCTCAAACGCAAGGACCCGGTGCCGGAACGGGAGAGCCTGCAGACCCCGGAACAGCGCGCCCGGCTGGATGGCCTGTGGGAATGCATTCTCTGTGGCTGCTGCTCCACCTCCTGTCCGTCCTTCTGGTGGAATCCCGACAAGTTTCTCGGGCCCCAGGCTCTGCTCACCGCCTGGCGTTTTCTTGCCGACAGCCGGGATCAGGGCGAGGAGGAACGCCTGGATGCCCTGGATGGCCCTTACAAGCTGTTCCGCTGTCACAGCATCATGAACTGCGTGGAAGCCTGCCCCAGGCATCTCAATCCCACCGAGGCCATCGGCCATATCCGCAACCTCATGCTGAAGAAGTCTGTGTGAGCCGTCAGGGATTCAGGGAAAGAGAACGCCTGCAATGGCAGTGCCGCCGGGGCATGCTGGAGCTGGACTGCCTGCTGCGGCGCTTTCTCGATGAACAATACGACCAGGTTTCGGAGGAACTGCAGGCTGGTTTCCGCCGCCTGTTGCGCGAGGCCGATCCGCATTTGCATCATTGGCTGCTCAACAGGCCGGAGGATGCGCCGGAGCAGTATGGTGAACTGATTCGCGTGATTCGTGCTTATGCCCCCTGATTCCTGGGGTCGGACTCCCGGGGTCGGAGTCAAACCCTCCTCGGCCATTGGAGGCGGGAAACCGGAGCATCCTTATCCGTCGAAACCGTCC
>JALVEW010000164.1 GCA_027030425.1 Sedimenticola sp.
GCGTTAAAGGCAAGACCATGGTGATCTTCGGCACCCGCTGATTACCCCCCTCCTGTAGGTCGGGTTTCAACCCGACAACGGCGGCTATGATAGAGCAGTGTCGGACTGAAGTCCGGCCTACAGGCCGAAAAGCTCGGCAAGGCGGGCACCGGGATCGTCCGCGCGCATAAAGGCCTCGCCCACCAGGAATCCGTTTACGCCGTGCCTGCGCATGAGTTCCACGTCCTCCGGCTGGAGGATGCCGGATTCCGTGATGACCAGGCGATCGCCAGGTATCCGCTTCAGCATGTTCAGGGTGGTGTCCAGGCTCACGTCGAAAGTGCGGAGGTTGCGGTTGTTGATGCCCACCATGGGATTGTCCACGATCAGCGCCCGGGCCAGCTCCTCTTCGTCATGCACCTCGATGAGCACATCCATGCCCAGTTCCATGGCCAGGCCATTCAGTGACGCCAGCTGTTCATCGTCCAGGCAGGCGACGATGAGCAGGATGCAGTCCGCTTCCATGGCCCGGGCCTCGTATACCTGGTAGGGATCCACAATGAAATCCTTGCGGATCACCGGCAGCCCGCAGGCGGCCCGCGCCTGTTTCAGGTATTCCGGGCTGCCCTGGAAAAAATCCACGTCCGTAAGCACGGACAGGCAAGCCGCGCCATGTTCCGCGTAACTCCGGGCGATATCCGCCGGACGGAAATCCTCGCGCAGCACCCCTTTGGAAGGTGAAGCCTTCTTGATCTCGGCGATGACACCCGGGTTTCCCGCGGCAATCTTCTGCTTCAGGGAGGCCACGAAGCCCCGGGGCGGGGACTTGTCCTCCAGGGTCTCCCGCAGTGCCTCCAGGGAAAGCAGCTGCCTTGCTTCAGCAATCTCCTGTTCCTTGCGGGCGACGATTTTCTTGAGGATGTCCGGTGTGTTGGTCATTGGAATGGATCTGTTGTCTGTTGATTATCCCCTCACCCCCAACCCCTCTCTCAGAGGGAGAGGGGAGCAACTCCCTCTCCCCCTTGGGGGAGAGGACTGGGGAAAGGGGGTGGAATGAGAGCCTTCAATCGAAACTCTGAGACACCACCACCAGCCTGTCCAGCCGGTTGCGCGCCTCGCCGCTGCTGATGGCCGCCCGGGCCTTGTCCACGCCGCCCTTGAGGTCGTCCGCCAGCCCGGCGGCATAAATGGCCGCGCCTGCATTCAGTGTAACGATATCCCGCGCCGGGCCGGGATGATCTTCCAGCACCGATCGGATCATGGCCAGGCTCTCCCCGGCGTCAGCCACCTGTATGGCCTCCAGGGGCGCCCGCTCCATGCCAAATTCCTCCGGCCAGATGCTGTAGCGGCGAATGGCGCCGTCCTTGAGCTCCGCCACCTCGGTCTTGTCGCCGATGCTGATCTCGTCCAGGCCGTCCTTGGAATGCACCACCAGCACATGGCGGGCGCCCAGTCGCTGCAACACTTCCGCCAGGGGCTCCAACAACTCCTGGCTGAACACGCCCAGAAGCAGGTTGGGCACCCCGGCGGGATTGGTCAGCGGGCCGAGGACATTGAATATCGTACGCACCCCCATTTCCCTGCGCGGGCCGATGGCGTGTTTCATGGCGCTGTGGTGGCCGGGAGCGAACATGAAGCCCACTCCCACCTCGCGCACGCAATGGGCCACCTGTTCCGGGGTCAGATCCAGGCGTATGCCCGCCGCTTCCAGGGCATCAGCACTGCCGGACTTGCTGGATACCGAGCGGTTGCCATGCTTGGCCACGTGGCAGTCCGCCGCCGCGGCCACGAACATGGAGGCGGTGGACACGTTGAAAGTGCCGGAAGCGTCGCCACCCGTGCCCACGATATCCACGGCATGATCCAGGCCGGAGATATCCACTCCCGCCGCCAGCTCGCGCATCACCGAGGCGGCGGCGGTGATTTCCGTCACCGTCTCGCCCTTCATGCGCAGGCCGATGAGAAAGCCGCCGATCTGCGCGGGGGTGGCGCCGCCGGTCATGATGGTTCGCATGACCGCGGTCATTTCCTCCGCGCTCAGGTCCTGCCTGTCGATGACCCGGGTTATGGCCTGTTTCATGTTCATGGTTCTTGCCTCCAAATCTTACGGGCATCTGCGGGGGTCGGAGTCAAATCACGGAAAGAGGTTGAAATTCGCACGCCTTGGAAATGTTTTGACTCCGACCCCTCCAAGTCCAATCTTACGGGGTCCGTAATTGCCGGGGTCGGAGTCAAATCGCGGGAAGGGCTTGAAACTCGCACGCCTTGGAAATGATTTGACTCCGACCCCTCTGAGTTATTTACCATCGAGAAAATTCCGCAGCATGTCGTGCCCGTGCTCGGTAAGTATGGATTCGGGATGGAACTGCACCCCCTGCACGTCCAGCTCCCGGTGGCGCACCCCCATGATTTCGTCCATCTTTCCGTCCTTCTCCGTCCAGGCGGTGATCTCCAGGCAGTCGGGCAGGCTCTCTTTTTCGATGACCAGGGAATGATAACGGGTGGCGGTGAAGGGGTTGTCCAGGCCGCTGAATACCCCCGTGTCTGCGTGGTATACCGGTGAGGTCTTGCCGTGCATGATTTCCCGGGCATGGACGATTCTGCCGCCAAAAGCCTGGCCGATGGACTGGTGACCCAGGCAAACACCCAGGATGGGAATTTTCCCGGCAAAATGTTCGATGGCCGCCACGGACACACCGGCCTCATTGGGTGTGCAGGGACCGGGGGAGATGACCAGGTGATCGGGGGCCAGGGCCTCGATGCCGGCAACATCCAGCTCATCGTTGCGCACCACCTTCACCTCCGCTCCCAGCTCGCCAAAGTACTGCACCAGGTTGAAGGTGAAGGAATCGTAGTTGTCTATCATCAGCAACATGGCTCAGCCCTCCCCTTCGCACAGATGCCTGTCCAGGCCCGCCTCGGCCAGGGCCACGGCGCGGAACACGGCCCGGCCCTTGTTCATGGTTTCCTTCCATTCCAGCTCGGGTATGGAATCGGCCACCACCCCCGCACCAGCCTGTATATGCAGCTGACCGTCCTTGATGACGGCGGTGCGAATGGCAATGGCCGTGTCCATGTTGCCGTTCCAGGAAAGATAGCCCACGGCGCCGGAATACACGCCGCGCTTCACCGGCTCCAGCTCGTCGATGATCTCCATGGCGCGGATCTTGGGGGCGCCGGACACCGTGCCCGCCGGGAAAGTGGCGCGCAGCACGTCGATGGCGCTCATGCCTTCCTTCAGCTCGGCGGTGACGTTGGAGACGATGTGCATGACATGGGAATAACGCTCCACGATCATCTTGTCCGTGAGCCTCACGCTGCCCGTTTTCGCCACCCGGCCGGCGTCGTTGCGCCCCAGGTCGATGAGCATGAGATGCTCCGCCAGCTCCTTGGGGTCGGCCAGCAGCTCCGCCTCCAGGGCCTTGTCTTCTTCCTCCGTATGCCCCCGGCGGCGGGTGCCGGCAATGGGCCGCACCGTAACCTCGCCATCTTCCAGGCGCACCAGAATCTCCGGCGACGAGCCCACCACCTGGAAATCCTCGAAATCCAGGAAGTACATATAGGGCGAAGGATTCAGCCCCCTCAAGGCCCGATACAGATCCAGGGGCGCCGCCTGGAAGGGAATGGACAGGCGCTGGGACAGCACCACTTGCATGCAGTCCCCCTCGACGATGTATTCCTTGATGCGCTCAACGGCGGCCTTGAAGCCTTGCTCAGTGAAGCCGGAGACGAAATCGGTTTCACTGACCTGGTGGCTACGGGTCCGGGCGGGACGGGGAACCGGCGCGCTCATGCGCCCGGCCAGCTCGGTGATGCGGGCATGGCAGGATTCATAGCTGTCTCCCGCCTCCACGTCGCCGTGAACGATGATGTACATGCGCCCGGACAGGTTGTCGAACACCACCACCTCGTCGGACACCATGAGCAGGATATCCGGGGTACCCAGGGGATCCGCCTTGTCCTGATTACGCAGACGCGGCTCGATGTAACCAATGGTGTCATAACCGAAGTAGCCCACCAGGCCGCCGCTGAATCGGGGCAGCCCCGGCAGTTCCGGCACCCTGTAGCGCGCCTGGAAATCCTCGACGAAGGCCAAGGGGTCTTCGACTTCCAGGGTTTCCGTGACCTGACCATCGGTACTCAGGGTGACACGGTTGTCTCTAACCCTCAGCTGGGTGCGGCATGGCAGGCCGATAATGGAATAGCGTCCCCATTTTTCTCCGCCGTGCACGGATTCAAACAGATAGCCATAGGGCCGGTCGCCCACCAGCTTGAGATAGACGCTCAGGGGGGTGTCGAGATCCGCAAGCACCTCGCAGACCACGGGGATGCGGTTGTAGCCCTGCTCGGCCAGGGCGGCGAATTTTTCGGGGGTCATGATTTTCTCCACATAACAGGCTTGACGAAACGGCGATTCAGGTCAGGTTTCAGGCCTGCCATCGCGTTCCGGTCTTCAGCGTCTTGTTATGTGCGAGCAAATACATGTCTTTGTGTGAATGATGGATTTAGAAGCGAACAATAAAAGATACCGAGCCTCGGCGTCAAATTAGCAGGCTGTTGAAAAACACCGTTTTTCGACGGCCTGTGTGTGGCACAAGGATGTGCCACCATTTTTAATGGCTGTAAGCCATTGAAAATGAAGGAAGCGGGAAACCGCGTTTTCCGCTTCCGTGGTTGAAAAAGCCCATGGAAGGACTTTTTCAACATCCTGTTAGAGCATGTCCTTCAGTTCCGTCATGGAGTCGATCACCGCATCTGGCTCATAGATACGGATGTCCTCGCCATGGTTGTAGCCATAGCTCATGCAGATGATGCGGAAGCCCGCGGCCCGCGCCGCCTTAACGTCACTCTTGGAGTCCCCGATCATCAGAGAATGCTCCGGCCCGGTGCCGAAGAATTCCGCCGCGTACAGCAGGGGCGTGGGATCGGGCTTCTTCACCGGCAGGGTATCCCCGGCCACCACGATACCGAAATAGTCCTCGATGCCCAGGTCGCGCAACAGGGGCAGGGTGAACTGCTCGGCCTTGTTGGTCACGCAGCCCAGGGAATAGCCCTGTTCCCTGAGGTAGTCCAGACCTTCCTTCACTCCCGGGTAAAGGGTGGAACGCTTGGATGTGTTCTCTGCATAAAGGTCGAGGAAGATGGGATAGGCCTTGTCAAATTCCTCGTCCGAGGGCTCGCCATCCAACTTGCCAATGAGGGCGCGGCGCACCAGGCGCTCCACCCCATTGCCCACCCAGTCACGCACCCGGGCCTCGCCCCAGGGCTCGCGTCCCAGGGACTTCATCATCTCGTCCACGCACCAGGCAAGGTCCGGCACGCTGTCCACCAGCGTGCCGTCCACGTCGATGAGAATCATCTGCGGTTTTTCAGACATCAGCCGACCTTGGCCAGGGCATCACGCATCTCCTTCACGCGGGTATCGTACTTGTTGGGGTCGTTCTCGTTGCGGCCACCGAAGATGCCGGAGCCGGAAACGAAGGTATCGGCCCCTGCCGCGGCGATCTCGGCGATATTGTCCACTTTCACACCGCCGTCGATCTCCAGGCGGATATCCAGGCCGGACTCATCGATCATCTTGCGCGCTTCTTTGAGCTTCTGCAGTGCCGAGGGAATGAAGCTCTGGCCGCCAAAGCCGGGGTTCACGGACATGAGCAGAATCATGTCCACATTTTCCATTTCATATTTCAGGTAATCCAGGGGAGTGGCCGGATTGAACACCAGGCCTGCCTTGCAGCCCGCGCTCTTGATGAGCTGCAGGGTGCGGTCCACGTGCTCGGAGGCCTCGGGGTGGAAAGTGATGTAGGTGGCGCCGGCCTCTGCAAAATCACCCACGATGCGGTCCACAGGACTGACCATCAGGTGCACGTCAATGGGCGCGGTGATGCCGTGCTTGCGCAGGGCGTCGCAGACCAGGGGGCCAATGGTCAGGTTGGGCACATAGTGATTGTCCATGACATCGAAATGGATGAACTCGCAGCCCGATGCCAGCACGTCTTCACATTCCTGGCCCAGCTTGGCGAAATCTGCGGAAAGAATGGAGGGTGCCAATACGAAATCTTGCATGATGAATACTCCCTGCCGTGACGCCGGCATGCGGATACGGATAAAATTGGTGCCCAATCTTACCGGAATCGGGCAAAAACTGCACTGCCGCCCATCACTCGCCGCAGGGGGAGCCGGAGGCTGCCAGAAGGCGGGATATTCCCTGGGGGCTCATGGGTTTTCCGCAATAAAAGCCCTGTACCAGGTCGCACCCGGCTTCTCGCAGAAACTCCAGCTGCTGGCGGTTCTCCACCCCTTCCGCCACTGTCTTCATGCCAAAACTGCGCGCCAGCACGATGGTGGCGCGCACGATGGCCTCGTCGTTGGCATCCACCATCAAATCGCGCACGAAACTGCGATCAATCTTGAGGCTGGCCAGGGGAAAGCGCTTCAGATTGAGCAGGGAGGAATGACCGGTGCCGAAATCGTCGATGGCCAGCTCTATGCCCATCTCCGTGAGGCCGAAAAGATTCTGGTAGGCGATATCTCCCCGCTCGATGATGACGCTTTCGGTAATCTCGAACTCCAGCATCTCCGCAGGCACGCGATAGGTGGACAGCAGGCTGGCCACGCTGGCATTCAGGCCGGGCTTGACCAGTTCGCGGCTGGACAGGTTCACCGCCACCCGGGGCGGCACGGCGCCCGCTTCCCGCCAGGCCAGGATCTGCTTGCACACGGTTTCCCGCACCCAGGCCCCCAGGGGCTCGATGAGTCCGGTCATTTCCGCCATGGGGATGAACTTCAAGGGGCTGATCATCCCCTGGCCGGGCCGGTTCCAGCGCAACAGGGCTTCCACGCCAACCAGTTTCCCCGTGGCCACTTCGTACTGGGGCTGGTACAGGAGATAGAACTCCTTCCTGGCCAGGGCCTTGTGCAGGCCCTGCTCCGTATCAAAATAGGAATAGGCGGACAGGGTGAGCTTTTCGGTAAAGAAGCGGTACTGGTCCCGACCACCATCCTTGGCCGAATACATGGCCGTGTCCGCGTTCTTGATGAGTTCTTCCGTGCTGTTGCCGTCACGGGGAAAGATACTCACCCCGATACTGGCGGTGGTACGAAGCTCATGCTGGTCGATGGAGAACGGCCGGCGAAATTCCGCCTGGAGCTTCTCCAGCAGATGAATCACGTCCTCGGGGCGCTTGAGATCCTCGACGATGAGAGTGAACTCGTCGCCCCCCATGCGCGCCAGGGTATCGCCCCGGCGAAGATGGGCGCTGATGCGGTTGGCCACCGCCTGCAGCAAATGATCCCCCACCTGGTGCCCCAGGCTGTCATTGATGATCTTGAAGCGATCCAGGTCCATGAAAAACAGGGCGCCGGGCCGCCCCGTCCTGGCAGCCCGGGCCAGGGCCTGTTCCAGGCGATCCTGGAACAGAATCCGGTTGGGCAGCCCCGTCAGGGGATCATGGGTGGCGAGGTTTTCCAGTTCCTTGCGCGAGGCATGGAGCTCGGAAATATCGTTCATGAGCAGGACATAATGCCGCGGCGCGTCGGTTTCCGCCTGCACCCGGTCAACGTTCACCCACAGGGAAACCAGGCTGCCGTCGGGCCGGCAAATCTGCACCTCGCCATGCCACCCCCCCATGGTATCCACCTTGAGCCAGGCTTCTTCTTCCAGCAAGGATCTGTCGGCTCCGCACAGGGCGGACACATCCTCGCCCAGAACATCCCTCAAGGCCACCTGACAGATGCCCTCCACCGCCGGGTTGGCCGAAATGATGCGCCGGGCCGAATCCAGAATGACGATGCCTTCCCGGGCCGCAGTCACCGCCTTGCTCACCAGCCGCCCCCAGGTTTCTTCCCGGCGCGCATCGGTAATGTCCCGCACCACGGTGAGCAGGACGCGCTTGCCCTTCTCCCGGTAGTCCATGGGCACCATGCGCGCCTCGTAGAGCCGCAACTCCCCTTTGCCATCGGTGATCTGGTATTCGATCTGCTGCAGCTGGCCGCTTTCCAGGGTGGCCGCGAGCAGTTTCCTGAAGCGCTGAACCAACTCCCCCTGGAAGATATCCTCCATCTTCCGGCCAATGATCTCCTCCAGGGGCACGTAGAGCAGTTCAGGCCTGGAAGTCAATACATCCAGGTAACGACCATCCTCGTCCTGGAAAAAGAGAATATCCGGGAAAGCAGTGGAAATGGCGTTCATGCGCGCTTCGGCGGACGCCTTGAGCTGCTGGTAGAGAGACTGCATTTCCTCGGAGGAAATGGTCAGCGAGCGCTCCAGGGTATATCTGTCCTGGTCGGACTGATTATAGGCATCGTCCACCATGGACAGAAAACGCCGCCAGGTTTCCGCCTCGGGCGCCCGGTCAGGTTCCAGTGACAGTTTTTTCAGCTGCCGCTTGAGCAGGCGATGCATCAGAACTCCCACCAGAGGGTCAGGGTCATGGTCTGATTGTGGAGATCACACAACCCCGAAGACAGGGGCGAAAGTTCGCCGTAGGAATAGAAGCCCACCTGCCTGGCCTGATCCGGGAGTTTTTCCCGCACGGCCTCGATTTCCTCCTCCACCCGCGGCCCCAGCACCAGATGCCGGCCCACACAGCTGATGGCGATGCAGCACAGGGGGCCACCCGCGTAGGCACTCATGTCCATGGAACTGGCGGCATCCTCGGCGCCGTCAATGAGCCGGTCGAAGTTGGCCCGCATGAGCTGTACCAGACCGCCCTGGGGAATGTCGCCGGCAAAAGTGAGGGACTGCGCCTGTTCATCCATGCCGAGAATGGTGCGCACCTTCTGTTCCGGCTCGCCGTGCTCGGCCCGCAGGGCCAGGGGAAACAACATGCCGGACGCCGGCAAATCCGCCGCCCGGTCACCCAGGTATTTCTTGTAGAGGGCCAAGGCCGGCTGGCCGTCCAGTTCGTAGAGCACGTTGCCATGAGACCGGGTGACCAGGCGCTCGGGGCCAAGCACGTCCCAGCCACCGCGGGAGCCGTAGGCCACGCCCAGCCGCTTTCCATAGATACCCAGGGCGCAGACCATGTCATGGTGTATCTCGTCCTGGTGCATCACCCAGGTGGACTGGAAGCGGGTGCCGTCTCCCGCCAATCCACCGGTAACCGGGATGCGCCCCCGCAACACCGCGTTGAAGCCCATCATCAAGTGGGAGGCATTGACGCCCAGGCCTTCCGACAGCACGAATACCGTGCGGGGCTGGTCTTGGCGGGAAAGGGCCTCGGCCAACGACTGGCCAATGTCATAGGCATCCGCGTCCGGCCCTTGACGGCGGCATTCCAGGGCCAGGCGGGAATGCTGGAACTGAACGGCCAGGGCCACCATGCCCTCCTCCAGGAAACGGGTATCCTGGATTTCCCCGGCGGTGGAGCAGCCCATGAAGACGGAAGCCGGGTAACGGGCGCGCAATGACTCCAGGGCCTGCCGGGTCTGCGCCAGAGGGAGGCTGCTGAATACCAGCACCAGGGTGCTGGCGCCGTCTTCAGCCTTTCCCGAATCCGGCGTCCACCCTCTTTCAGGGTCATACCCAAGCAAGGTCGCTTCCATTACTGCCCCCCCAACCTGTCTATCA
>JALVEW010000165.1 GCA_027030425.1 Sedimenticola sp.
CTTCATAGCCGTCACGTCCCGCCAGGACATAGGACAGGGTGCTTTTGCCCGAGCCGTTGGGTCCCATGATGGCGTGCACCTCGCCGGTGCCCACTTCCAGGTTCAGGCCCTTGAGGATTTCCTTGCCATCCACTTTGACGTGCAGATTCTTGATGCTGAGCATTATGTTGTTACTCCAATATGCTTAAATTTATGATGCAGGTCGGATTTCAGTCCGACCATCGCAGCTGTATATCATCCGACAGCCCCTTCCAGCGTCACGTTCAGCAGCTTGCGCGCTTCCACGGCAAACTCCATGGGCAGTTCGTTGAAGACTTCCTTGCAGAAGCCGTTGACGATCATGGAAACGGCGTCTTCTTCCTTCAGGCCGCGCTGGCGGCAGTAGAAAAGCTGATCCTCGCTGATCTTGGATGTGGTGGCCTCGTGCTCCACCTTGGCCGTGGGATTGCGCACCTCGATGTAGGGAAAGGTGTGGGCGCCGCAGCGGTCGCCGATGAGCAGGGAATCGCACTGGGTATGGTTGCGTGCGTTCTCCGCTTTGGCGCCCATGCGCACCAGGCCCCGGTAGGCGTTCTGACCGTGAGCGGCGGAAATGCCCTTGGAAACGATGGTGCTGCGGGTGTTCCTGCCCATGTGGTACATCTTGGTGCCCGTGTCCGCCTGCTGATAACCCCGGGTCACCGCCACGGAATAGAATTCGCCCACGGAATCGTCCCCGCGCAGAATGCAGCTGGGATATTTCCAGGTGATGGCAGAGCCGGTTTCCACCTGGGTCCAGGAAATGTGCGAGCGGTCGCCCCGGCAGTCGCCGCGCTTGGTGACGAAGTTGTAGATGCCGCCCACGCCGTTTTCATCTCCGGGATACCAGTTCTGCACCGTGGAATACTTGATTTTCGCGTCTTCCATGGCGATGAGTTCCACTACGGCGGCATGCAGCTGGTTTTCATCCCGCATGGGGGCGGTGCAGCCTTCCAGGTAGCTGACGAAACTGCCCTTGTCCGCGATGATGAGGGTGCGTTCGAACTGGCCGGTCTTCGCCTCGTTGATGCGGAAATAGGTGGACAGTTCCATGGGGCAGCGCACGCCCTCGGGGATGTACACGAAGGTGCCATCGCTGAACACCGCTGCGTTCAGGGCAGCGAAATAATTGTCCGTGTGGGGCACCACGGAACCCAGGTATTCCTTCACCAGTTCCGGGTATTCATGCACGGCTTCCGATATGGAACAGAAAATCACCCCCACGTCCGCCAGCTGCTTGCGGAAGGTGGTGGCCACGGAGACGCTGTCGAATACCGCGTCCACCGCCACGCCGGCCAGGGCCTTCTGCTCCTCCAGGGGAATACCCAGTTTCTCATAGGTGGCCAGCAGTTCCGGGTCCACCTCATCAAGGCTCTGGGGACCGTCACCAGCCTTTTTTGGGGCGGAAAAGTAGGAAATAGCCTGGAAATCGATGGGATCATAGCGCAAATGGGCCCAATTGGGTTCTTCCATCTCCAGCCAGTGACGATAGGCCTTGAGGCGGTAGTCCAGCATCCACTCCGGTTCGTTCTTTTTCGCGGAAATGAAGCGGATGGTATCCTCGTCTAGGCCTGGCGGCAGGGTGTCCGACGCCACGTTGGAGACGAAACCATGTTCATAACCGGCTTTCACCAGGTCGTCCACGCTTTCCTGTTTTGCATTCATATTGTTTTCCACTATCTGGACAATAGTTGAGTAAATTACTATGTTATTATAGTGGGCGCTTCGAAGGGGAAATTCAATCCCTGTTTTTGTAATGCTTTTGTGCGGAGGAAGAGGTGAAGTCACCCCATATCAGAACGGCGATTCCCCGGCGCCGCTACGAAATCGACAATTTTTCCGTGGTGGTGCTGGGAGACATCCAGAGCGACGACCCGGTAAATTATAAATATATCATGGCCTTCGTGGATGTATCAGAGACCGAGCCCCTTATGTACATCACCTCGGAGGAGAATCCGCCCGACCAGCGGGAGCATGGCCGATACCGGGTGAGGGTGATCTATGGCGATGATGAGCGGGACATGGGGTCGGACGAGTTTCCCGGCGACCTGGAGCAGTTTACCAAGTACGGCATACAGCTGGCCAGCCGCCTGCTGCAGCTGACGGAAGAAGAACCCATACGGCTGATGTGAGGGGTGTGGAAGAAGGGGGCAGTCAAATCAGGATGATATTGGCGAAAGTAACGACCTGCGGTGATTTGACTTCGCCCCCCGAGGTTCCGATGTTTGTTCTTGAGATAGAACAATGCCAGCGTCTGCCGGTTGCGGGAGTATTGCAACAGAAGGAGGAATAATAATGGCTGGTATTCCGGTCGTCTGCCAAGAGGCATGACAACATCCTCCGCGGCTGGAGGTGAAGGTTTCCAGCAGCAGAACAACAATCGACGGAGCAGGAGGAGGGAGACTGATGGAAACGGATAGCGGCAGCAGTCATTTTGCGGCGTTGGAAGACTTCTTGCAATGCGCTTCCTGTTGCGCGGGCATCGACGTCTTGTTGCAGCATCTGCTGGATGTTATAGGGAAACACAGTCTGGCGGAGCAGATTCTGATTATCCTTGCCAATGCGGACGATCCGGAGTCGCGGCTCTGGGTGGGAACCGGTATTGACCAACCTGTGCTCGAAGATCTCCTGGACAAGACGGCGGGGATGATGGAGGGAACGCCACAAGGCGTGTTTTCCTTTCCGGGCTCGGTTGACCGGGTGTTCATTCATGCGGAAGGAGGGCAAGGAATGCGGGTAGGCCTCTTTGCCACCCTGCCCGGAAACGACGGTCAGGAGAAGCAGTTTCGGGAACGGACTTTGAAGATTCTCGCAAGTATCCTCAATATGGCGGTGGCGAGAATGCAGCCACGTGCCGAAGAGTTCGAGCGGCTGCAGAGCATCGTACAGATAAAGCAGGAATGGGAGGCTACGGTAGACAACCTTCCAGAACTTATATGCCTGCTGGATGAGGATGGCAGGGTGGTGCGAACAAACAGGACTCTGGAAAAGTGGGGTTTGGGAAGCGTCATGACGGTCCGGGGAAAAAGCGTCCATGAGGTTCTCCACCCGGAATGTAGTGATAGCAATTGCGCCCTGGCAATCCAGTGGAACGATATCTGGCGGGACTCGGTGAGATCCCGCTTCGAAATCTGCGAGTTCTTTGATCACTGTGGACAGCGTGACATCCGGCTGTCCGTCAGACGCAGTGATTGCAACAAGAGGTCGGCTGATGACTTCGAGTATTTTTCGGTGTTGATTGCCGAGGATGTCAGCGAAAAGAAATGGGAAGAACACCTGGTTTCCGACTACAGCGAGGAACTGTACCGCAGGCTTCAAACCCAGGCGGCTGAACTGGCCACCATGAGTTGTGACCTCGATGGTGAGCGACTGCACAAGAAGAAGATGAAGAAGATCCTGCAGAAGTCGGAGAAAATGAGAAAAACCCTGTCAACAAGGCTGTTGACAGCCCAGGAAGAGGAAAGAAAACGTATTGCGGCGGAGCTGCATGACGGCATAGGCCAGAGTATCAGCGCCGCCAAGTTTCGCCTGGAACAGGTGCTGATGCGCATGGACGACACCCGAGAAAGGGCAGACGTGCTGGAGCTGCAGAATACGGTGGAACATCTGCATCATACTGTCGAGGATCTGCGGCGGATGTCCATGGGGCTGCGGCCCTCCATGCTGGATGATCTCGGGCTTCTGCCAACGCTCCGCTGGTTCTGCCGGGAATTCATGGCAACCTTTTCCCATATCAACCTGGCCACGGATTTCGAAATTGATGAATCAGGATTGTCCGAGGATCAGGTAAACATGATTTTCAGAATCGTTCAGGAGGGAATGAACAACATTTCCAAGCATGCCCAGGCCAGTAACGTGTCCGTGCGCCTGTATTCGGAAGGTGAGAAGACCATACTGGAGATCCGGGACGATGGCCTGGGATTCGATCTGAACAGCAAGGCAGCCGGGGAGGGCTTTGGGCTCAATAGCATGCGCGAGCGGGCGCTGCTGTCCGGCGGACATATGCTCATCGACTCCCGGCCCGGCCAGGGAACCCGGCTGCGGGTTTCCTGGTCCAGTGGTGATGATCCCGGGCAGTGATGCCGTCAGCTCATCAGCCCGTTTTCGATGGCATAGGTGGTTAGCGCGGACGCGTTGTGGAGATCCAGTTTCTTCATCAGGTTGGATCTGTGTTTCTCGATGGTCTTTACGCTCAGGGACAGGCTCTCGGCAATGTCCCTGTTCTTGTTGCCTTCCGCGATCAGCTTGATGACCTGCCGTTCCCTGTGAGTAAGTATGTCCCAGGAATACTGGGCTTCCCTGGATGGTGTCTTGCCCAGGAAGCCGGCGACTACCCGGCTGCATATGCCTGGGCTGAGAAAGGTCTTTCCCTTGATTACGCTGTATATGGCATTGAGCAGTTCCTGATGACTGTCGTCCTTGAGAACGTAGCCATCGGCCTTGGCATTCAGGGTTGCGCACACATACTCATCGGATTTGTGCACGGTCAGGGCGATAATCCGGATGTCAGGATGACGCTTCTTTATCAGGCTGATGGCCTCCGTGCCGTTGATATGCGGCATGGACAGGTCCATCAACACCACCTGGGGCTGTAGCTCCCGGATCTTCAGCACCGCTTCCCGCCCGTCTTCTGCTTCCCCCACGATTTCCAGGTGTCTGTCCGCAGCGAGCAGGGCCTTGAGCCCCTCGCGCAATATGGTGTGATCTTCTGCAATGAATACCTTTACTGGTTGCATGTCTCTCCCCCCGGTGGTTGTTGCTGATTAAAGGAAATCCTGGCGGAAAGAAAACAGGTGACAGCCGCCGCGGGCTGTACTTCTCGGTATTTCCGCTAATCTCCCATGTGCCGGGAAATGCCCCGGCTTACGGATCTTTTTCTGTTCTGTTGCCCGCTCTGTTTGAAATTCAGTATAGAACACAATTCAGAGGTTGTGGCGGTCGGAATGAGCCTCGGATGGGCCAGCCTACATTAACCCGATGTTAAATATGGGGTGTTTTACCTACAGATGGTGAGATGTATTGCTATTATGATTTATGAAAACAGCAGATTGGAACGTAGGGCGCGGAGCAGGCATCCCGTGTGCTCGCGCCGGGAAACGGCATGAGGTGCCAGGCCTGTTGCCCTTCCGGCCAGGAAGGCTGATCCTGCTTAAGTCAATAGGTACCAGATATGCTCGAACAGTCATCAGGCAGTGCGCCTTCCGCACTTATCGTCGAGGACAATGCGGAATTCGGTTCAGTCCTGAGGGAGATGTTGCGCAAAAACTTCCCGGAAATGCACGTTGAGACCGTCATTGACGGAGAACTTGCCCAGAAAAAGGTGGCAGCCAGGGAACCGGATGTCATTCTCATGGATGTTCGGCTGCCGGGCGTCAATGGCATATCGCTTACCCGCGACCTCAAACAGCAGGGAGTGGAGTCCCATATCCTGGTGCTGTCCACCTATGACCTGGAAGAATATCGACACGCCGCCATCATCAGTGGCGCGGAATGCTTTCTGTGCAAGGGTGATCCTTCCTTTACCACCACCGTGCTATCCAGAGTCAGGCAGGCCTGCTTCTCCTAGCAGAACGTTGAAAAAGTCCCTCCCCGGACTTTATTGATCACGAAGTGGCAAACGCGGTATTCCGTTTCCTTCCTATTATATCGATTGCAGCCATCAACCCCCGGCTATACAGGATTTTTCCTCCCTAAATGGGGGTTCTACCTACCTGTATTCAGCCTCTCCTTTTCTAAGCTTACAGACAGGATGAAATGGCCTGAACCTTGAGGCCATTGTCAACAGGGGAAACAAGCGTCGCTGTCTGATGGGGTGTTTCCCTGGTGAAAGAGGGAGATGTGCCTGATCGCCGGCGTCTTGAATTTGGGTCCCGAGGTCGCTGACCTGGGGAGCAGCCGGCCAGGTTGGAAGGTCACTGCACTGAATGAGCTGCAAGATGGTGAGGGAGCGAAAATGAACAAATACATGATTCCATTGATACAGGGTACCGGCGGAATACGGAAACCCCGCATGACCGCATTGCTGCTGTGGTTGTTCCTGATGATTACCACGCAATCGGCCTGGGCCCTCAATATCACCGTCATCGGGGTGGACAATTCGGTTTCTCCACCTGCCGAAACTGTTCTCGATGCCTATCGTTGGGTGATTGAGGAAGATCGCACCTACCACGTGCAGCTCGACCCCTCCGGGGACGTCCGCCGGGGACCGGGAGGTGAACCTGTCATCGATCCCAACTGGTCCCAGGGGGACACGCTTTCCATGAGCATGCATCAGAGCTATGTGCCCGTCGTTGCAAAGGGGTGTGTAGGGATGCCAGCCAATACCTTGTGTAACGACGTCCCCTTTGTACAGGATCCACAGAAACACTACTTCGTCTCCGTGCTTCCCCTGGAAGGATATGCCATGGGTGGTGCGCCGGTGAGCCCCGGCCAGAACAATGTGGTTGTCTATGTCAACAGGATGCCGCTTCCCACGGCCCAGATCACCGTCTTGGTACACGAGGACATTTCGCCCATCAACGCCGCCTGGAGCCAAAACGAGGCCGGCCTGCAGGGTTTCAGGATAATCCTCGAAGATGGTGGCGGTCGCTACGGCATATCGGCGGGGGTTCAGACCCTGGATGCTTTCGGAAATCCCCTGGGCACGACCTATCTGAATCCCTGTCCGCCTGGTACCAGCCAGTATGATGCTGCCTGCATCGACAGCATGGGTAGTGGCAACCTGTACACGGATGCGGATGGACTGCTGAACATTCGCAACCTTGCGCCAGGAAAATACGGCATCATCGTGGTGCCGCCCAATGCCAGGCAGGTGTACGACGACAACGGTAACCCCATTCCCGGGGAGTATGAAAGCGATGACTGGGTACAGACCACCACCATAGAAGGAAAGAAAGTCATCGATGCCTGGGTGAAAGCCAACGAGCCGCCGTTCTTTGCCGAGTTTGGTCCACCGGGCCCTCATGTGGCCATTGGTTTCGTTCCCGCGGGACCCAACAAGCCCCTGGTTGACAGTGATGTGCTGACGGGAGGCACCACCATCAGCGGCCAGGTTGTCAATCT
The DNA here is from genome assembly GCA_027030425.1 of Sedimenticola sp. Taxonomy (GTDB): domain Bacteria; phylum Pseudomonadota; class Gammaproteobacteria; order Chromatiales; family Chromatiaceae; genus Thiolapillus. The sequence continues at coordinate 7,081 of JALVEW010000165.1, forward strand.
TCACCTGTCGCGCCCCCCCGAGACTCCCTTTCATGCAGGCGCGCCCTTTGGACATACCATCCCCTGGGTGGGGCTGAACCAGGGGGTTGCCGGCAAGGGGAAGGCCGTCTATGCGGCCCAGGCCAACGCCGATGGCAGTTTCACCATTCCCGATGTGCCGCCAGGAGATTATCAACTGGTCATCTGGGACAAGGCGCTGGACATCATATTTGCCGCCCACGGCGTTACGGTTAATGCAGATCTGAGCTGCAATGCCCTGGCCAGCTGCGACTTCGGTGAAATCCCCGTCTTCAATTGGTTCACCCGGCTCGAGAACCATGTATTCAACGATGAAAACGAGAATGGTTTCCGGGATGCCGGGGAAGGCCCTCTGCTCGAGCAGAACATCAACATCCGCTGGCGCGATGGCAGTATCTACCAGGCGTTTCCCACGGATGTTGAAGGCTTCGTGCCGTTCGATGAAGTGTTCCCCTTCTTCAGTTGGCTGGTTGCGGAGGTTGATTTCGCACGCTTCAAGGCGACGGGGGTGACGGTGACGGTGGACGATGGTGGCGCTATTGATCCCCTGGATCCCTGGTCCTGGGATGGACAGCTCAATCCTCAGGTGCAGGGCAACCCCCTGGATCCAAACAGCCTCCTGGCCGGAGACCTGGATCCCAACGGCGTTCCCTATCCTCCTGGCAATTATCGCGTGGAGCTGGGGCCGGTGCTCACCCAGGGCTTCCTGGGCTTCCTGGGTCAGACCAGCGTGCTGGAGTGGGGCAAGAAGGCCTACGGGCCAAATGAGAATGGTGGCATATCCGGAGTGGTCATGTATGCCGTCACCCGCGCGGAAGACAGGCCGGAACTGGCCGCGGCGGAGCCCTGGGAGCCGGGCATACCGGGAGTTACCGTGAACCTCTACAGCGTCGGCCCGGACAATCTGCCCAATACGGCGGACGATGTGTTACTGGACACCACGGTTACAGACAGCTGGGATGAGAGCATTCCGAGCAACTGCCAGTATGGCAGCGTGGGAGCGCCCTATGTTTTCCGCGGCAACCCCACGGACTGCTATGACAACATGCGTAACTGGAACCAGGTTCGCCCTGGCGTATTCGATGGCGGTTATGCCTTTGGTCCCCTCGTCGATTGCCCGGTGGTCACAGGCTGCCCGGACTGGGTGACACCCACCACGGATCCCACGGTTGGCTACATCAAGCCTGGAAACTATGTAGTGGAAGTGATTCCGCCTCCGGGATACGAGATCATCCGCTCACAGGACAAGAACGTGGATTTCGGCGAGGACTACAATGAGCCGCTACTTCCCGCCCCTCTGTGCGTGGGTGACAAGTACAAGGTGCCTACGGAGCTGTCCCTGTTCCCTGGGGTGCCAGCGCCCTTGGCCAATCAGGAGCTGCCCCTGTGTGACAAGAAGCTGGTCACCCTGAATACAGGGGCCAATGCAGCGGCCGACTTCTTCCTGTTCACGGAAGTTCCAGTGGCTTCCCATATCATCGGTTTCATTCTGGACGATCTGGCCAACGAGTTTGATCCCGCGTCGCCCCAGTTTGGGGAGAAATATGCACCGCCTTTCATGCCGGTCTCCATCAGGGACTGGACAGGGCGGGAGATCGCCAGGACCCAGTCTGACGAGTTTGGGCGCTACAATGCGTTGGTGCCATCCACCTTCACGGAGAACCTGGGAAAACCCAGCGGCGTTTCCCCCAACATGCTGGTGGCCTGCATGAATGCCAAGTTGCGTCCGGATGGCACTGTCGATCCGCTGCACAATCCCCAGTACAGCCAGTTCTGTTACACCCTGCAGTACATGCCCGGGACCACGACCTATCTGGACACGCCAGTGGTGCCCGTGGCTGCATTTACCGGACCGGACCAGGCGCCCCTGGATTGTGAGCTCAACGAGGGCAGTCCCCGCATCCATAGCGTGAGCGTGGACGGCAACGGTGTGGGCGGCGGCCCTTGGGTGCCTGAGGATCAGGCCGCGGCAGGCACGGCCATGGTCACCATCCAGTCCCAGGGACAGGTTCTGGTGCCAAATCCGGCTTATGACGGCATAGGCGGGACCGAGCCCAAGACCATACTCAGGGACTACGGATTCGGCAACGTGCCGGGAAGTGTGACCGTGGGCGGCGTGCCCCTGGCGGATGTCAGTTGGAGTGACGGCAGCATCACTGCGCGATTGCCTGCGGGCATCCAGACTGGCCAGCTGGTGGTCACTCGGGGAGACAATGGCGTCTCCTCCACGACGGGGGTAACCCTGCAGGTCGGGCTTCGCCGCCGCGCCAATGTGATTACAGTTGGGCCGGGGCAATCCATTCAGGACGCCATCGACATGGCTGGCCGCAACGACCTCATACTGGTCGCTCCTGGCGTGTACCGTGAAATGCTCATCATGTGGAAGCCTGTCCAGCTACAGGGCTGGGGAGAAGGTTCTACCCACATCG
>JALVEW010000166.1 GCA_027030425.1 Sedimenticola sp.
CTTGAAGTTGGCGCAGGTGACGGGCGCCTTTTCCTCGTCCAGTTCGATGACGATATCGCCCTTGTTGGTCTTCAGAGTAATCATTTTTCGGTTTCCACGCGTTTGACAGACTTGATGAAAATGGTTTCCACGGGCACGTCCCGGCGGCCGGCCTTCACGCCGGTGGGCGTGGCGGCAATGGCATCCACCACCTCCATGCCCTTGGTCACCTTGCCGAACACGGCATAGCCGCCGTAGCTGGGATAATCCAGATTGGGATTGTCCTTGTGATTGATGAAGAACTGGCTGGTGGCCGAGTTGGGTTCGCTGGTGCGGGCCATGGCAATGGTGCCGCGCTTGTTGCTCAGGCCGTTGTCCGCTTCGTTCTTGATGGGGTCATGGGTGGGTTTCTTCTGCATGTCCTCGGTAAGGCCGCCCCCCTGGATCATGAAGCCGGAAATCACCCGGTGGAAGATGGTGCCGTTGTAGAAGCCTTCATCCACGTAACGCAGAAAGTTCTCTACCGTGACAGGGGCCTTGTCCTTGTTCAGGGCAAGCTCGATGTCGCCCTTGCTGGTTTCCATAAGCACCTTGACCTCCTCGGCCAACAGGCTGCCGCTCAGGCCGGTCAGCAACAGCAGGGATAACAGGAATCTTCTCATGTTCTCGTTTCTCTTGAGTGTTTGCACAAGGCGCCTATGATACAACTGTGAACGGCCCAGGGCATAGGGTAAAATTGCCGGGTTTTCATCGACCCTTGGCCAGTCCATCATGAGCCTGCGTATCTACAACGACCTGCACAACCGCAAAGAAGAATTTCAGCCCATCGAACCGGGCAAGATCCGCATGTACGTGTGCGGCATGACGGTGTACGACTATTGTCACCTGGGCCATGCGCGCATGATCGTGGTGTTTGACGTGGTGTACCGCTATCTCAAGGCCCGGGGCTATGACGTCACCTACGTGCGCAATATTACGGACATCGACGACAAGATCATTCAGCGTGCCAACGAGCAGGGCATTCCCTTTCATGAGCTGACGGGGAAATTCATCGACGCCATGCACGAGGATCTGGCGGCCCTGGGCGTGGAGCCGCCCAGCCAGGAACCCCGGGCCACGGAGCATATCGACGAGATTCTGGAGATGATTCAGAAACTCATCGACAATGGTCATGCCTATGTCACCGACAGCGGGGATGTCTATTACTCGGTGAGCAGTTTCCCTGAGTACGGCAAGCTCTCCGGCAAGTCCATCGAGGATCTGCAGGCCGGTGCCCGGGTGGAATCCAGCGACGAAAAGCGCGATCCCCTGGATTTCGCCCTGTGGAAGGCGGCCAAGCCGGGGGAGCCGGCCTGGGATTCCCCCTGGGGCAAGGGCCGGCCCGGCTGGCATATCGAGTGTTCCGCCATGTCCACCAAGGCCCTGGGTGACACCTTCGACATTCATGGCGGCGGCGCGGACCTGACTTTCCCCCACCACGAGAACGAAATCGCCCAGTCCGAAGGGGCCACCTGCCATCATTTCGTGAACTACTGGATGCACAATGGCTTCGTGCGCGTGAACGACGAAAAAATGTCCAAGTCCCTGGGCAACTTCTTCACCATCCGCGAGATCATGCAGCACTATCGGCCCGAGGAGATTCGCTATTTCATCCTCACCAGCCATTACCGCAGCCCCCTGAACTACGACGAGGAACATCTGCTCAACGCCCGCCAGGCTCTCAACCGCTTCTACACGGCATTGCGGGGCCTGCCCGAAGCCGAGCCGGGTGATGCCGACAAGTGGCTGGAGGCCTTCAACGAAGCCATGGACGATGACTTCAATACTCCCGAGGCCCTGGCCGCCATGTTCGAGCTGGTGCGCGAAATCAACAAGGTACGCGGCGAGGACCAAGCCAGGGCCGCCCGCATGGCCGCCACCCTGAAACAGATGGGCGCGGTGTTGGGCATACTCCAGGACGATCCCGAGCAGTGGCTGCGGGGCGGGGTGGGTGACGGCCTGTCAGACGAGGAAATCGAAACCCTGATCCAGCAGCGCCTGGACGCGCGCAAGGAAAAGAACTGGGCCGAGGCCGACCGTATCCGGGACGAACTCAAGGAGAAAGGCGTGATTCTGGAAGACGGCGCCGGCGGCACCACCTGGAGGCGTGAATAAACATGCAAGAGGAACGCGGCTTTCGCATCTACTACTGCGATTTCGTCCATGACTCGTCCATCAGCTCGTCCAAGCCGGAATTTCTTGCGGCGGACCGGCTGGTGCCCCTGGCCGAACACCTGCTGGCCGCCCAGGACAACTACCTGGGCGTGCTGGATGCCAACGAGAACATCCTGCAGTTCTATCTTTCGGGCAAGGACATGGTGGTGGAGCTGCTGTATCCTGACAGCCAGGGCATGATGCAGTGCAAACTGCCTTTGGATGAAGGCATGAAGCTGCTGGGCAGCCTGCCGGACGAGTTCACCGAAGATTTATTGCCCGGCGCGACCTACCTGGGGTGAAAACGA
>JALVEW010000167.1 GCA_027030425.1 Sedimenticola sp.
CGGAGTCAAATCAGGCTGATGCTGTGCAATTTCAACCGATTAGGGTGATTTGACTCCGACGACTTACTAGCCCTTACTTAAATCGTCCCGTGGATTGATTTTCGAGTTGAGGATGTGATCTTCCCAGCGTCCAGCGATCATCAGGTAGGAACGGGCCAGCCCCTCTCTTTCAAAGCCAAGTCTGGAAAGCAGTTTTTCGCTTCTGTGGTTTCTGGGCAGGTGGTTGGCCATGATGCGATGCATGCCAACGACCTCGAACATGTAGGCTATGCCGGCTTCCAGGATTTCCTGCATCAGCCCCTGGCCTTGGTATTTTTCTGCAACCGAGTACCCCAGGTTGCAGGCCTGGAAAACGCCATGGATGACATTGGTAAAATTGCATAAACCAATGATCTCGCTGCGATCCTGCGCCAGGGCAGAAAAACGGAAGGCGGTTCCCATGTTGAAAAGGTCCCGGTTTTCCTGTAGCTGGTTCTGCCAGTGGGTGGGAGTGAAAAAAGCTGCTTCCCGCAGGGGTTCCCAGGGCGAAAGGTGTGCCCGGTTTTTCTCCTGGTAGCGAAGCATGAGTCCGGCGTCCTCGGGACCAAGAATCTCCATTCGTGTCCGTGGGGTATGGATGACAGGGAAATCGCCCATGGTGCAGCCCTGAAGTAACAACCTAGCCCGAACATTTCACCCAGGAACGCGATGATCGTGCCGGGATCGGCGTTCAGGTGCGGATTTGCGATTGAATCAATAGCCCAAGCTATTGATGATTGAGCAAATACCGCAGATGGACGGCGAGACCGGTGCGAGGCCGCGTTCAGCGATGCCCGGTAACAATTTGTACTTTTCTAATATTCCAAAATTCTCCATGAAATACAATAAGCTAAAATAATATTTCAGCGACTGGGTGAAATGTTCGGGCTAATAAGTGGGTTTTTCTTCGCGCAACAGGGTGAATTCGTCTCCGGCGCGGATGTTGCAGCTGCTGGCGGGAGTGCAGTGCAGCACGGTCATCAGCATTTCATCATTGCTCAGCAGTTCTATTTCGAAAGCAGCATCCACGCTGCTGTACTCATCATCAATAATGGCAATACGACCTTCCAGGCGTCCGGAATAAATCTGCAGGCTGTTGAAGTCCAGGTCCAGCATGGACAGGGTCAGCCAGGGATCACCGTTCCGGTAGCCGGCGCTGGTCTGAAAAAGTACGTTGCCCGCGCTGTTCTTGACCCGCCACAGGCCGTTGAAATCGGGCAGGGGATGGCTGCCCAGGGGTTCGATGCTGGTGATCTGGAAATTTTGCGCGCTTTCCGACCAGGTCAGGATGATGTCGTGATCCTTGTCCGGAAATTCCGTGACCACGGTGCTGGCTTCCAGTCCACGCATGTAGGGCTTGTCCAGCCTGGTCACCCGAAAGTGCCTGTCCTGCTCCTTGACCCCGTCTACGTACAGGCGGATGCGGTGCTCGCCATTGCTCAACAGGCCGAAATTGTACTGGGTGACGAAGCCGTTGTCCGTGTCGCCACAGGTCTTTTGGGTGTCGCCCCGGGCGCTGCCATAGGGCACCTGGATGCGTCCGCCGTCATCGATCTGGATCTCGATGAGTTCGGCGTCGCAGTTCCAGCCATAGATGGTGCCTATGCCGCTCATGGGGTCGTCGGGCTTGGGATTCTCCAGCGCGCCCTTGCCATGGGTCAGGGTGGAGGCAAACGTCAGGGAGATGGCAAGGATGCGTCCAAAAAACATGGGTGTCTCCTCAGGGGCCGGGAACCACGTATAAAAAGATGGAAAAGAAATGCAGGATGCTGCCCGCCAGCACGAAGACATGCCAGATGGCGTGATTCCAGTCCAGCTTCTCCCAGGCATAGAAGGCGGCGCCCAGTGTGTAGCTCAGTCCCCCGGCCACTAGTAGTGCCAGGCCGCCGGAGGCCAGGCTGTCGATGAGGGGCTTGATGGCGATGAGCACCAGCCAGCCCATGCCCAGGTAAAGGAGCAGGGACCAGCGTTGCCAGCGCTGGTCTGCGAACATCTCGATATAGACGCCGAGGACGGCGATGGCCCAGACCATGCCGAACAGGGTCCAGCCCCAGGGGCCGTGCAGGGTTACCAGGGTGAAGGGCGTATAGGTGCCGGCGATGAGCAGGAAGATGGCGGCATGATCCAGCTTCTGCAACAGGGGCTTGGCCCGTTCATGGGGAATGCCGTGGTAAAGAGTGGAGGCGGTGTACAGGAGTACCAGGGTGGCGCCGTAGATGGCGGTGCTGGTGATGTGCCAGGCATCACCATAGAGGGCTGAGAAAGCCACCAGTACCACCAGCGCGGCGATGCTCAGGGGAATGCCGATACCGTGGGTGATGGCGTGGGCGATTTCCTCGCCAAGGCTGTATTCGGCTGTCCATTCCTGGTTGTTCATATTGTTTTCTCTGCTTCGTTTGTCCATGCGCAAAGTGTAGTACAAGGCGCAAACTTATCCTTATTCGACAAATGTCCGCTCAACTTGGTTCAACGGCGCTTTCGGGGAGCTGTCCGCCGGCCCGGCCGGCCTTTGATTGAGCGGCGCACGTGCTTGGTGCGGAAAGGGCGTCCCTGCTCGTTTGCCTGATTCCCTGTTCCCTTTGGCTGCCAGGCGGGCACCAGCTGGTGCTTGCCGTTGCCGATGAGGTCGGCCCGCCCCATCTTCTTCAGGGCTTCGCGCAACAGGGGCCAGTTGTTGGCGTCGTGGTAGCGCAGGAAGGCCTTGTGCAGGCGGCGCTGCTTCATGCCCCGGGGAGAGAAAACGGTTTTCTCCCCCCGGGTGACCTTCTTCAGGGGGTTGTGACCCGTGTGCCACATGGCCGTGGCCAGGGCCATGGGGGAAGGTAGATAAGCCTGCACCTGGTCGGCGCGAAAACCGTTGCGTTTCAGCCACAGAGCCAGTTGCAGCATGTCTTCGTCCGTGGTGCCGGGGTGGGCGGCGATGAAATAGGGAATCAGGTATTGTTCCTTGCCCGCCGCTCTGGAGTATTTCTCGAACATGGCCTTGAAGCGGTCATAGGTGCCGATGCCGGGTTTCATCATGTGGGACAGGGGGCCGGGTTCCGTATGCTCCGGGGCGATTTTCAGGTAGCCGCCCACATGGTGGGTGACCAGTTCTTTCACATACTCCGGGGTTTCCACGGCCAGGTCGTAGCGCAGGCCCGAGGCGATGAAGATGCGCTTGACGCCGGGAATGGCCCGGGCCTTGCGGTACAGGCGCACCAGGGGCATCTGGTCGGTCTTCATGTTCTTGCAGATGCCGGGATAGACGCAGGACAGACGGCGGCATGAGGCCTCGATCCTGGGGTCCTTGCAGTGCAGCCGCCACATGTTGGCCGTGGGGCCGCCCAGGTCGGAGATGTTGCCGGTGAAGCCGGGCACGGTGTCGCGGATGGTTTCAATCTCTTTCAGGATACTCTTTTCCGAACGGTTCTGGATGATGCGCCCCTCGTGCTCGGTGATGGAGCAGAAGGTGCAGCCGCCGAAACAGCCGCGCATGATGTTGATGGAAAAGCGGATCATCTCGTAAGCGGGAATGCGCGCGTCGCCATAGGCGGGGTGGGGGCGGCGCTGGTAGGGCAGTTCGTACACCCGGTCCAGTTCCCGGGTGGTCAGGGGAATGGGGGGCGGGTTGACCCACAGGTAACGTTTTCCATGTTTCTGCACCAGCGCCCGGGCGTTGCCGGGATTGGATTCCAGGTGCAGGATGCGCGAGGCATGGGCGTAGAGCACCGGGTCGCGCTTCACCTGTTCATAGGAAGGCAGGAGGATGGCGGTGCGTTCCCGGTCGAGCTTCCGGGGGCGGGTATGCAGGGTCACCACCTGGGTGTCAGCGCCTTCGGGCTTGGACGGCGCGGTGGGGGTGCTGGCGTAAGGGTTGGCCGGGGAATAGGCCGGCCCCGGGGCCTCCACATCCGTGGAATCGATGTAGGTGTAGTGCTCCGGCAGCTCGCTGCGCAGAACGGCGGTGCCGCGTAGGTCGCGGATGTCCCGGATGGCCTCGCCCGCCGCCAGGCGATGGGCCAGCTCGACGATGGCCCGTTCCGCGTTGCCGTAGAGCAGGATGTCGGCCTTGCTGTCCACCAGGGCGGAATGGCGCACCTTGTCCTGCCAGTAATCGTAGTGGGCGATGCGCCGCAGGGATGCCTCGATGCCGCCGATGACCACGGGAATGCCCTTGTAGGCTTCCTTGCAGCGCTGGCTGTACACCAGGGAAGCCCGGTCAGGGCGTCTGCCGCCCTCGGCGTCGGGCGTGTAGGCGTCGTCGGAGCGAATCTTCCGGTCTGAGGTGTAGCGGTTGACCATGGAATCCATGTTGCCCGCGGTGACGCCGAAGAACAGGTTTGGGCGGCCCAGCTTCATGAAATCTTCAGTGTCCCGCCAGCGGGGCTGGGCGATGATGCCCACGCGGAAGCCCTGGGCTTCGAGCAGCCGGCCCACGATGGCCATGCCAAAGCTGGCCTGGTCCACATAGGCGTCGCCGGTGACAATGATGATGTCGCAGCTGTCCCAGCCCAGGTCGTCCATTTCCTCCCGGCTCATGGGCAGGAAGGGCGCCGGGGTGAACTTGTGGGCCCAGTACTTGCGGTAGCCGAAAAGGTCGGGGGGTGGGGTCTGGTTCATGGGAGCAATGATAACAATGTGGGCAGGGCTTCAGCCCGGCATTTTCTCGTAGGGGACTATTGTCGGGCTGAAGCCCTCAGCGGGCCAGTTTTTTCAGGCACTCCAGATAGGCCTGTTCGTCGGGTGCGCGGTTTTGCCGTTGTGCCTCCCACAGGGCCAGGCCCAGGCATTCCATCATCTGGTGTTCTGCTTGGTGCGGATCACCCAGGCGGGTGCTCAGCTGCCGATGGATGTCGCGGATGCCGGCGGGGCGGTCCGTGGCTATCTGTTCCGCCAGGCTGATGTGCATCCCCATGTGCAGGAAAGGGTTGGTCTGGCCACCCTCGGGGGTGAAATCACGGTCCAGGGCATCTTCTGACTCCAGCAGGGAGTGGTATTCCGGGTGCTGGCCGATGACAGTGGCAATGAGATTCTCCAGGGGCTCCAGGGCCTCGCCCGCCTGTTTTTTTCGCCATGCCTGCAGGTAGTAGCGCCGCAGGCGGTTGCGGTCCTGTCCAAAGATCATCGGCGATGTCAGCCGAAGGTGCCGCGATTCCAGCCCCACAGGTGGCGGGGCGGATTGAAGAACTCGATGTAGATACGGTCTGTGGGAATGTCCAGGGTTTCACTGACCAGGTCGCACAGGGCTTCCGACAGTGACGGGGTGTCGTTCTCGGGCAGGCCCAGGCTCTTGAGCTTGAGATAGGCGGTGCCCTCGTCGCTGCCGCCCATGGTCATGGCCTGTCCGTCCTGCACGATGACCATGACGTAACTCTCTGGCTTGCCCAGCAGGCTGGCCGTTTCCGCGGAAAGCTTTGCTGGCAGGGTGCTTTTCTGCTCAGGCGTCAGGGAAAGATTGGTGGTCAGGGTAAGCAGGGGCATGGCGTCACCTATTTCTTGCAGTTGGTTTCAATGGCTTTGTTCAACATTTTTATTCTCTCGGCCCGTTCTTCGGGCGTGAGCCGTTTCCACTGGCCGTCGGGCATATTGTATAAAGTGTTGGGAGGGCGTTCATTAAGGGTCTTGAGATCTTGCCTGGCGGCCTGGCAGCGCTTCTTCCGCTGCTCTTGCTCGGTTTTGGCCTTTTTCTTTTCGTCCATTGTCTTGCGCCTTTCCTGGGCGGCGGCATCAAGCTTTTTTTGGAGCTCCTCAATGGACTGACTGGCGTTCTCTGTTTTTTCCGCCGGTGGAGGAGGTGGCGCGATCTGCCGCACGTCACGGTTGTCCGGCGGGGGCTGCTGGGAATAGACCACGTTACCCTGGTCATCGATCCAGCGATACATCCCCGCCATGGCCGAGGAAGCTGAAATGCCCGCCAGAACCAGGGCCAGTCCGGAGCGTGTAAATATTGTTTTCATCACGGTTTTCCTGTGGTAAAAGACCCCCTTCCCAACCCTCCCCCGCGGAGGGGGTATGAACGGGTGGTAATCCTCCAACGGAGTGTAGAGCTTTGCCAGGGAAAAATCAGCCGCGGATTGATGGAGAAACGCGATAAACTTGTCACTGGTCACAACAAGGCCCGTCCAGAAGCGGTTGAGCCGGGATTTGGCGGGGTAATTGACTAAAGGTTGGGCCTTGAGTATCATGCACCGCCTTCGCCGAAAGCGGTGGCGGCATCGGGGTATAGCGCAGTCTGGTAGCGCGCCTGCTTTGGGAGCAGGATGTCGGGAGTTCGATAAAAATCGCCGGGAGCGATTTTATCGCGCGTCAGCGCGACCCGAAGGGCAAAATGCAGGACGCATTTTGTAATCTCTCTACGCAGTAGAGAGATGAGAACGGCAGGGAGGCGAAAGGATTCCGGGGTATAGCGCAGTCTGGTAGCGCGCCTGCTTTGGGAGCAGGATGTCGGGAGTTCGAATCTCTCTACCCCGACCAGTTTAGTGCAGAATTTCGTTTGCGCGGAGTTCATGCGGTTCCGTAGATGCGCCCGTAGCTCATTTGGATAGAGCATCGGCCTTTAGGCGCGTACCCTGGTTACATGTACGCATTAGGAGCCTTTATAGGGAAACTGAACCTATAAAGTGGATCGCACTATATCGGGGAAACCTTAACAGGTCATGCTGATGGCAATCCCGAGGAAACCTTTGGTTGACCCGTCCAATGCTCTGGAATAGCATCCGCAGGATGCACCATACAAAGGACAAGGGCGACCTGGGTGTTTTGAAGGCTCAACTCGATTTATTCGAGCAGGGGTTCCTGATACTGAATCCCGTAACCGAACATGCCCCATTTGATTTGGTGGGGTATAGAGAAGGAAGGTTTGTAAGAATACAGGTCAAGTACAAATCAGTTGACCGGACAGGTGGCATAACGGTTCATTTTCGCTCCAGCTGGAGTGACCGGAATGGAACGCATGTGCGGCAGGTGGATAAGAGTGAAGTTGATCTTTACTGCATCTATTGTCCTGATACTGATGAATGCTATTACCTTGATCCAAAGGATTACAACCGATCGGTTACATTGAGGGTAGAAACGCCCAAGAATAATCAGGCTAGAAAGGTAAAGCTGGCCAGGGATTATCGAAGGGTTCCGTAGAGACTATACGTGCGACGCCTGAGATGGCGAAGAGATAGTCCAGACCACAAACCCGCGCAGTACGTGGGGCGTCGAAAGGCGTAGTGGTAAGCTAAGCCGAGGGTAGCAGGTTCGAATCCTGCCGGGCGTGCCATTAAGAATGGGTATTCCAGGGGACTGGAAAGAACCCGGATGCGGCAGGATTCGAACCTGCGTCATCCAAACAGCAAGGTTCCACTGGCTTGCAGCGCAAGCCAGCACCGTGCGCAGCACGGCCCCGCAGGGGGAGTCCGAAGGACGATCATCCTGCCGGGCGTGCCATTAAGAAAGGGTATTCCAGGGAATTGGAAAGGACCCGGATGCGGCAGGATTCGAACCTGCTTTCAACCAGACAAGGTCGTGTCAGGGATGAATCAGGCCATGCCATTTTTATGGTGGATGTAGCTCAGTTGGTAGAGTCCCGGATTGTGATTCCGGTCGTCGCGGGTTCAAGTCCCGTCATCCACCCCAATCTCCGTGAGCAATCATGCTCGTAAATTCCTGGAATGACGGCTCCCTATGGGAGCCGTTTTTGTTTTTGGGAAAAAGGCGGGGGAAAGGGGGCGGAGTCAAATCCGGAGAATGTTGCCGGAACTTCAACCACCTGGCGTGATTTGACTCCGGCCCCTATGCGACAAAAGAAAGGGCGCGGAGTCAAACCTGGAGGATGTTGTTGGGTGATTTGTCTCCGGCCCCAAACTGATACAGCCTACTGCATTTCTTTCGGCCCAGCGATTTTGTGAATCTTGGGATCGAATTCCTCGATCTTCTCCAGCAAGGTCGCCGCTTCGGCCATGCTGGCCTTCACCTCATACCGGCTGCTGCGTCTCAAGCGGACCTCCTGGGTTTTCTTCTGCGAAGCCGGGGTCGGAGTCAAATCAGGGTGATGTCACACGGATTCAACGGCCTGGGGTGATTTGACTCCGCCCCCTAGGGTTCACTTGTCGTATCGGGCAAGTTGCAGGCGGTCATGCTGCTGGTTGGCCTGCAAGGTTTGCAGCGTTTGTTGCAGTTGGGCCAGTTGCCGGTTGTATTGTGCTTCCATAGCCGCCAGGCGCTGTCGCTGCCGCCGGTTTTGAGCTTCCAGTTGGGCAAGCCGTTGCTGCTGGTCTGTCACCTTGGCCAGCAGGGCCTGTATGGCCGCCAGGGCCACGCCGTCGGCGTCCACGGTGGCGATGTGCTTGTCATCGGCGCCCAGGCCGAAGGCGGCATGGAAATCCTGGGCCACGGGGCCTAGATGGGCAATGCCACCATCCTCGTCCTTGTAGCTCCAGCGCTGGATGGACAGTTGGGCCACTTTCTCCAGCACGGCTTGCGGGTCGATGGGCTGGAAGTTGGTCTTGCGGTTGCGGTCGGAGCTGTTGGTCCAGGTGCCTCCTGAACTCAGATAGGCGCCGGTGGAGGTGTTGATAAACCGGCCGCTGGGAATGGATGGGCTGCTATTGGTACCCAACCAGATACCACCGGAAGCGCGTACAAGGAACTGGTTGGCACCGGTGGAAGCGAAATCGGTATAGGTGGAAGAATCGGCCCAGACGAAGCTGCCGTCATGGTTGGCCTTGGCTCGATAGCCTGCCGCCAGGCTGTATGAACCAGCCGCTGTATTGTTATAACCACCAGGTACTGTGGCTTGGCTCCCGCTGGCGGTGTTGTTAAACCCGCCGCCGACGGTGGCAGTACTCTCGCTGGCGGTGTTGTTAGACCCGCCGCCGACGGCAGCCAAACCCCCGCTGGCGGTGTTGTAATACCCGCCGCCGACGGTGGCATAATTCCCACTGGCGGTGTTGTGACTCCCGCCGCCGACGGTGGCAGAACTCCCACTGGCAGTGTTATCCCGCCCGCCGCTGACGGTGGCGCTATACTGGCTGGCATAGTTCCCCCAACCACCAGAAACCGTGCCATAATTTCCCGAAACCGTGTTGACGCAAGGCTGGCTTCCATCCCCGCAACTGGTGTTATCAGGGTCGCCTCCGCCCCCGCCAATGGTCGCGCCAATAACCCCCGAGGCAATGACATTATCCTCGGCACCCAGCAGCACATTGGGCGCGTGGACGGTTGTACCAGCATTCGCAATCACCCCCACCCGCTTGCCGTTCACCCGGAACTCCAGGGGTTCGCTGTTGTCGGTTCCCAAATAAGCTCCCGCCGCCGGGCTGTTGCCGTCGGTGCGCCAGAAGCCGGGGCTGCAGGTGACG
>JALVEW010000168.1 GCA_027030425.1 Sedimenticola sp.
CGCCCGTCCTGAATGCAGCCAAGATAAAGGGAATAGTCTTCGTGGCTGCACATTTCATCCACGACATACAGTCTGCCGTCCGCATTGCACAGCAACAGGCGCCTGCCGCCGGCCTCTACGCGTTTCATCTGGCCGGGAGCAAGCTCGTTTTCCAGAGCAATGGCAATCCACTGGTCCGGCATCATTTCACCCGGTTGGCGGCCTTGCCGGAATCCAGTACCGCGCGTATTTCATCTGCGGCGTCCGCCAGATTGTCGTGCCTGCCCATGTGTTTGAGAATCAGGGCGCCAGTGTAAACGAGGGAATCGTAGGTGGCTCCCTGCTTGCCGTTGAGGGCGGCCATGCCGGCTTCGGCGGCGGCGATGGCGGTGTCCTTGATATCCACGGCGATGGCAATCTCGTCGCCGGGACGGGTGGTCTTGGGCAGATCTTCCGGCAGGGGCACGGCGCGCAGGGTCTGGCTGATGCCCACCATGTCCGGGTGGATGTCCACGCCGATTTCCTCGCCACGGTCGTGATAGCTGAAATATTTTCCATCCTGGCGCAGGGAAGGAATGATGCCGCCTTCCACGCCGCGGATGAGCAGGGCGGAATCGAAGCCCACGTGGCGGGCCAGCATGGCGTAAATGGGCGGGTAGGGCTTGTGCACGTAACCAGTGACGAAGTGGGTGGCCTGTCTGCCGGCTATGGGCTTGGCCAGAACCTCCACGGTGGTGAGCACCTGACGCTTGATCATTTGGGTGCGCAGGGGGATGAGATCATGCAGGGGTTTGCAGAAGCTGGCCTGGTCCACGTAGGCCCAGCCGGTCTCCTCATCCTCGAGACGCGCGGCGGCCTCCGTCGTGCTCAGGTCGATACGGGCGCCGGCGGCTTCCAGTACATGCCTGTGAGTCACCCCGTATTTCGGGCCAACGGAGTCCAGTCCATGCGAAATGGGGTGCAGCCCGCATTCCGCCAGCAGGGGGGGAAGGAAAGGCGCGGCAGGCAGGGTGCGGTTATAGCCATCGTAGGGGTCTGCCATGTCGATGACGTGATCTACATTGGCGGTAACCCCGTCCACCATCTCCCGGATGCCGTCCAGGACGCCCTTGAACTCGTCGTGGGTCTCGCGCTTCATGCGCAAGGCGATGAAAAAGATGGCCGCCTGTACCGGATCTATCTGTCCACGCAGGATGGCAGCTGTTCCTTCCCTGGCCTCGTCGAGGCTGATGTCCTTGGAAAGTTCCGGGCCGGTTGCGATCCTCTGGATGATGGATCGCATGAGCATGTGAGCTTCGGTGGTTTCAGCTACGGTCATCGTATGCTCCGCAAGGTGTACTGGTCATGGACAGGCAGTATTGGTCAACCTGTGAGAACATTCAACAATGGATGGCACAGGGGTTTTCCTCCGGGCTGCCAGGAAACCTTGGATACAAGTCTGTACGTCATACGTGGGGTGCAAGATTCCTCAGCGGCCGGATATCACCTTGTCGCGCTTGAGCACGGCGGTAAGAACCTTGTCATGTTCGAAATAAACGCTGAAATTCTCGTAGTCCCAGCGGGTGATGGGGGGATTGCCCACGGGGCCCTGCCTGGCCTTGGGTGGGCCAAAGCGATGCTCCACCTCCACCATGCTGTCCCCATTTTGGGGACGTGGTATGGAAGATTTCTGTTCCGCCTTGACGGCATCAATGAGCAGCACTTCGGACATGCCGGTCGCGGGGAACACCAACAGTGCCACTGACATCCAGAGAGTTTTCATGGTTGTTCATCCAGGTTTTCAATGAAAGGACATCGTTAAATATAACATTTCAACTTTATCAGGACATAGAACCGGTTCTGTTTTTGCCGGTATTTGATCTGGGACATTTATCAGGCCGGGCGCCAGTACTATACTATTTACTTTGAAAAATCTTCTAACCGAAGGAGTACCATGGGCAGAAAGAAAAAGAACAAGGAGACGCTGAAAAAACTTCTGGACCGGCTGAGCAACCCCCAGAAGGTTCTGGAGTCGCCAAAAATCATATCGGGCAAAAAACTGCTGCGCCTGAGCTATGAACTTGGGGAGTATCCGTATCCCGAAAAGATGGAACTCGAGGAGTACGAACAGGAGAAACACCTGTTGCAAATCGAGTTGCTCAAGGTACAGGCCTGGGTGAAGGAAGATGCCCGAAAAATTCTGGCGTTATTCGAGGGGCGGGATGCCGCCGGCAAGGGGGGAACCATCAAGCGTTTCATGGAACACCTCAATCCCCGGGCGGCGCATGTGGTGGCCCTGGAAAAACCTACGGAACGCGAGCTTGGGCAGTGGTATTTCCAGCGCTATGTGCAGCATTTGCCCACTCGGGGGGAGATCGTGCTCTTCGACCGTTCCTGGTACAACCGGGCGGGTGTGGAGCGGGTGATGGGATTCTGCACCAACGAGGAATATCTGGAATTCCTGCGTCAAGCGCCCCAGCTGGAGCAGATGCTGGTCAATTCCGACACCATTTTCTACAAGTACTGGTTCTCCGTAAGCCGTCAGGAGCAGTTGCGCCGTTTTCACAGCCGCTATCACGATCCGCTCAAGCACTGGAAGCTCAGCCCCATCGACCTGCAGTCCCTGGAAAAATGGGATGACTACACCAACGCGCGCAAAGCCATGTTTTTCTACACCAACACGGCGGACGCACCCTGGACGGTGGTGAAGTCCGATGACAAGAAGCGGGCGCGCATCAACTGCATGCGTGACTTCCTGCACAAGCTGGACTATCCCAACAAGGATCACAATGTGGCTCGGGCGCCGGATCCCCTGATCGTCGGCCCCGTATCCAAGGTGTACAACAACTGACAAGGAGCCTGCCATGGCCCGGAAAGACAAGAAACAAAAGAAGGACGCAAAGAAAAAGGCTGCTGCAAAGGACGTACAAAAGAAGCTGCTTGAAAAACTGAAGAAAGCCATCAAGAAGGCCAAGAAGGCAGCCGCGGCAGCCGAGGAGGCGGCCAGGGATGTGAGCAAGGTGCTGGAAAAGGCCCATGCGGCCGCCAAGGACGCCAAGGCGCAGTCTGCCAAGGTGCAGGCAGAGAACAAGGATATTCAGAAGCAGCTCAAGGCCAAGCTCAAGTATTCCGAGAAACAGGCGAAGAAGGCGGCGGCCAAGGCCAAGGCCAGGCGCAATGCCGCACGCCTCAAGGAGAAAGCCAGAAAGGCGGCCCAGGAAGCCAAAAAGGCCGAGAAAAAGAAAAAAGCCAAGGCATTGAAGGAGATGGGGAAAAAAGCCTTCGGGGATGCTGCGACAAAGCATGCGGGGAAAGGGGGAAAGCCCCTGAAGAGGCTGTCCGGGAAAAAAAGCAGGGCGAAACTGAGTCCAGGCAAGGTGAAGGGCAAACGCGGAAAGAAAAAACGTTGAGAATGTTCCGGCAGTGGAACGCCCAGTCTGTCAGCTTGTTTTCCGCTGTTTGCATCAATCGTGCTGCTGTTTCCGTGTCTTGAGACTAGCCTGGGGTTGCGCGACCCTGTAGAACAGAGGGCTTTTTTTCAGGGGGGCTTTATTACTGAAGATTGTCCGGTGTTTCTGGCACATGAAGGTGGCATTCGCAGTCAAGAATCCAGGCGCCTTTTTCCTTGCGCAGTAGTTCCGTTGCCGGTACCGGCTTCTGGAACAGGTAGCCTTGTCCGATGTCGCAACCCAGTTCGCGGGCCAGATCAGCCTGTTGCCGCGTTTCCACGCCTTCCGCCAGGACTTCCAGTCCCAGGGCGTGACCCACGGCTATAATCGCCTCCATGATGGAACGGTCATTCCTGTCATTTGGTGCGCCTGAAATAAACTCCCGATCGATTTTCAGGACATCCACGGGAAAACGTTTCAGGTAACTCAGAGATGAATAGCCGGTGCCGAAATCATCCAGTGAGATCTTTGTTCCCCGGCGGTGCAGCCGTTCCAGGCCTTTCAATGTGCTGTCGCTGGCTTCGATGAGGACCTGTTCCGTAAGTTCGATTCCCAGGCCTCCATGATCCTGCCCGTACCGTTGCAGGGTGTTTTCGATGAGTGTGAAGATGTCGTGGTTGAAGAACTGGCGTCCGGAGAGATTGATGTCGATGCGGATGTCTATGCCCAGATCCAGCCAAGCCTGGCGTTGCCTGCAGGCTTCCTCGATGACCCACTCGCCGATTCTGTTGATCAGCTCGGAACGTTCAGCGATTGGCAGGAAGTCCTGGGGAGGAACCGCTCCCAGTGATGGGGAGTTCCAGCGAATCAGCGCTTCGCAACTGGTGACGGCACCAGCGTCCAGTTGTACCTGTGGCTGGTAATGCAGTTCGAATTCTCCTTGCCGCAGCGCCTGGTGCAGCTGGTTTTCAAGTTTCTGCCTGTGGTGCAGCTCGTCATTCATGCTCTGCTTGTAGAATCGGCTACAGTTTCGGCCATTTTCCTTGGCCCTGTACATTGCCATATCGGCGTTCTTCAACAGGTTCGTCTTGTTTTCACCATCGTCGGGATAAAGTGCAATCCCTACGCTGGAAGTTACGTAGATTTCCTGACCATCGAGCC
This sequence comes from Sedimenticola sp., assembly GCA_027030425.1. Taxonomy (GTDB): domain Bacteria; phylum Pseudomonadota; class Gammaproteobacteria; order Chromatiales; family Chromatiaceae; genus Thiolapillus. The sequence goes on from JALVEW010000168.1 coordinate 4,509, forward strand.
GGAAGGGCTTTGAGAAGGTATCGATGATCTTTTCTGCCACGGTTTTCACCGCACTGGTTTCGTCCACTCGGGGCAATATCAGGACAAACTCGTCACCGCCAAAGCGGGCCAGCATCTCGTATTCGCGCAGTCTGGCGCCCATTCGTGAGGCAGCCATGCGCAGCAATTCGTCGCCCTGCTCGTGTCCCAGCGAGTCATTAATCATCTTGAAGTTGTCAATGTCTATGAACAGGATGGCCAGCCGGTGCTTGTATCTGCTGGCTTCCTTGATGCGGTGCTGCAGTTCTTGGTTCATCAGTACCCGATTGGGCAGGCCGGTCAGCAAATCTATGGTGGCGAGATGCTGTAGCTGTTGCTGTATGCGTTTTTGCTCAGACAGATCAATGTCCACGCAAAACATTTCCAGCCTGTCTCCTTCTCCCCGGAGCAGGACATGACTCGAATAGACGGGAACTTTTCTTCCGTCCTTGCCCTGCAGCTCCAGTTCACCTGGCGGCACGGGCACGCCTTCCTGCATCCAGGCATCGATGGCCTGGGACACGCCCTCACGCATGGGTTGGGGGATTATGAGGTCTTCGATACGCTGCCCTGTTGCCTCTTGCCTGGTGTAGCCATACAGGACCTCGCTGGACCGGTTCCAGTAGATGACCTTGTGCTCCTGGTCATAGCCCTGAACAGCGATATTGGGGAGTGCGTCGATGAGTTGCTTGAAACGTTGTTCCGAGTCCCGAATTCTTTGCTCGGCGCGTTGTCGCTGTTTCTGTTCGCGGGACAGATGTACCGCACGTCCAATGGAATCCGCGACGTCCTGGAGAATATGTGCTTCATCCCTGGAGAAACCATCAGGGTTGTCCGTATACACAACCAGGCAGCCAAAGGGTGCGTCCACGGCAGCCTTGAGTGGAAGTCCCAGCACGGAATGTATGCCAGAAAGCCTGGCTCTTTCTTTCCACGGAGCAAAGGTGGGATCACTCTGGGTGTTTTCGATGAGAATGGAGTGATCCTCCAGGATACAGCGGCCAGCCGGACCACCAGCATCCGGGCTGCCGGGCTCCAGGGAAACGCGGAACCCGGAGCTCAGGTAAGGAGGATCACAACGGTCTGACTGGAAGGCAACGTGCAGCCTGCTGTCGCCTGGACTAGTCAGGCCCACCCAGGCCACAGGATAGTCGTCATGGCGCGTAATGCGTTCACAGCTTTTCCGCAGCAACTCCTCCAGGGTTCTGGCATGGAGAAGCACCTGGTTGACGTCTGATACCAGGCGAAGGATGGCGGATAGGCGACGTTCCCGGTAATAGAGCTGCTCCAGGTTGCCCGCCTGGGCCAGGTGCCGCAGTCGATCGGTTTCTTTCATGGGCGTGGAAACCCCGAGTTGCGAGTGCAGTTGTTCGGCATCGGCAAGCTACCCAATTGTTGTTCGTGTGTGTCGTTCACCTGAAGCTGACGGTCTGCTTGTGCCAGCACTGACTACCAGGGAATCTCTGGACATATCCGGATGAAGCATCGCGGGATGCGGAACATTCCGGTACAAGGAAAAAATAACACCTGATGCCCCGGGGCAGCTTTGTTCACGCACCTCATCCGCATCTATATGAGCGACGTCCTAGTCGGGTATTCTGGACCAAAGATGCGAGTTCACGACCTATTCAGAGATTCCCAGTTCATTAGGCGGCCAATACGGAATGAACTTAAGGAACCTTTGGTCGTACCGTAATGAATCAGGTGGCGATTCCGTCGCTGTCAGGTCTGCCATGAAGAACAAGCGGATTGCTCGGTGGGCTGAATCCTTGGGAGGAAAAAGCCTGTCTCGCCAGTCATGCTGGAGGCAAGTATAATGCGCGGATGTTCTATCCTCTTTCAGTGTGGATCGGCCTGCGCTACACCCGGGCGGAGCGCCGCAACCACTTTATTTCATTTATTTCCTTCATCTCCACCATGGGTATCACCCTGGGGGTGATCGTGCTCATCACCGTGTTGTCCGTGATGAACGGTTTTCACAAGGAGGTGCGGGAGCGCATTCTGGGCATGGCTTCTCACGCGGATATCAATGCCGTGGAGGGCGGAGGGCTGAAGGACTGGCAGCAGGCCCTGGAGAAGGCGAAACAGCATCCCCGGGTAATCGGCGCCGCGCCCTATGTGGAAACCATGTCCATGCTCATGCATGGCGGGCAGGTCAGCGGTGCCCTGATCCGGGGTGTGCGCAGTGAGCTAGAATCCCAGGTGGTGGATGTGGGGGCGCACATGCAGACCGGTTCCCTGGACGATCTGCAGCCGGGGAGTTTCAATATCATTCTGGGCAGGGAGTTGGCCTTTGCCCTGCGGGTAAGCGTGGGAGACAAGGTGACCATGCTGGTGCCCAGGTTCACTTCCACGCCGGCAGGGTCCGTGCCGCGCATGAAGCGTTTCACCGTCAGCGGTATTTTCAGCGTGGGCATGGGCGAATATGACCGGGGCGTGGCCATGGTGAACATGAAGGATCTGGCGACACTGCTGCGCTTGGGTGACGCCGTTTCCGGCATCCGGCTCAAGCTGGATGATCTCTATCAGGCTCGCCAGGTGTCCCGGGAACTGGCCCTGGCCTTCAATGGCTATTTTCGCGTGACCGACTGGACGGATCAGCACCGGAACTTCTTTTCAGCCCTGAAAATGGAAAAGCGCATGATGGGGCTGCTGCTGTTTTTCATCGTGGTCATTGCCGCCTTCAATATCGTCGCCACCCTGGTGATGGTGGTGGTGGACAAGCGGGCTGACATTGCGATACTCAAGACCTTTGGCGCCGCGCCGCGGCAGATCATGAACATTTTTATCGTGCAGGGTTCGGTGATCGGTTTCGTCGGCACCCTGATTGGCGTGATCCTGGGGGTTATTCTGGCTTTGAACGTGGAGCAGGCGGTGAGCTGGATCGAATCCCTGTTCGGTGTGCATTTCATCGACCCCAGCGTCTATTACATCAGCATGCTGCCTTCCGATCTGCATTGGGAAGATGTACTGCTGGTGGGAGCGGGCTCCTTCCTGTGCAGTTTTCTCATGACCCTGTACCCGGCCTGGAATGCCTACCGCACTCTGCCGGCAGAGGCCCTGCGTTATGAGTGAAGCCGTTCTGGAAAGCCGTGGCCTGCGGCGAACCTACACCACCGGCCCCGAAGACGTGGAAGTCCTGCGTGGCGTGGATCTACGCGTCGCCCCGGGAGAGCAGATCGGTATTTTGGGTGCTTCGGGTTCAGGCAAGAGTACCTTATTACACTGTCTGGGCGGATTGGATGAGCCTGATGATGGCGAGGTGCTGCTAAACGGCCAAGCCTTCAGCAGGTTGCCGGAGGCCCGACGCTGCCATGTGCGTAACCGCCACCTGGGTTTCATCTACCAGTTTCATCACCTCTTGGCAGAGTTCACCGCCCTGGAGAATGTCGCCATGCCCCTGCTATTGCGACGCACGCCTATCGCCGACGCGCGCAGCCGGGCCAGGGAGATGCTGGTCCGTGTGGGCCTGGAAAAGCGCATTTCCCACAAGCCGTCGGAGCTGTCCGGTGGGGAGCGTCAGCGTACCGCCGTGGCCCGTGCCCTGGTATCTGGGCCGGGGTGCGTGCTTGCCGATGAACCCACGGGCAACCTCGATCCCGGCACGGCGGCGGGTATCTATGACCTTATGCTGGAGCTGAACCGGGAACAGGGTACGAGCTTTGTCATCGTCACCCATGACCCAGGCCTGGCGCGGCGCATGGATCGTGTGTTTCAGCTGGAAGAGGGCGTCTTGCGCGCCTGCTGACGTTTCCTGTAGTGGCGTACCACGTGCCAGCGCCAGTACAGACGCATGATTCCATATCCCACGGCGGCCAGCACCAACCCCACCACGACTGACCCCAGGTACAGGGGCTGCCAGATTTCTCCCATACTGTGGGCAAACCATTCCAGAGTCAGTTCCATGTCCCTGATAGGCTCGTGCCGTGGCAACAGCCAGGTGCCCACCACGTAATTGCAATAGAATATGGGCGGCATGGTCAGGGGATTGGTCAGCCACACCAGCACCACGGAAATGGGCAGGTTCACCCTGGCCAGGATGGCCGTGGCGGCGGCAGCAATCATCTGAAAAGGCATGGGAATCATGGCCCAGAACAGGCCTGCGGCGAAGGCGCCCGAAACGGAACGCCGGTTCAGGTGCCACAGATTCGGATCTTTCAGACAGTTGCCAAAGATCTGCAAGTGTTTGTGATCACAAATGGCTTTGGGATCGGGAAGATGTTTTTTCAGTAACCTGCGGGGCATGAAAAAAGGCTGTTCAGAGGTTCCTTTACCACGTTGGAGAAACTCCCATTTCAGCATGAACGGCCAACCTTGACCAGCTTATTTGAAGATTGCATGCTTCAGGTCAAAAGTTTTGATTCAAGGATGAATCGTGATGCTGATGCCAGTCATTGCCGCTGCCGGCGTCCTGCTGGGCGTGGCGGGGTTTCAACAGCTTTCTTTCCTGCCGGACGCACGGTGGTTCCTGCCTTTGCTGCCCGTTCTGTGGTGGGCGCGCCGCTTTCCCGCTGCCCTGTTTCCGCTTGCCCTGCTGGCCGGCTTCACCTGGAGCCATGCCAGCGCATTGCTTCATGCGCCCCGGGAGATTCCGCCGGTATTTCTGAAAGATACACTGACTGCCGAGGGTGTCGTCCTTGGATTGCCGGACGTGAATGCCCATCGCACCCGGTTCTTTTTTCTCGCGGACAGCCTGGAAATGGCAAACCGGCGCCTGAATGGCCGCTGGAAACTCCGGTTGAGCTGGTACAGGGAAGCGCCGGATCTGAAGCCGGGAGAGCGCTGGCGGCTGCCCCTGCGCCTGAAGCAGGC
>JALVEW010000169.1 GCA_027030425.1 Sedimenticola sp.
ACGACATCATCGGCGCGGCCGGCAACAGGACGCAGACCGGTAAAGGCTTTGATCAGGGGCATGGAACTACTCACTGGAATGGAAAACTGGGCGCCATTGTTTCAAAAATCGCGCGGGAATGCACCAAGCTGTTGCCGGATCCGCTTTGCTTGATCCGGCCTACGGCTGGGTTGATATGCGGTGCAATACGCTATCGCTATTGCGCCCTACATGCTTTGCTCAACTGGATGGCGCCGGGTCACTCCCGTTCTTCTATCCAGTGCATCTGTATGGCTTCGAGGATTTTCTCGCCGGTCTTGTCCGGGTCATCGTCGAAATCCGGCAGGGCGACAACCATGTCGCGCAGTTCCACGAAGTTGACCTTGAGGGGGTCCACGTCGGGATGGGCTTCGTCCAGTTCGATGGCAATATCCAGTACGTCTGTCCAGCGCAGTCCCATCAGTGATTCTCCGATACCTGGTTGATGGTGTACTTGGGGATTTCGACCACCAGGTCCTCATCCCCCACTTCCGCCTGACAGCTGAGGCGGGATTCGGGTTCCAGGCCCCAGGCCTTGTCCAGCAGGTCTTCTTCGGTGTCGCTGGCCTCGTTGAGGGAATCGAAGCCTTCGCGCACGATGACGTGGCAGGTGGTGCAGGCGCAGGATTTCTCGCAGGCGTGCTCGATCTCTATGCCGTGCTCCAGGGCGGCGTCACAGATGGTGGTACCGGGCTCGGCCTCGATGACCGCGCCTTCGGGGCAGATTTCCTCGTGAGGAAGAAAAATGATCTGGGGCATATTGCTTCTCTATAGCTGTGTCTGTGATGGCGGGCCCGCGCTACAGGTCCTTGAATTCATCAAGCCTGTGGCCGGCCATGGCTTCCTGTATGCCGCTGTTCATGCGCCGCTCCACGTAGAACTCGCAAACTTTCTCCACATTCTTCGCCAGGCGGTCGATGGCGTCCGGATCATCACCGGCAATGGCTTCCTGCAGCTGGGCCAGAGCCTGGTCTATGGGCGGGCGCTCCTCAGCGCTGAGCAGCTTGTCGCCGTCGGCGGCCAGGGCCGCCTGCAGGGCTTCCACCACGCGCAGACCTTCCACCCGGGCTTCCGCCAGCTTGCGCTCCTGCATGTCTTCCTCGGCATGCTCGAAAGAGGCCTGCAGCATGCCGCTGATTTCCTCGTCCGTGAGGCCGTAGGAAGGCTTGACCGTCACCCGGGCCTTCACGCCCTGGCTGAGTTCTTCCGCCTCCACGTTGAGGAGGCCGTCCGCGTCCACTCTGAAAGTGACACGAATGCGCGCCGCGCCCGCCACCATGGGGGGAATGCCGCGCAGTTCGAAGCGAGCCAGGGAGCGGCAGTGCTCCACCATCTCGCGCTCGCCCTGCACCACGTGGATGGCCATGGCGGTCTGGCCGTCCTTGAAAGTGGTGAACTCCTGGGCCCGGGCCACGGGAATGGTGGTGTTGCGGGGAATGACTTTTTCCACCAGGCCGCCCATGGTTTCCAGTCCCAGGGACAGGGGAATGACGTCCAGCAGCAGAATCTCGTCGTCAGGCTTGTTGCCCGCCAGTATGTCCGCCTGAATGGCGGCGCCAAGGGCCACCACCTTGTCCGGGTCGATGTCCACCAGGGGTTCACGCTGGAAGAACTCCCCCACTTTCTCGCGCACCCGGGGCATGCGCGTGGAGCCACCGACCATGACCACTTCCCGCACCTCGTCCACGGAAATGTCCGCGTCGCGCAGGGCCCGGCGGCAGGCGCTGATGGTCTTGCGGATGAGGGGGTCCACCAGGCTGTTGAAGGTATCCCTGTCCAGCACACCCTGCCAGCGGCCATCGCCGGGAATGCTGATGTCCAGCTCCACCTGGTCCCTGCCGCTCAGGGCTTCCTTGGCGGCGCGGGCGTCGGCCATGAGCTGGCGCAGCACCCTGTGATCGGCGTCATCGGCAATGCCGGCCTGTTCCATGATCCACTCGGCAATGGCCTGGTCGAAATCATCGCCGCCCAGGGCGGAATCGCCCCCCGTGGACATGACCTCGAACACGCCCTTGTTGAGGCGCAGGATGGAAATATCGAAGGTGCCGCCCCCCAGGTCGAAAATGGCGTGCACGCCGTCGGCGCCCCGGTCCAGGCCATAGGCCACGGCGGCGGCGGTGGGTTCGTTGAGCAGACGGAAGACCTTGAGGCCGGCCAGGCGGGCGGCATCCTTGGTGGCCTGGCGCTGGGCGTCGTCAAAATAGGCAGGCACGGTGATAACCACACCGCTCAGTTCACCGCCCAGGGTATCCTCGGCACGTTTCGCCAGCACCTTGAGAATCTCCGCCGACACTTCCATGGGGCTGACATCTCCGGCCACGGTACGCAGACGGGGCACGCTGCTGTCCTGGTCCACGAACTCATAGGGCAGGCTACCGCCCAGTGACTTGATGTCGGATACGGGACGGCCGATGAGGCGCTTGGCCGAGGCAATGGTGTTCAGGGGGTCTTCGGCGGCGGCTTCCCGGGCCGCGTGGCCCACGATGACGCCATCGGCGGTATAGCGCACCACGGAGGGCAGCAGATGCCTGCCCTCCTCGTCCGGCAGGGTCTGCGCCTGGCCGCTGCGCACGGCGGCCACCAAGGAGTTGGTGGTGCCCAGGTCAATGCCCGCAGCCAGCTTGTGTTCGTGGGGGGCCGCCGCCTGGCCCGGCTCGGCAATCTGCAGCAAGGCCATCAGAGCATGTCCTCGAGTTCGGCTTCCAGGGCCTCGGCCTCGGAGAGCAATTTGTTCAGAAACTGCATCTTGCGCACCGATTCCCGGGCGGCCTGCAGGTTGACGGGGTTGGGATCTTCAAAATGGATGGCCATCTGCGCCACTTGCTTGCGAATCATGGCGCTGATGCGGTCCATGAGTTCGTCCAGCACCGCCTGGGGATCATCCGCGTTGCGGGCGTTCTCCAGGGCTTCGCGCAGCTCCAGCTGCTCCATGAGAAAAGCCGTGTCCCTGGTGGTTTCCTTTTCCGCCTGCATGTCTATGCCATGCAGGGAGAGCAGGTACTGGGCGCGGCTCACGGGATTCTTGAGGGTTTCGAATGCCTCGTTGATGCGAGTGGCCCGCTGCAGGGAGAGGCGCTGTTCCTGCTCGCTGGCATTGGCATAGCGGTCGGGATGCACCACCCGCTGCAGCTCGCGGTACCGTTCCGCCAGCGCCGCACCGTCAATGATGAAGTCCACGGGCAGGCCAAACAGCTCGAAATGGTTCTTGGAAAGGTCGAACATGGCTGCCCCGCTGAATCCGAGACCAATCAGACAGTGAAGCTTTCGCCGCAGCCACAGGAAGCCTTGGCGTTGGGATTGTTGAACTTGAAGCCTTCGTTCAGCCCTTCCCTGCCGTAGTCCACCTCGGTGCCGTCCAGGTACAGCAGGCTCTTTTTGTCCACCACCAGCTTCACGCCGTGGTCTTCGAAGACCTCGTCGTTCTCCTCGTCCAGCTCGTCCACGAACTCGATGACATAGGCCATGCCGGAACAGCCGGAGGTCTTCACCGCCAGGCGCACGCCCAGCCCCTTGCCCCGGTTCTCCAGGAAGCTCTTGACCCGCTCGGCGGCGGTTTCCGTGAGAGAGATGGCCATGGCTCAGTCCTGCTTGGACTGGAAGTCTTCGATGGCGGCCTTGATGGCGTCTTCCGCCAGCACCGAGCAATGCACCTTCACCGGCGGCAGGGCCAGTTCCTCGGCGATGTCGGTGTTCTTGATCTGCTGCGCCTCTTCCAGGGTCTTGCCCTTCACCCACTCGGTGAGCAGGGAACTGGAAGCAATGGCGCTGCCACAGCCGTAGGTCTTGAACTTGGCGTCCTTGATCACACCGTCATCACCCACCTCGATCTGCAGGCGCATGACGTCGCCGCAGGCGGGCGCCCCCACCATGCCGGTGCCCACGTTTTTCGCCTGGTCGTCCATCTGCCCCACGTTGCGGGGATTTTCGTAATGATCGATTACCTTGTCACTGTATGCCATGACATTGTGCCTCTATCTGGAAAAATACTTTAGTGCGCCGCCCACTGTACGCTGTTCAGATCAATCCCCGCCTTGTACATATCCCACAGGGGAGAAAGATCACGCAATCTCTGAACTTGTTCTCTTATCTTTTTGATAACAAAATCGATTTCTTCCTCTGTCGTGTACCGCCCCAGGGTGAATCTCAGGGAGCTGTGGGCCAGCTCGTCCGGCCTGCCGATGGCCCGCAGCACATAGCTGGGCTCCAGACTGGCCGAGGTGCAGGCGGAACCCGAGGACACGGCAATGTCCTTCAAGGCCATCATCAGGCTCTCACCCTCAACATAATTGAAGCTCACATTCAGGTTGCCGGCAACCCGCTGTTCCAGATCGCCGTTGACATAGACTTCTTCCATGTCCTTGAGACCGTCCCACAGGCGATTGCGCAGGGCCAGCAGGCGGGCATTCTCCTCGGCCATTTCTTCCCTGGCAATACGGAAGGCCTCGCCCATGCCCACGATCTGGTGGGTGGCTAGGGTGCCGGAGCGCAGGCCGCGCTCGTGGCCGCCGCCGTGCATCTGCGCCTCCAGGCGAACCCGGGGCTTGCGCCGCACGTAGAGGGCGCCCATGCCCTTGGGGCCATAGATCTTGTGGGCGGAAAAGCTCATCAGGTCCACGGGCAGCGCCTGGGTATCAATCTCGACTTTACCTGCACTTTGCGCTGCATCTACATGAAATACAATCTTTTTCTCCCGGCAAATCTCGCCGATGGCGGCAATGTCCTGGATCACGCCGATCTCGTTATTCACATGCATCACCGAGGCCAGGATAGTGTCCTCGCGCAAGGCGTCACGGAAGGCATCGAGATCCAGCAGGCCGTTGGGTTGCACATCCAGATAAGTGACTTCGTAGCCTTCCCGCTCCAACTGGCGGCAGGTGTCCAGCACCGCCTTGTGTTCGGTCTTGACGGTGACGATGTGCTTGCCCCGCTTGTGATAGAAGTGGGCCGCCCCCTTGATGGCCAGGTTGTCGGACTCGGTGGCGCCGGAGGTCCAGATGATCTCCCGGGGGTCGGCGTTGATGAGGGCTGCAACGTTCTCGCGGGCCTCATCCACCAGCTTTTCGGCTTCCCAACCAAAAGGATGGCTGCGCGAGGCGGGATTACCGAAGGTACCATCCAGGGTCAGGCACCGGCACATCTTTTCCGCCACCCGCTCATCCACGGGGGTCGTTGCCGAATAGTCAAAATAGATAGGGAGTTTCATGCAATGCTCCAGGGGTGTTCTTGCTCAGTGTTGTTTGGCGGAATCCGCCCAGGAAAGGGTGGCAGACTGGCTCTTGCGCTTGTCCCTGGCCAGCTGCTTGTCCAGCAGGTCCTGCAGGCTGATGCTGCTGAGGTAATCATGAATGCTCTCACTGAGATCCTGCCATAGCTCGTGGGTCAGGCAGCGCTTGTCGCCATGACAGTTGCCCTTGCCGCCGCAGGCAGTGGAATCCAGGCGCTCGTCCACGGCGGTGATGACACCGGCCACGTCAATACGCCGGGCGTCCTGCCCCAGCAGGTAACCACCGCCGGGACCGCGGATGCTGGTCACCAGTTCGCGTTTGCGCAGGCGGGAGAACAGCTGTTCCAGGTAGGACAGGGAGATATCCTGGCGGTCGGCGATCTCAGCCAAGCTCACGGGGCCGTCACCGCAGTGCAGCGCCAGATCGAGCATGGCGGTCACCGCGTATCTGCCTTTGGTCGTCAATCTCATCTGTCCGTATCCCGTAGCGAATATGGGCGCAACTATACATTACCGACTATTTTAGTCAAGTATTGACATGCAGGGATGCTGTCTTCCACCGCCATCAGCGGTCATCGCCTTTGTTATCGTCCTCGCCACCCAGCTTATGCAGCTCCTCAGCCGTGGATACGATTTCGCAGGAGGTCAGCTCGGGAAGGTCTACCTCCTCGTCCGTGTAGCCCATGCTTTTGAGCACTTCGCACATGCGCGACATCTTGCTCTCCAGCACATGCACATGATCGAGCATGCAGTTGATGGCGTTGGCTACGGGATCGGGAGCATCCTGGGTGGCACCATAAGCGTCAAAACCCATTTTGCGGGCCAGCTTCTCCCGATGGGCGTTGTCGCTCTCGGCCCGCCGCTCCACCAGGCGGCCGGGAATGCCCACCACGGTGGCATTAGCCGGCACGGGCTTGACCACCACGGCATTGGAGCCGATACGTGCCCCGTCGCCGATATCGATGGGCCCCAGCACCTTGGCGCCGGCACCCACCACTACGTCATTGCCCAGGGTGGGATGGCGCTTGCCTTTCTCCCAAGTGGTTCCTCCCAGGGTCACGCCGTGGTAGAGAGTGCAGTCGTCGCCAATGACAGCGGTTTCGCCTATCACCACTCCCATGCCGTGATCGATGAAAAAGCGGCGACCGATGGTGGCGCCGGGGTGGATTTCGATGCCCGTCACCCAGCGTGCCAGATTGGACACCAGGCGCCCCAGCCACTTGAAATTGCGCTTCCACAGCCCATGAGCCAGACGGTGCGCTAGAACTGCATGCACGCCCGGGTAGGTGGTCAGTACCTCAAAACTGGTGCGTGCCGCCGGATCACGATCGAAAACGGACTGAATGTCTTCACGCAGACGCTCGAACATCTTGTTTTGCCACAGGACTTGGAAATATCCGACTATTTTACTCCATTTCTCCCTTCTCTTTCAGTGCAAATGACCCTGCCGGGCACGAGAAAGAAAATACGGCTATCAAGTTTCCCGGCATGCCGCCGACATTCAGCCATGACCCTTTCAGCCCAGTTGTAAACGAGCCATGGACGATAATCATCCCCCCAAGCTGACAACCGAGATCCAGATCGGCCGCCAGGCCATTCATGATCGCCGCCTGAACGTATATGGCTACGAGCTGCTGTACCGGGACCCAAAGGAAAGGCTTTCGGCATCCAACGGCGACCAGGCATCTTCCCGGGTGCTGCTGAACGCATTCATGGAAATAGGCCTGTCCCGCATCGTTGGCCATCACCCGGCATTCATCAATCTCACCGAAGCATTCTTCACGGAGATGCCGGACATTCCCTTCGAACAGGAAACGGTGGTGCTGGAAGTGCTGGAGAACATCACCATCACGGATGCCGTCATCCGGGGTGTAAAGAAACTCCATGAGCGCGGCGTGCGCATTGCCCTGGACGACTACTGCTTCGAGGACAGGTGGCACCCCCTCCTGCCCTATTGCAATATCGTGAAGGTGGAGATTCCCGGAGTGGACCTGGAACAGCTGCCCGACCTGCTTGTCCCGCTGCGGGATCAGGGCATCACACTGCTCGCGGAAAAGCTGGAAACTGCTGAGGAATACCAGGCCCTGAGCGACATGGGTTTCGACCTGTTCCAGGGGTATTATTTCTCCCGGCCCAGTATCGTCTCCGGAAAAAGGCTGACGGAGAACCACTTCCTGGTCATGCGCCTGCTCTCGGCCCTCACGGATCCGGAATCCAGGATCCAGGACATAGAAGAACTCATCGCCAATGATCCGGCCCTGAGCATGAAAGTACTGCGCTACATCAACTCCGCCGCCTGCTCCCTGCCCCGCACCATCAACTCCATACAGGAAGCCATCATCCTCATGGGGCATGAGCGCATCCGCTCCCTGGCCGTGCTCATCGCTCTTTCACGGTTCAAGAACAAGCCCGCCAGCCTGTTCCACACGGCGTCGGTACGCGCCAACATGTGCAGCAGCATCGCACGCCGCATTGCACCTGAGCTGAGGAACAGCGCCTTTACCGTGGGATTGCTGTCCGTTCTGGATGCGCTCCTGGATCAGCACATGGACCTGATACTTTCGGAACTGGCCCTCTCAGCGGAAATCAATGCCGCCCTCCTCGAACACCGGGGGAAACTGGGACAGATACTCGAGCTAACCCAGCGTTATGAAAACCATGAACCGCCGGATGAACGGATCCTGTCATTGCGGGAACTCCAGGAAATCTGGCTGGACAGCTCAGAAAAGGCCTTTGCCCTGACTGCCGCCTGACGGTTCCTGGCTTCCAGGCTCAGGAATAAGCTCTGGGGTCGGAATCCAATCACCCGGTATCGTTGAATTTTCCCAATACCCTTCCTGATTTGACTCCGACCCCACCTGGCTCGCGAGACCTGCCCGGCTGCTCAATGCTCCTCCTTGACGGCAGTTACCATCCCTGACAGACTGCGCCCTCGCCAGAGGGTGCCCTGCCAGCAGGTTCAGGAGTCGGAGTCAAATCACCCCGGGTCATTGCAGGGGTCGGAGTCAAATCACCCGGGATCATTGAATTTTCCCGATACCATTCCTGATTTGACTCCGACCCCGCCAGCCCCATTTGACTCCGACCCCGCCTGGCCCAGGGTTAAACGGGAAGCCGGTGCAAGACCGGCACTGCCCCCGCAACGGTGATTGGGAGAAGAACCCGCACAGGCCACTGCGACAATGTCGTGGGAAGGCGCGGTTTCGGGCCACAGGGCCGCCCATCAGTCCGGATACCGGCCCTCTGTTGTTTCCAACCCGGCGCGGGTGTGCGCCTCTGACAAGGAATACGACAATGAAGAACTCCACCCTTTTTCTGGCCCTTGCCGCGGCCATGACGTCGGCCCATGCCGCCGAAACCCTGGAACCCCTGGTGGTCACCGCCACCGGCTATCCCGTTGAACTCGACGATACTCTGGCCAGCATGGAAGTCATCACCGCCGATGAAATCCAGCGCTCGGCGGCCACGGACATCGCCGACCTGCTCAAATTCCGCACCGGCCTGGAGATCGGCCGCAATGGCGGTCCCGGCCAGGCCGCCTCCCTGTTCATCCGCGGCACCGAGAGCGATCACAACCTGGTGATGATCGACGGCGTGCCCATCAACTCCGGCAGCGTGGGCAGCGCCGCCCTGCAGCACATCGACCCGCAAAACATCGAGCGCATCGAAATCTACAAGGGCCCCCGCTCCACCCTCTGGGGTTCCGGCGCCATCGGCGGTGTCATCAATATCATCACCCGCAAGGCCGGCTCGGAGAAGCTCAGCTTCGGCGGCGCCCTGGAAGGCGGCAGCGACAACACCTGGAAAGCCAACGCCCACCTGGGCCACGCGGCGGACAATCACCGCCTGAGCGCTAGTCTATCCTATCAGGTAACCGACGGCTTCCCTCCTTTGGCTGCCTCCTCCATCGACCGGGGTTATGAAAACACCAGCTTCGACCTGGCCGCGGGTTTCGACGCGGGCATACACCGCTTCGACGTCAGCCACTGGCAGACCCAGGGCAACAACGAGTACCTGGA
>JALVEW010000170.1 GCA_027030425.1 Sedimenticola sp.
CCCTGGGTTATTTGACTCCGACCCCTGGAGCAGAGCCAGACGGGGTGGCACGGGGTCGGAGTCAAATCAAGGTGGCGTTGCTGCGTAAATTCCGCCTCCTTGGGTGATTTGACTCCGACCCCTGTGGTTCGACCCCTGCGACAATTGCGGTATGATGCCGACTTTCCCGGAATTCCTGTTCTCCTGAATGATGCATCCTGTTGCCAGAACCTGTCTCTTCCTGCCAGCCATCGCTCTGTTGCTGTCGGCCTGCTCACCCCACCCCGGCGCGGGCAACTGGACCGCGGCGAAGGAAAACGACTGGGGCATTTCCCGCCTGACCTTGTCCTACGAGGGGCGCGGGCTGTTCACCAGCCGCCAACCCGCAGCCACCTGGCACTGCTTCTGGGGCGGCACGGACAGGCATTCCGCCAGGATGGACTGTACGCCGTCCACGGATACGGAGCAGGAAGAACAGTTCATCTTCCAGGTAGGCGAAGATGGCATGGGCGTTCTCACCCGGCAGGGAGAGACACTGGGAAAATTCAGGCGTGTCAGCGGCAAGCCCGAGATTCCCTGAGCTTCATTGCAAACCACGCTAAAAGCCGTTCCAGGTTTTTTCAAACCCGCTAGGCAATAATCCGGCTTCCATCTGGCCCCACTGCCTACTTCATGTATTCCTCAAGCTTTTTCACCAGCTGCCCGGGTGTGATGCCATGGGCGAACTTGGTGATGAAGCGCCCGTCCGGCGCCATCAGGTAGAGGCTGGCCGTGTGGTCGATGAGGTATTTCTCCGGGTGGGCGGGATCGTCCACCACCTTTTCCACGACCACCCCGAATTCCTTGATGATGCGCTGGGTCATTGCCTCGGTGCCACGCAAGCCGATGAGGGTCTTGCCAAAGTAGTTCACATAGTCCGCCATCACTTTCTGGGTATCCCGCTGGGGGTCAACGGTGATGAAATAAGGCTGGACGCGTTTGGCCTTGGGATCGAACTTCTTGAGAGCGGTCATCATCACGCTGAGAGAGGTGGGGCAGACATCCGGGCAATAGGTGTAGCCGAAGTAGATGAGCTGGTATTTGCCCTTCATGTCCTCCTCGGTGACCATATTGCCCTTGTGGTCCGTAAGCAGGAAGCGACCGCCGATACGGCCACTGTTCGGGACGGGGGCCAGCGTGACTTCTGGTTTCCTGGCGGCCTCCAGGTCGGCGGCGGTCTTGCTCACGCAGGCCTTGATGAGGCTGGTGTTGTGCTCCATGACGTCCAGGTAGAGGCCTTCACCCGGCTCCATGGTGCTGCCGAAGCTGTCCAGCTCCACATGGTTGATGTCCACGCCGCTGACCAGCAGGTCCAGGGCGGGCATTTTCATACCAGCTTCTGTGAGCAGGCAGGCATACCAACCGTTCTGCAGCTTCTGCCGCTCCTTGAGCAGCTTTTCCGCACTCACGGGAACATCGGGAGAAGGTGACAGCACCCCCCCCAGCTTGAGGGCATAAGCCTGTTCGAAGTACTGCTGGGTGTCGTAATAGGCCAGCACCACGCCCCCCTTGAGGCCCCGGTAGCCGTATTCCAGGCGCCGGTCCAGTTCCGCCAGTTTCTCGAACAGGGCGTCACGGTTGCGCTTGTACAGATGCGCCCGGGCATAATCCCTGTCCATGAGCAGCTTGGTCAGGACATCGATGAGAATCAGGGCATTGCGGCTGTCCAGCCAGAAATAGGGATCACGGTCCGTGTCGTTCCAGCGGGACGGCAGGATTTTCAGGTCCAGACTGTCAAGAAGGGTCAGCACCGGTTTGTCCTTGGGCAGCGCCTCAATGACGGGCGCCAGGCTCTTTTCCAGCTCCGGCCCCGCCCAAATGACGATATCCGCGTCCTTGATATGGGCCTCTTGTTCCGCCGTGGGCTTCCAGCCGTAGGGAATCTCCCCCTTGCCCACCAGCAGCTCGGGAGGACGAACCCCCTTCATCAGGCTGGCCATCAGGGAGTGTACGGGCTTGATGCTCACCACTACGCGCAGGTCGTGGTCTTCGGCAAGGGAAGCCTTGGCCGCAAGCATCAGTACCATTGCAGCCAACAGGGAAAAACCGGGGAAAAACTTTCTCATGGCAAACCTTCGGGGCCGGCGCCGTTCCGCCGGGCTGTGGTCAATTGGAAGCAAAAACCCTGGCCAGATCGTCTCCCGCCTTGCCAACATCGCCGGCAAAAGCGGCAGGAGAGGGGCAGGCGGCGCCGGACTGGATGAATTCCTTGAAGGAAGCATCCGTCTTTTCCTCGAACACCTGGCCCAGCTCTCTGCGCTTGGGCAGGTTGTCGATGAGTATCTGCTTGATGCGTTTGACCTGGTCGAAATACCGGCAGTTCAGGGCAATGCCGTTCAGGCGCCCGAGTTCTTCCACGGCCGCCAGTCCGGCTTTG
>JALVEW010000171.1 GCA_027030425.1 Sedimenticola sp.
GGCGCTTGAGCTCCAGCAGGTAGGGATGCTCTTTCCAGCACTCGGGACACCAGGTTCCCCACACATTGAGCAACCACACCCTGCCGGCGTAGTCACTGCTCTTCACCCGGTCGTTCTCCGCCAGCAGGTTGGGCAGGTCGATGGCCGGGGCCTGGCGGCCGATGAACTCGGTAGGAATGTCCCTTGGATTGTATTCCCCCTTGTTCATCTGCATCAGCACGAAATAGAACAGGCCAGCCATGGCCAGGAATATCAGCAATGGAATGAAAGCACGGTTCTTGCTCATGCGGTTGCTCCTGCCTTGCCTGCCAGCATGGCGCGGCGGGCCAGTACACGATAGCGCCTGTCGGTGGCCGAGAAAATGCCTCCCAACGCCATGATGAGAGCTCCCAGCCATATCCAGCGCACATAAGGCTTGTGGTAGATGCGCACGCTCCAGGCGCCCTCACTACCCAGGGGTTCACCCATGGCCACGAACAGGTCGCGGGTCAGGCCCGCGTCTATGCCCGCCTCGGTCATGGGCATGCCGGAACGGTAATTGCGCTTTTCCGGGTACAGGGTGGCAATGACTTCGCCGCTCCGGGTGATGATTACCTCACCCCGGTCGCCCTCGTAGTTTGGCCCCTTCAGGTGGGTGGAACCCTTGAAGGTAAAGGCATAACCGCCCATTTCGAAGGTCTCCCCCTTCTCCAGGCGCAGGTCCTTTTCCGTGCTGTAGATGGAGGTCAGGGTAATGCCCACGATGAACACGGCGATGCCCGTGTGGCCCAGGGTCATGCCCCACTGGGACAGGGAAAGCCCTCCCAGGCCCCGCCCCCGAGATTGTTCCTTGAGGCTCTTCAGCGTCGTGAAGAACACCCAGAAAGCCAGGGTCATGCCCAGCGCCGCCTGCCAGGTGAACTGCTGCATGACCACGACGGGGTACAGTACGCCAAACACCAGACTCGCCACCAGGGCCACGCGTACTTTCGGCCAGATATTACTGAAACTGTCCTTCTTCCAGCGAGCCAGGCTTCCCACCCCTACCAGCACCGCCAAGGGGATCGTGAGAGGAATGAACACGGCATTGAAATAGGGAGGTCCCACGGAAATCTTGCCCACGCCCAGCGCATCCATGAGCAGGGGATAGAGGGTGCCCAGCAGGATACTGGCGCAGGTGACTACCAGAATCACATTGTTGAGCAACAAGGCCGTCTCCTTCGATACCAGGTCAAAACGCACATAGCTGCGGATCTTGGAAGCGCGCACAGCATAAAGCGCCAGAGAGCCGCCCACCACGGCAATGAGGAAGAACAGGATAAACAGCCCCCGGGAAGGATCGGAAGCAAAAGCATGCACGGACGTAAGCACCCCGGAACGCACCAGGAAGGTGCCCAACAGGCTCAGGGAGAAAGCAAATATGGCCAGAAGCACCGTCCACGCCTTGAAGGCGCCACGCTTTTCCGTCACCGCCAGGGAATGCATCAGGGCCGTGCCCACCAACCAGGGCATGAAAGAGGCGTTCTCAACCGGATCCCAGAACCACCAGCCGCCCCAGCCCAGCTCGTAATAGGCCCACCAGGAGCCCAAAGCGATGCCCAAGGTAAGAAACACCCAGGCAATCTGGGTCCAGGGACGTGACCAGCGCGCCCAGGCCGCATCCAGACGGCCACCAAGCATGGCCGCCAGGGCAAAGGCGAAGGGGATGGCAAAACCCACATAGCCCATGTAGAGCATGGGCGGATGAATGGCCAGTCCAGGATCCTGCAGCAGAGGGTTGAGATCACGGCCTTCCGGCGCTGGCGGCATGAGCCGCTCAAAAGGGTTGGAAGTGAACAGCATGAAGGCAAGGAAGCCGATGGAAATCAGCCCCAGGATACCCAACACCCGGGCCATCATCACTGGAGGAATGCTGCGGCCAAACAAGGTCACGGCAGTAGTCCAGATGGAAAGAATCAACGCCCACAGCAGCAGTGAACCCTCATGGGCACCCCAGACACCTGAAATCTTGTAGATGTCCGGCAGAGCGGTGTTGGAGTTGGAAGCCACGTAGAGCACGGAGAAATCACTCTGCATGAAACTCCAGGTGAGGCAACCGAATGAAATGGCCATAAAGACGAACTGCAGGCGAGCCGCCGGCTTGGCGATAGCCACCCAGGAAGCGATGCCTTTCTGGGCGCCGGCCAGGGGCAGGGCGGCCTGCACCAGGGAAACGACCAGGGCCAGTATCAGGGCAAAGTGTCCGATCTCGGGAATCATAGCGGCTTGTTCTCCTTGGCCATGGCCTCGATTCCCTTCTGATGACCCTTTTCAAGGGCCTCCGCCACTTCCGGCGGCATGTAGTTTTCATCGTGCTTGGCCAGGACTTCATCGGCCACGAAAACGCCATCGGGTCCCATGCG
>JALVEW010000172.1 GCA_027030425.1 Sedimenticola sp.
CTCTTCGGCCAGCTCCACCAGTTTCTCGTAATCCTCGTCAGTATCGAGCTTCATGAAGGGAACCAGAACGGTGCCGAACAGGTCGCCGATCTTCAGGGTACGCTTACCACCAATGAGGATGGTCACGCCCTTGTCGTCGCCCGCGGACAGCGCCTTGGTCATGACGTTGATGCAGTGCATGCAGCGCACGCAATCCTTGTTGTTCACCTCGAGGGTGTTGTCGTCGTTCAGGGACAGGGAGTTGGTGGGGCAGCGGCTGATGACATTGTCTACAACGTACTTGCGGCCCTTCTTCTCCACGAAAGCCTTGACCTCGTCCTGGTCAACCTTCATGTCGTCGCGCCAGGTGCCGATGATGGCCATGTCCGCACGCTGAATGGAGTTGGTGCAGTCGTTGGCGCAGCCGGAAACCTTGAACTTGAACTTGTAAGGCAGGGCGGGACGGTGCATGTCGTCCTGGAAGTTGTTCAGGAGCACGCGGTTGATCTTCATCTCGTCCGCGCAGGAATGCTCGCAACGGGCCGCACCCACGCAGGACATGCCGGTACGCACGCAGGGCCCGGCACCGCCGAGGTCCCAACCAATGGCGTTCATTTCATCGAAGCAGGGCTGGATGGCGTCGGAATCCATGCCGACCAGCATCAGGTTACCGGTCTGACCATGCAGACAGATCATGCCGGAGCCATATTTCTCGTCGATATCCATGATCTTGCGCAGCATGTCAGTGGTGTAGTGAAAACCGCCGGGGGGCTGGATGCGCATGGTGTGGAACTCTTCCGCCTTCGGGAACATGGAGCTGCCATCGTCTTTCTTCAGCTCGGTGAACCGGGGAATGATGCCGCCGCCGTAACCGAAAACGGAAATAGTGCCGCCCTTCCAATAGCCCTTGCGGGTTTCGTAGGAAGTCTCCAGCTGACCCAGCAGGTCGTTGGCCATGCCGTTGATGCGCTCACTGGGGTGCTCGTCACGCAGACGCTTGATGCCTTTGATGAAGCTGGGCCAAGGACCGTCTACGAGCTGGTCAATCATGGGTGTATCATGCTTGTCGATCGCCATTTTGGGTTTCTCCTGACTAGATCGTGAATTGCTTGCGGTTTTTTGAGAACCGCTGAAACCGCTTCGGCCTCAGCGCTTCAGTAACTCTTTACGTCGTCACTCCTTAAAATTATGTGATGACAACCACCTGCCTTCCAGGCAAAGGTTTCATCAACGACAGCTAATATAGCCGAGGAACGACGAGCTTAATACTCCACCTTCGGGGGTAGCAGGACCGCAAGCCTCTATCCCCTTTGGGATAGTCCGAAGCTGTGCCGCCCGGCCATACGGTCTCCAACTCATTGATACACAAGGTGTCATCCAGGACACCGCAGGTACAAACACCACTCGGTCCGAGTGGTAATGGGAGACGTTTTCCAATGTTAGTATGTTAGAGTATACGCAACTACCGGACTGTCGGGGCATATTAGAGACCGCTAATTGATTCGTCAAGCGCCCGACAAATACAGTTGATCTACGTCAAATAAACGTGGGTTTTTGGCTCGTCCCTAACTGCTGATTTCCAACCCGATTACCAGAGTGCACAACGCCATGAGCAATGAAGTCCTGACCCTGAGCAACATATTGATTTCCAATCACGACCTGGAGACTTTCGAAGAACTGTTGCAGCTCGTCAAAGTGTTCGCCCAGAGAGGCGAACGTTTTCTCCAGTTCGACGTGAAGCCGGAATTCCCCGATACACCGGAAGACTGGGAAGATCGGCTGGAAGCCGCTTTCAGCAGCAGGTACTGATTCCCATGGACTTCCATAATCCCGACAAGCTCGAAGATACTGTAGCGGAATCCGCAAACATGGACGCCGTGGAAAAAGCGCGCCTGGAAGCTGAGCTGGCGGAGATGGAAGCCCGCCTCCCCAAGGCGTCGGATGCCAACGAGCGGGCACAGCTGCAGCTGGACATGGGGCGCATCCTGGCGGATCTTAAACGCGGTGACCAGGCCTGGTCCCTGTGCCGCGAGGCCTTCGATCATTTTCTCGCCAAGGAAAACTGGGAGGCCGCCGCTGACTGTTGCAATATCATGTACCTGAGCGATCAGCCCGGTTCCCTCAGCGCCCTGGGACAGGGTGTGTGGCTGGGCGTCACCTACCCCATAGACCCGGAAATCTCCGTGGAACTGCTGCACCACATCATCGACGACACCCCCGACGACTCCGACGGTGCCGCCGTGGCCGCCGCCACCGCCGCTTTCATCGTTGACGTGCGCACGGAAGGAGACTCCCGCCGGGAAGACCTCCTGTTTTTTACCCAGCAGATGCTGGGCAAGGTGGCCAACCGCCACAGTGGCGTCAGCGACCAGGCCCAGTTCGACTACTGGATAGAAAAACTGGAGCTGGATCAGCCGGACAAGTTCCTGGTGCGCCTGCGTAACATCGTGGACGTACTGGTGCAGGACGACTGGTGGTTCGACAGGGACGAACTGCGCGCCCGCATCCCCGAGGACTGAAGCCATGTTGTGGGAAGAAGACAAGGCGGAAGAACAGCAGACCAGCAGCGAAACGGTGGACCTGGCCTTCTCAATGCAATGCCGCCAGCTTCCCGTGGATCACCTGCATGCCCTGAGCCAGGCCCTCGAACAGCTGCTGCCCCAAATGCGTGACAACGGCATCGCCGTTCATGAGATTCATATCGCTGGCTCCCAGAACGGCTGGGAACGGCCGGACCCCTCTCTGGGACAGTATCTCATGCCGTCGCGGCGCACCCGCATGAGGCTGCGCGTTCCCGCTGACCAGGCAGACGAGATAGCAAGGCGGCTCGACGGCGTCACCCTGGACATCGACGGCTGTGAGCTGACCCTGGGCAAACCCAAAACCCGGCCTCTTGCCAGCCATGACACCCTCTATGCCCGCCACGTGCTCATGCGCAACGACGAGTGGGAAGACGAAAACCTGTTCCTGCGGCGCATGGCGGACGAACTGGCCGCTCAGGGCATCAAGGTGCGCAAGGCCCTGTGCGGCAAGGGCAGCCACATCAGCACACCGGAAGGCCCCCTGCATACCCGTAGCCTGATGATTGCCGACCTCAGTCCCGCCGATTCCCTGAAACTGCAGCAGGAAGGATTGGGAAGGCACCAGCATATCGGATGCGGCATTTTTCTCCCCATGAAGGGCATCCAGGCCGTGGATCCGGCCAGGGATGACTAGTCCTTTCGAATTTTATAGAATTCTAATTCTTGCAAGAAATTCATCGCCTGCTCGCGGGCGGGCAACCGCAATCTGACCAGGAGGTACAAGCATGTCCTACGAAATCAATGGCAAGACCGTGGAAACCGATGCCAACGGCTATCTCGTCGATATCAACGACTGGAACGAAGACGTGGGCAAGGCCATCGCGGAAACCGAGGGCGTTGAACTGACCGACGAGCACTGGGATGTTATCAACTACCTGCGCGACGCCTACATCAACGAAAACGGTCATCAGCCCAACAACCGGGAAATGATCAAGGCCATGAGCAAGAAGTGGGGCCGCAAGATCGGTTCCAAGGACCTGTTTGTACTCTTCCCCGGCGGTGGCGGTCCCTCCAAGCAGGCGGCCAAGATCGGCGGCCTGCCGGAAAGCCGGCGCAAGGGCGGTTACTGAGAGACCGCGCTCACTGAAAAAAGCAGCCCGCGGGCTGCTTTTTTGTGGACAGTCTATTTTTTCTTCCAGCTTCCACCCTTCTTGTACCAGTAGCCCTTGGGGGCTTCTTCCACCCAGATGCGCGAAAAGGTCTTGCGGATATCCGCTTCCCACTCGGGGTGGCCGTTGGCGCGGGCAATCTCGCGGTAGAGGGCATTGCGGTCCCTGTTCTCATCCGCCACCAGCTTCTTCACCCGATTGCGGTCCTTGAGGGCAACCGCCTTCAGGTCCCGGATGGCCACCAGGCCTTTCTCATCGAAACCAATGGCGCCGTCGCGGTAGAAGGCAGCCAGGGCGCGCTGGCGCTGTTGCATGGAGGCCCGCAGGCGGGAAATGGCCGGCGTGTTGATATTGATGTCGGCGCCTGCCGCATGGGCGGCGGGAACAGAAGCCTCCACCAGGCGCCCGATCAGCAATAACACCGCCGATTGCTCCACCCGGCTCTGATCGTCTTTCCTGTCACCGTTTTCCGTCCCCTTGTCCTGCTCCGGCGCCTTGTCCTTGTCCAGCACGTCCCGCACGATCTCCCGGGCGGCTTCCTCCGCGGCGGCGGCGGGGAAATAGATATTGATGGTGACACAGGCCCCCAGTAACAGACTCATCACGGGCCAGCTCAATTTCTTCCACATGGTTTCACTCCACGATCATGTCGTCAAAACGAATATCCCTTATGCGGGACAGCAGTTCCTTCCAGGCAATGCGGTGGTTGCGCCCAATGACGTCGATGCGCGGCAGCCTGGCGCCCTTGACGATATAATACCCTCCCTGGGGGCGCGGCACACCGTCGAGTTCCGCAGTGGTGCCCCGCAACTTCACTTTCAGCGCCAGGCTGTCATAGGCGAAATCCTCAAAGAAACGCAACATGGTGGCGGAAAGCTGCACGCTGGCGCCGTTGCCCAGTTCTGTCAGATTGTCGATGGCGCGCTGGCTGATGCGATGGGGACGCCGGTCACGGGCTGGGGAATGCAAGCTGGCATCGAATGCCGCCACTTCCCAGCCCACGAGCTGCAGGTCATGCACTTGCCCCTCCAGGCTGCCTTCTATACGGCCAAAGGAAAACACCTGGGTAATCTGCTCCAGGTCCAGGTTGGCAAAGCGGAGGTTGGTCTGCAACACAGGGGCCACGCCCAGGGGCTCCTGCAGCTCAAGGCCTTCTACCACCACTTCTCCACCAAACACATCCAGCTGCAACTCCCCCTCCATACGCAGGACGGCATCCCGGTAGTGAATGCGGGGAATGGTGGCCTGGAGTCTGCCCTGCATATCTGGCCAGCCCATGGCACGACTCAGTTCCGCCAACTGAATGTCATCCAGGTCGGCCCGCGTTTCCCAGGCCAGGCCGCCGCCATCCAACAGCCCGGTCATCTCCAGATCATGCAGCATCAGCCTGCCTCCCAGCAGGGGGATGCGCAAGGGCTGCAGGCGCAGGCTGCCTCCACTGGCCTTGAACAGCGCTTCAGTGGCCCCAAGGCCAATCCGGTAAAGATGCGCTGATTTCCAGCTCAGGTGGGAAAAATCCGCCACGCCCTCATGCCGCCAGTTCAGGCTGGCCTGCACATCATTGACGCCAAACATGCCGCCGTTGTGCTCCGCCCTCAGCCTGTCCATGTTCATGGTCAAGCCCGTCAGGACACCGCCCGTCATGCGGACATTGCCGCTGGCACGCCCCTGCACCACCAGATCGTCCAGTGGCGTCCCGATGACCAGCGGCTGCAGCAGCACCTGATAGGTCTGCCGCAGATCCTCCAGGACGAAATCCAGGTCCAGCGCACGGGGCTGGCCGGAAGCAAGATCCATATCCAGGTCGCCACGAACTTCCAGGGCACGGGCATAAGAAAGACGCAGCCCCCTGAGCAACAACTGCTGCCTGTCCCGGAACAAATCGAAACCCGTGGCCAGCTCCAGGAAAGCATTTCCGCCGGCCTCCAGGAACAGGGGGTCGGAATAGAGCTGACCGGAAGATATTCCCGCCTCTAGCGCGCCGCGCCACTGGGACGCATCTCCCGATGTCTTCACCGAAAAGGCGAGACTGATGTCTTCCCCCACCTGCAGGCCGTCCGCGCTTGACCAGGAAAATCCATCCAAGCTTCCGGCAAAGGCGATGGACGACGGCTCTTGCCCCTCCACCCGAATTGTCCCCTTGCCCTGAAGCGTACCGCCAAGGGACCACCCTTCAGGCAGCCAGGGTTGCAGCCAGGCCAGGGGAAACCTACTGGCCTCGATATCCGCCAGCAGCAGTTTTGACTGGCGGCTTGCATGGATTTTCAACTTGCCTCCGGGTATTTCCAGGAGGTCAAGGGACAACTTCCAGTCTCCAGCGCCCAGGTAGCTCCAGGATACGCGGGCGCTCAGTTTTCCCAGGGGCGACGCGGCAACAACCAGTTCACCATCCCCGCAGTTCAGGGCAGGCGAATCACCGGGCAGGACAACCGCGCAGCCCAGGTGGATGTCCTCGAACGCCGAATCTCCGACAACCAGCCGCGCAAGATTCAAGGCAAGTGAAAAGCCACCATTGCCAATATCCGCAACCTCCACCACCAATTCCCTTCCCCGCCAGCCCTCTCCTTCCAGCGCTTCCATGCTCAGCTGCATTTCCTTCATGCCAGCAGCAGCACCGGCAGCTCCCACCAGCAACAGGAATACAGTCAGGCAGAGCCTCTCCCGCATCATGGGCGAACCTTGTTGAACGGATGAAACTCCACCATGGTGAAAACAATCGGACAAGTCATGGGGCAGTCTATATACATCGGAATTGTGAACGATTCGTGGCCGGTGGCAGCGCCAAAACCGACCCACTTGTTGTTAAGCCCGCATCACGTTGCTAGGATTGAACACACGAGGGTAACCCCTTTCCAACCGACAGACGGTTGACCGGCTCTTATGCTGTACCAGATGCCCAGCTCAACACCCTGTCCAGGCTGGCCGGAATGGCGCCTCAAACCAGAAACTCTTTCCTGTCCCACTGGGGCGGCAGGCGTCAATCCCTTCCAGCCCAAAGTGCCGCACAGCGCACCTGGAGAACAAGGAGATCCGCTTCAGTATGGCACAAATCGATACGGTAACAGCGCCTCTGGTCATACGCTTCTCCGGGGACAAGGAGAAAGTGGTGGCACGCGCCTTTCCTCATCCCCTGGGGCTGGTCTATCTGGATCTCTTCTGGCACTTGTCCACACCGGATGAAGCCGCTCACCTGATCCGGGGGAAACTTCAAGGTGAGGGGCCATGGCGGGTGGGTGACGCCAGGATTCGCGTCCTCGGTTGCGCCGCCACGGACCCGCATTTACAGGAAGCCTACCTTCCCTGGCAGGACTATCTCAACCAACACCCGGAAGATTATCCTCCGGAAGCCCAGATCAGGGAAATTGCCCGCAGGCTGGGATGCCAAGTGGAAAGCGGGAGTGATGGGCCGTGACGCAGAATGACCAGCGGGACAGAGCCGTCATCTGGCTGCTGAGCGCCCTGCTCCTTTCCCTGTTCCTGTTCCAGTCGGTCTCAGAGTATCTTTCTTCCAGCATACGCCTGGGGGTTGTGCTGAAGAACCTCGACCCTGGCGTGGAAATCATTTCCGTCCATGATGGTTTGCCCGCACAAAAGGCTGGCATACCCGATCATGCCGTTCTGAAAGCCATCGATGGTCATCCCGTCACCACCATCACAGACATCATACCCTTGCTGAAAGCCGCCCGAGGCAGGGACAACAGCCCGAATATCACTGTCGAACTGAATGGGAACAGCCAGGAAATACAGGTGGTCCTTGGCGTGCCGGCCAATTACCGGTCCTTGACACTGAATCTGCTCATCCTGATCGTGTACATCAGCATTGGCACGGCGGCTTACCGGGCCAGGAACATCGACCGGCGCACCCGGCTTCTAGCATGGTTCTCCTTTGCCGTGGCCCTAGACATCACCACTTACCTGAACCCGGGTTACTGGGGGAATATTGAACTGCTGTACAGCGGCTTCAAACAGATGCTGGCGGTATTGCAGTTTGCCCTCATTTTTCATCTTTTGTCACTCATTCCCAAAACCGCGCCCTGGATGAAATGGCGATTCATGCCCGCCGCCCTGTACATCCTGGCGCTGGGTTTTCACCTGCTCGTCGTCCTCTCGGGGTTTGGCCTGGCTTCACTGGGGGACTCCGTGATGTGGTTCTCCCTCCAGGTGCTCAACAACAATATTGCCTACATCAGCTGGGGCTTCATCATTCTGCTCATCCTACTGTTTCAGCTCTCCACCACCCATGACAGCGGCGAGCGTCAGCAGGTGAAATGGATACTGTTGTCCGTCATACCCTGGCTCAGCCTGCAGTTATCCGACATTCTGGTGCCCAATGCGGGATGGGCATACTCGGACTGGTACGACTTTCTGGACAAATTCGTGCATTTGCTATTCCCCGTGGGCGTGCTGGCCGCCATCTTCCGCCACAACCTGCTGGATCTTCATGATCTGTTTCCCCGAAACTATTTCTATTCTCTGTTCACCATCCTGGTGTTGGCCATACCCGCTTTGGCTATCATGGAATCAGGGGTTCTGTTGAGCCGACGGTACAGCCCCGAAATGGCATTGTGGATTTCCAACCTGGCCATGCTGGCCCTGGGTTTCAGTTTTTCCACCGTAAGGGACAAGCTAATCCTGGCCCTGGAAGGGCGAAACTGGCGCAAACAGCACAATCTGGGTCGCGACCTGCGGCAACTCGCGGAGGAGCTGTCGATGATGGATGGGTTGGAGGAAATCGAAAGACAGCTTACCTCCCGTCTGGCCACGCTCATGCACAGCCAGGGCGTGATACTGCATCTCAACCCGGAACACCACGCCGCCAGCCCGGATTCCCCGGACACCGAGGACGCCATACCCTGTTGGATAGGGAAGGAGGGCGAATACCTTTGCCTGAACGACCCTGAGCTTCTGCAAAGGGACATCCCGGTTCACCTGGGCAAACCCGGGGAAACCGACCCGCTGCGCAAGCAACTCTATGCCCGTGGACTGGAACTCATCGTGCCCCTGCAACTCCATGGCGACCGCTTTGGCACCCTCATGATCGGCCGCAGCCTGGGACAACAACGGTATTCCTGGCGGGAAACGGAGCTTCTCAACCTGTTCGCCCAGAGCATTTCAACAAAATTCGCCAACGCGCTGTTGCACAGCCAGCTACAGTTCGACGAACTCACCGGACTCTACCGCCGCAAAGCCATCGTGGAAATCATGGAGCGCTGCATAGAGAATTTCCGGAAAACCGGCCAGTCGTTCACCATTGCCATGATCGACCTGGACGATTTCAAGATGGTCAATGACCGCTACGGCCACTTAACCGGCGACCGCATCCTGAAGAAGGCTGCCGCCACCGCCATGGAAATGCTGAGCAAGGAAGACCGCCTCGGCCGCTATGGGGGGGAAGAGTTCCTGCTCGTCATGCCGGAGCGCGACACCGCATCCGCCAGATGGCTGTGCGAGCACGTGCGCTGGGCGCTGGAAGCGCTCCAGCACGAAGATCACAGTGCCACCACGGCTTCCATAGGCATCGCCTGTATCGAGGAAGTGCAGCAGGAGAATCTTCCTCTGCCGGAACAGGCACAGGAACTGATCGCACTGGCTGACAGCCGCTTGTACAAGGCCAAGGCGGAAGGCAAGAACCGCATCGTTCACGGCTGAAGCGCCGGAATATTACAACCCGTCCAGGACTTCGGCCACCGCCTGTTCCGTCACGGGAAAGGGAACGGCTTTCCAGACTTCATGATTTTGCCTGAAACGGTCGAAGACCTCCTGATGTTGCGGCGGATAGAACACCAGCAGTTTCACGCCTGGGTAGCGTTGCAGCACCGCCGTCAGAGTCTCAAGGTTGGAACTGCGATCCCGAAAATCTGTCTGGTAGTTGTATTCTGCCACCACCACGTCCGGCTGGTGTTTTTTCAACCAGGTCCGCGCCTTTCTCTGGGATGTCACCACGGTCACCTCAAAGCCCAGGCGCTGGTACAGAGGCATGAGATTGGGATAGCCCCCCAGCTCGACGATGGCCAGCAGGGATTTCCGCCCTGTCATCAGTCATTCACTCCGCATCGTTCCAGCACCAGCCGGCGCAGGGTCTCGGCACTGCCCACCCCAAGCCGGCGGTGCACATCCATCATCTCCCGGGCCAGATCCAGCCAGTGCTGCCGCGACCACTCCACTGCCTCCAGCATGGAAGCAAACCCTTTTCCTGCCAGCCAGTGTTCATAGGCTGCCACCAGGCCCGGAAACAGATGCCGGCGCATCCCGGAAAGATTGCCCATGTAGAAATGCAGAGAGGCCGGATTGGCCTCTTCCAGCAGTCTTGGCAGGGTGCGCAGGGCGTCGGCCAGATGATCCTTGACGGCCCGGGCCATGAGTTCGGCGGGTGACAGGGCCAGATCCAGCAGCATCCTGTTCCAGTCAGGCCCCAGCAGCCGGCTGGCTTCGTATTCGCCCAGTTCATGCTCCCTGGCCGCCGCCATTTCCGCCTCGGTCATCCGGGCCAGGGCTGTTTCCGCATCGCCGGCGAAGTCATAACTGGCAAATGCCCTTCCCAGGGCGTTGTCAGGACGATTCCATCCCCAGGATTCATATTTCTCCCACAGGTAACGGGAAAGGGCTTCACGCCGCAGAAAGATTTCCTTCTCTACGGCCATGGCAGGCGGAGCGCTCAGGCAGCGGGCATACTCCCGGCCGGACAAATGCAGCACGAAGCCATCCTCGCCGTTTTCCCGCTGCAGAAGCTCACCGAGAAAGAAATTCGCCCGGGCGCCGTTGGCCAGGCCGGCGCTGTACACCAGGCCGTGGGGCTCCAGGGCCCGGTTCACGGCTGCCACATCGAAAGCTTCGTATTCCTTCCCGTCTATGATCAGGGGCAAATACTCCCTGGCATCCAGGGACTCCCAGAGCGCTTCCCGCGCCATCAGCCAATCGCCCAGCGCTTCCTTGGGCAATACGGCTTGTATGCCCAGCCCCTGCTCCCAGCGATAGAACTCCCTCATCTTCAGGAGGTAGGTGCACATGGTGAAATCTCCGCCATGGCGCGCATCGGCAATATGGCAGTTGTGCTGCACCTGCTGGCGAATTTTTTCCACGGAACGGTTCATGTGCGGACAATTCTTGAGTAAAATACTAGGCTATTAACTTATAGCATGAAGTCATTCCCGACTCAAAAGGAGAAATTCCATGGCATTACCCCTACGCATCAAGAGCCGCTGGAACAAGGAAGGCGATCATTCCCTGGATGAAATCGCCGGGGCCCTGGCCTTCATCAGCTGGCGCCTGGCGCAGAACAAGGCC
This sequence comes from Sedimenticola sp., assembly GCA_027030425.1. GTDB lineage: Bacteria > Pseudomonadota > Gammaproteobacteria > Chromatiales > Chromatiaceae > Thiolapillus. The sequence goes on from JALVEW010000172.1 coordinate 10,955, forward strand.
ATCAATCTTCATGGCGAGAACTTTATCTACGAGAACGACCGGCAGCGCATGGACGTGATCATCGAATACCTGATATTCATGCTGCAGATCATCGATCGCCTGGCCCGCCAGGAACTGGAACTGAGTGACGAGGACAGGGAACAACTGGTCATCGCCGTGGCGAAGAAGCAGGCGGAGATCATCCAGGACAACAGCCTGGATCTTTTCGGCCCGGGAGACTACGTAGCTCCCTTCTTTGCCCTGGTCAACCAGCGGGCGGGAGAATACGCGGAATTCCGTTATACGGACGACGGCCCGTCCTACCCTTTTCTCAGGCACCTGGGCTATGAAATTCAGCAGATCATGGGAGAATCCCAGGAAAACCGCTGGGTCATCGACCAGGTAATGGACAAGGATGGCCCGGAACTGGACCGCAAGATTGTTCCCGCCATGCGGGATCTGTTCGAATAGTCCGCCGACAGGCTCCGCGAACCAGTGAAACATGGAGGGAGGAAAGGCGTCCTCCAGACGCAACAAAGGCGGGAAAACCCGCCTTTGTCACTTCAACCGGTCTGAAGGATCAGCTCTTGACCCACTTGTCCAGGTTGTCCAGGTTTTTCTCGCCGCCGTCCGCGTAGCCTGCTTCATAGGCTTCGGTCAGGCGCTGCTCTTCACGCTCGGGGTGATGCAGAAAACCTGCCTGCCAACCCAGGATATACTCATCATCGACACCCATGCTTTCCATCTTGGTTACGGCATCGTAATAAAACTGGTTCATATCCGGTCTCCGAAATTCTTTGATGTTGATACTTTGACAGCACAAAAGCGCATTTTGCCACGCTTTGAACGCCGCCTCAAAATATTACTGTACATATTAGGAACAGACATCACCGGCCATCCCGGGAACCGGGACATGATGGTGAATACTGGGCATTAGAATACTCTGTTTTTCTTATGTCTTGCAAGTCAGGGATGCATGTTTTGCCGAAAAATAAAGGGAACAGGGGAAATTACAAGGACTTACAGGCCTTCCAGAAACACCGGAAATCCCCCTGCACTGTAAAGGTTGACCTTTTTACCCTGACTACGCATTCTTGCTGCCAGTCTCCTCAAGTTATCTGATATGGTTGCCATTCCATGCGCCCAGCCCAGCTACTCACCATTCTCGACCGTGAATTCACCAGCACCACCGAAGGCCACCATACGCCAGTGATGCTATGGGGCCCCCCCGGAGTGGGAAAATCACAGATCGTGGCGGAAATTGCCGGAAAACACGGCGTTCCGGTCATAGACATTCGTTTGTCACAGATGGAGCCTTCAGACCTGCGCGGCATTCCTTTCCGTAGCGGAGACACCGTGGAATGGGCGGTGCCGGGCATCCTGCCCAATGCCGAGCGTCACGGCCCCAGGGGCATCCTGTTCCTGGACGAGATCACTTCCGCGCCTCCCAGCGTATCCGCCGCTGCCTACCAGCTGATACTGGACCGCAAGCTGGGGGAATACGAAGTCCCGGAAGGCTGGGCCATCTTCGCCGCCGGCAACCGTCAGGGCGACCGGGGCGTGACTTACACCATGCCAGCGCCCCTGGCCAACCGCCTTTCCCATTTCGAAGTGGAAACCAACCTAGACGACTGGGTGGCCTGGGCCTGGGCCAACGGCATAGACGAGCGGGTCATCGCCTTCCTGCGTTTCCGCCCGGAACTGCTGTTCGACTTCGACCCGGCGCACAACCCCGTGGCTTTTCCTTCCCCCCGTTCCTGGGAATTCGCCCACCGCAGCCTGCAAAAATTCGGCGCCAACCCCAAGCTGCTGCTGGGCACCCTGCAGGCCTGCGTGGGTCCGGCGGCGGGCATCGAGCTGCACGCATTCATCAACAGCCTGGACAAGATGCCGGATCTGGACGACATCGTCACCGGCCGGGAGGTGCCCGTTCCCGACGAGATCGACCTGCAGTATGCCGTGGCCGCGGCCCTGGTGGGCCGCGCCATCCGCGCCCGGGACGATGACAATGCCAACGAGGTCATCGGCCATATCCTCAATTACGCCAACAACTTTCCCCAGAAGGAAATGGGGGTGATGCTGGTTTCCGACCTGCACAGGGCCATTGGCGACCAGCTGTTCCAGGTACCGGAATTCACGGACTGGGCCACGGCGATCGGCGAAGTGATGCTCTATGGCTGAGCTGGATCAGGAAAAGATTCAGACCAAGCTGGCAGCGGCGCGCACCCGCCTGATCCTGGACAAGCCCTTTCTTGGCGCCTTGGTACTGCGCCTGCCCCTGAAGGCTGCCAGTCCCGACTGGTGCCCCACCACGGGCACGGACGCCAGGCATTTCTATTACAACCCCGAATACATCGACTCACTGACCCTGGCCCAAACCCAGTTCATGCTGGCCCACGAGGCCCTGCACTGCGCCCTGTCCCACTTCTCCCGGCGCCAGCACCGGGTATTGCACCGCTGGAACCTGGCCTGCGACTACGCCATCAACCCCTTGCTGGTGGAAGAAGGCCTGACCCCGCCTTATGACACTCTCATCATGGACGAATACAAGGGGATGACTGCCGAGGAGATCTATCCCCTGCTCCAGGAAGACGACGAGCAGCAGACCATAGATCAGCATATGTACGACCAGGACAGCGATGGCAGCGGCGACGGCGGCCAGGATGGAGAACCGCCACCCGACAATCCCCCTCCCGAACAGCAGCAGGAAAGGGAGCAGCAACAGCAGCCGAAAGACCGTTCGGACAAGGGTGAATCCGGTGGCAAGGATCAGCAGCGCCAGGATGCTGGCCATCAGCCCGGGCCCGGCGGCGCCCCCCAGCCGCCGCCCCTGAGTCCGGAAGAAAAGGACACCCTGGAAATCCAGTGGCAACAGCGTCTGGCCGGCGCCGCCCAGCAGGCCATGCAGGCCGGCAAGATGGACGGCGCCATGGCCCGCGTGATCGACCATCTGCTGCAGCCCCGCCTGCCCTGGCGCATGCTGCTTGCGCGTTACATGACCGCTGTGGCACGGGATGACTACAGCTACATGCGCCAGTCCCGCCGCAGCCAGGGGGATGCCATCATGCCCTCCCTGCACTCCAGCCAGGTTGACATCGTGGTGGCCATGGACACCAGCGGCTCCATCAGGGACAGGGAGATACAGGAGTTCCTATCAGAGATCTCTGCCCTCAAGGGGCAGATGCGCGCCCGCGTCACCCTGATACCCTGTGACGCACAAATCGCCGACGGCGCCCCCTGGGTGTTCGAGCCCTGGGAAGACCTGGAGCTGGGCACGGAAATCAGTGGCGGTGGTGGCACTGATTTCCGCCCCGTGTTCCAATGGGTGGAAGAACAGGGCATGAAGCCGGAAATCCTGGTGTATTTTTCCGATCTCCAGGGGCAGTTCCCGGAACTTGCCCCTTCATATCCTGTCTTGTGGTTAGTCAAGGGAAAGGAAAAGCCCCCTTGGGGGCAGCGTATACAATTAAACTGATGATCCATCCCCGTTCATACCGCTGGCTGATTCTCGTCCTGAGCATCAGCCTGTGCCTGGCGCCTCTCCAGGCATGGAGTGAACTGGGCGACGACCTGCCTGAAATCGGCACCGCATCTGGAAACCTGTTCACCCCCCTACAGGAACAGCAGCTGGGCAAGACCTTCATGCGCTACATCCGCGCCACCCAGCCGGTCATCGACGACCCCCTGCTGGACGAGTACATCAACAAGCTGGGAAATTCCCTAGTGGAGCATAGTGAAGGCATGGGCTCCAAGTTCACCTTTTTCCTGGTGGACAGCCCGGTGATCAACGCCTACGCGGGGCCAGGCGGCTATATCGGCGTCTATACCGGACTAGTGCTCACCACCCAGTCGGAAAGCGAGCTGGCCGCCGTGCTGGCCCACGAAATCACTCACGTTACGCAAAAGCATCTGCAACGCGCCTGGTACGCGGCCAGCAACATGAGCCTGGTGCAGGGCGCGGCCCTGGTCGCTGCCGTCATACTGGGCGCCACCGTGGGAGGGGATGCCGCCATGGCCGCGGCATCCGGCGCCCAGGCCGCCATGCAGCAGCAACAGATCAACTTCACCCGTCACAACGAAAAGGAAGCCGACCGCCTGGGCATCACCATTTTGCACGATGCCGGTTATGACCCCCGCGCCATGCCGGCCTTCTTCACACGCATGGGCAGAGCCAACCGCAGCTATGGCACGGAATTGCCCGAGTTCCTGCGCACCCACCCGGTCACCAATTCCCGAATCGCCGACTCCCTGGGAAGAGCCGAAACCTACCCCTACAAACAGTACACCGACAGTTTCGCCTATCTGCTGGTCCGGGCAAGCTTGCGGGAACGCGCCTTCCATGAACCCCGGGATGCCATCACCTATTTCCGAACCGCGCTCCGGGAAGGCCGCTACAGGGACGAAGCCGCGGCACGCTACGGGCTTGCCTTGGCCCTGCTGCGTAATGACGACTACGCCGCGGCCGCGAAAGAACTCGATGAACTACTGCGGAACAAACCAGATACCCTGGCATTCATCATCACCGCATCCCGCACCGACATGGAAGCCGGAAACAAGCGCAGGGCCCTGAAACGCCTGGAGCAGGCGGCGAAGAAATTCCCCGTGAGCTATCCACTGCAGATCACTCTGGCAGAGTTTCATCTGCGCGCGGGCAATGCGGAAACCGCCTATAGGAAGCTTTCTGTTCTGGCTTCGCTGCGCCCGGACAACACCCATGTCTACAAGCTGCTGGCTAACGCCGCGGCAGAGCTTGGACGCAAGGCGGAAAGCCATCAACACATGGCCATGCACTACTATTTGAAAGGCGCCCTGGAAGCTTCGGCCATGCAACTGAAGATTGCATTGCGCATACGGGGACTCAGTTTCTATGAAACAGCACGGCTGGAGTCCCAGTTGCAGAAGGTGGAGAAAGAAATAAAAGAACTGAAAAAGGAAAAGAAGGGGTAACAGTTCCACAGCGGGCGAAAGAGACAACAAATTGGTAGTTTTCATACCCCCTGATGTGCAGAATATGCCGTATACATCAACTCAAACCACATTTTCACTATGTCAACAAAAAATATTGTGGTAAGTTCCGGTACGGAATTACCCGATAACCTGAGGAGAGTAATCAGATGGTAAAGAAGACCACCAAGAAGATCGCTGCCAAGGCAGCTCCCAAGAAACTGCCCGCCATTGGCAAGAAGCAGACCAAGAGCCAGATCATTGCCGCTATTGCAGATGACACTGGTCTGACCAAGAAGCAAGTGCAAGCCGTATTCTCATCCCTAGGCGACCTCATCACCCGCCACATCAAGAAGCGCGGTTCCGGTGAATTCGCCATCCCCGATACCGGCGTCAAGATCCGCCGTGTGAAGAAGCCCGCCCGCAAGGCGCGCATGGGCCGCAACCCCGCTACCGGCGAGCCCATGAAGATTGCGGCCAAGCCCGCAAGCACCACCGTAAAGGTTACCGCTCTGAAAGCCCTGAAGGACGTAGTCTCCATGTAAGACCCGGAAATCCGGCTTTTGGAAAAACAAAACCAGCGCCCCGCGCTGGTTTTTTATGTCCAGGGATGGACGGTATGCCGCGAGCGCAGGGATGCGCAGGAGCGGCGCATGTCTAGGGATGGACGGGCAGAAAATTGCTCCTGCATTTTCGGCACTTCCGCCTTCCCTGGCGGTCGGCAGATGACTGCTCCTGCGTAATCTGCACTTCCGCCATCCCTGGCGGTCGTATGCTGCGAGAGGCCATGGATGGCCGTAGCGGCGATACCCAGGGATGGACAGTATTCGTAGGTCGGGCTTCAGCCCGACAACAGGTGCCACAACGGGAAGTGTCGGGCTGAAGCCCAGCCTATATCCGCTATCTCAAGGCATCTGGCGCAAGATCAGGGTATCACCCTTCTGCACCATCTCCAGCTGCTTGAGGAAACTCATGCCCAGCAACACCTGGTCGGCGGGTTTGAGATCAGGCAGTATGCTCGCCCTGACATTGCGCAGCTCGATGACCCCAAGGGACACGCGATCGAGCACGGCCTGCCACACGGCCACCACCCCATTGGCGGTGTGGCTGAAGGCGCCACCGCGTTTTTCCAGGCCCAGGCGCCGCGCCAGCTTCTCCGAAAGCGCAACATCCGTGGCACCCGTGTCCACCAGGAAGGTTACCGGCCGGCCGTTGATGGCCCCGGTGGCGACATAATGGCCCTGGGAATTGCGCTTCAGCTCGACTTCCCTGACGCCCTGGGCGGACACACTGCCAACCGGCTGACGGTTGGGATTCTGGCGTTCTTCCAGGACGCGGGAAAAAAACAGGGTGAGCAGGGCAAGCAGCAACACCCAGGCGCCGATGGTCATGCCCTTGCCCAGGCGCTTCCCCGGTGGAGATTCCATCTGCTCCTTCCCTCAGGACCTGCGCAGGCAATCAGCTTCCCGAAGTAGGCTGGAAATGAGGCCGCATCATCAGCTGCCTGTCGCGACCCGGCGGCATGTACATGGTCTGGCGGAACTGGCGGCGATAATGAACGACGGCACTCTGGCCATTGGCCATGACATCAAAAACCTTCCAGCCGCTCTTTGCCTTGTAGAAACGAAAATCCAGCCGGGTGGGATAGCCACGCGGTCCGGTGATGGCCGTGGTGACCATGCCGGTGCGGCCGTTCCGGTTCAGATGCTGGGAGACGACCCGCACTTCCTGGTTGTTGTAGCTGACCAGACGCTGCACCATGGTTGACAGGAACTGGCGCTCGATGCGCTGCGCCATGCGCTTCTTCTGACTGTCACTCATATGGCGGTACATGTTACCGGCCGCCGATTTGGCCATGTATTCAAAATCGAAATAGGGTGCCACCTCATCCTGGAGATATTTTTCCAGGGAACGAGGGTTGATATCCCTGCTCTGCAGCCGCTGAATGAGCGCCCCCATGCCCTTTTGCACCAGGGCCGCCGGGCTGTCGGCAGGGTACTCCCGCGGAGCCGGCACCGGTCGAGGCATGGGGCCTGGCATGGGCGGCGCGTAACCATAGGGCGGCATGCCGCTTCCCGGCTGCGCCTGCGCAACACTCATGCTCATGACTGCCATGATGGCAACTGCTGTCTTTTTCATAACCACTTCCTCCTCTCCTGTGAACTGCTTTATCGTGCCTGAATCCGGGGATTCGGGTACTGCTTTTTTGGTTGAACCGCTCCCGGACAGAGTCGGCGCCCGAACCGGTCAGCTTGTTATCTTACGATAGATATCGGAAACCTTTAAGGGCAGTTTTGCCACATCGTCCAGCACCACGTAGTTAGCCTTGCCGTACATGTGGGGCAAGTAATCGGCTCCTTCCTTGTCTATGGTGATACAGAACGGGTGTATTCCTGCCACACGGGCCTCGAACAAAGCCTGGCGCGTGTCCTCGATACCATATTCCCCCCGGTAGTAGTGATCGTAATCATCTGGCTTGCCATCCGAGAGAGTGATGAGCAGCTTGGTTCTGGCCTCTACCTCTTCCAGCATGCGGGTGAAGTGGCGTATGGGCGCCCCCATGCGCGTGTAGTCCTTGGGTTCCATGCCGCCAATGGCCCCCTTTACCCTGTCGCTCAGGGGTTCGTCGAAGCTCTTGATGCGATACACCTCACAGCGCTTGCGCGCCCAGCCGGAAAAGCCATAGATGGCATAGCGGTCGCCCAGCACCTCCAGGGATTCCACCAGCAGCACCAGGGCTTCCCGCTCGGCTTGGTTGATCCAGCCCTTGGTGGACCCCGACATGTCCACCATGAACAATACGGCGATATTGCGTTCATCCTTGTGCATGCGGGAGAAGACCCGATCGGACATTTCCATGCCGGAGCGCATGTCGGCCAGGGCCTCGACGAAAGCGTCTATATCGATATCCTCGCCCTGGGGCTGGCGGCGCAATACCTTGTCCTCGCCACGCAGCACTTCGAAAGTACGATGCAGGGAACGCACCAGCCCACGATATCTGTCCAAGGTACGGGCATAGAAGCCCGCATCCCCGGCCTCCTGCTCGAGTTCCCGCAGCACGCACCAGTTCTTGCGGTAATGCAGGCGTCCAAAATCCCATTCATCGTAAAACCAGGCGCCTTCTTCGTGATAGGTGCCGCCCCAGACATCGTCCGGATCAAGCTCCTCATCTTCCAGCAGGGAGGCATCGTATTCCCCTTCACCGGCCGGCACCAGGTATTCCTCCGGAATCTCGGTCAGGTCCAGCTGAATGGAGGTCATCATCTGCTTTACATGCTCCGGTACCGGCATCACCTGGTCGGCCACCACCAGTTCCAGTTCCGGCAGTTCACTGGCCTCCCGGTCGGGATTGCGTTCTCTCAGGTCGAAGCGCTCCGGTGGCTCCCGGGAGTCACCCTGAAGCTCCTCCGCAAGCACCCGCAGGGCGTCACGGAAGCGCGCCTCCTCTCGCTGCAGGCGCAGTTCCCGCGCCTGCCAGGCCTGGCGAAGATCCATGCCGCCAGCGTAACAGGGCAACGACGGCGCCGGCCGGTCGTAGAGACGCGAAAGCGCCTCCACGCTGTCCGCCGCCGTGGTCAGGCTGTCCAGCTCCCCGCGCAAGGCATTCAGGATCGCACTCCCCTCTTTATCCGCCAGCCGCGCTTCCAGCTGCTGCATCTGGCGATACAGTCCGGGCAAATCGCGACGCAGATAGTTGTCCAGGCGCAAGGTTTCCAGCAGATGAAACCAGTGCAGCGCCCGCTGCTGGTCTTCGTACGGCGCAAACAAGACTTCGGGGTCGATGTTCAGGGTACCGTAACGTGTATGCGCCCAGAGATGGGTGGCCATGGCCTTGTAGAGCTGGAAGTTCTCCTCTTCGCTGTCCAGGCGGGCCATCATTTCCGGCAGATACAGAGTCTCACCGTCCGTCCAGGCACGGGTGTCCTCCTGCAGGCTGAGCTTTCGTCCCGACAAGCCGTGAATGAAAGGCGTAAGCACCGGGCTCACCTGCTCCAGCAGGGCCGCCGAAGCACGCAGATGGCCGAACTCCAGAAAGCCTTCCAGGTCCTTGATGACTTCCATGGCCGGGTGCAGACCCGCACGATCATAGGTATCCATGGCGTGCAGGCACCAGGCAGAGATCATCTCCCCATCCATGCGGGCCAAGGCGTCAACCGCCCGGGAAGCAAACTCGTAGGCCAACTGTACATTGGTGCTGGACACGCGTTTCGCCCACTGTAGCACGAAGCGCTGCTGATCCGCCTGCAGGGCAGCAAGCTCCATGGCCATGGACTCCGTATGAAGAAAGGAAAACTCCACTTCCATGATATCGTCCAGTATCCGGCCGATCTGTTCCGCATTCAGCCGCTGGTCAGTCACGGGGGCCACCTCTCACTGGTCGGCAAACCGGCGGGCGATGGATCTGAAGTCCTCGGAAACTGCCTGGAACGCCCTCACCACTTCCGGATCGAACTGGCGGCCGGCGTGATCCACGATATAGGCCATTGCCTCCTCATGAGAGACAGCCTCCTTGTACACCCGTTTTGATATCAGGGCATCATAGACGTCAGCAACTGCCATGATGCGGCCGGAAAGAGGAATCTCATCACCTGACAACCCTCGGGGATAACCCTTGCCATCCCATTTTTCGTGGTGAGTCCAGGCAATTTCCGCTGCCAGGCGCAGGAAATGGTTGCTGCCCAGTTTTTCCTCCGCATGCATGAGAGCTTCCTTTCCATACTCGGTATGCTTCTTCATTTCCTCGAATTCATCGACCGTGAGCCTTCCCGGCTTGAGCAGTATGTCATCGGGAACACCCACTTTGCCGATATCATGGAGGGGAGCGGAACGGGACAGTGTCTCAATGGTTTCATCATCCAGCACCGAAGCATATTCCGGGGACTGCCGTTGAAGCTGTCGCGCCAGCAACTGGACATAATGCCGGGTACGAATAATGTGGTTACCGGTTTCGATATCCCGGTATTCCGCCAGGGAGGCCATGGTATCCACGGTCACTTCCTGAGTCAGCTCCAGTTCCCGGGTCCCTTCCCGCAGGGCCTTCAGGGTACCATCCAGGCTGTTCAGCAGACGGCCGATGATGAATACCACAACAATGGAAAGCGTCAGATAGTTACTGCTGATGACAACGAACAAAGCCAGCCCCTGGTTCAGCAGAACCATCCAGCCGGAAAAAAATATCAGGTCCATTAATGCTAGCAACCCAAGCATCAGGGTACTTGCAACAGACACCAGGTAACCATTGCGGCAATCCAGCAGCAGCGCGGCCAGCACCGGCGCCAGGAACAGCCAGAGCCAGCCGGCACCGTCGTTTCCCGTAATGAACAGCAGGGACAAGGCCAGGAATTCAATGAGCAGGAGCAACCCGTAGACCCGGGCGGGGTAGGAAAGCGATGTGTTCAATACCAAAAACAACAGCCAGGCATATGAAATGGTATCGATGAGCACCACAGGCCACAGCTCCACCCTCGCAGCCATGGCCACGCCCAACAGGTAGGGAAACAGCAACAACACCCAGGCGATGCCCAGCATGCCATAGAGTATCTTCTCCTGGGCGCAGCGCAGGGAATCACAGTCCCCGCTGACCCGGCGATGGACGTACTGGCGCAGCTTTCTGCCGAAGAACGCCCCCACGTGATCTACAGTCCCAGCGAATCCCAAATTTCGTCCACCTGTTTCTTTACGACTTCATCCATGACAATGGGCCTGCCCCATTCCCGGCTCGTCTCTCCAGGCCACTTGTTGGTGGCGTCGAAGCCTACTTTTGAGCCCAGGCCAGACACGGGAGATGCAAAATCCAGGTAATCAATGGGTGTGTTCTCCACCAGGGTGATATCCCTGACGGGGTCCATGCGCGTGGTCATGGCCCAGATGACATCGTTCCAGTCGCGTACGTTCACATCATCGTCAGTAACGATGACGAACTTGGTATACATGAACTGGCGCAGGAAAGACCAGACACCGAACATCACCCGCTTGGCGTGTCCGGGATACTGTTTTTTCATGCTCACCACCGCCATGCGGTAGGAGCAGCCTTCCGGCGGCAGGTAGAAATCAGTGATTTCGGGAAACTGTTTCTGCAGGATGGGAACGAAGACCTCGTTGAGAGCCACCCCCAGGATGGCGGGTTCATCTGGCGGACGCCCGGTGTAGGTGCTGTGATAGATGGGCTGCTCCCGGCGGGTGATGCGCTCAATGGTGAACACCGGAAATTCATCCACTTCGTTGTAGTAGCCCGTATGGTCGCCAAAGGGCCCCTCCGGCGCCATGTCCCCGGGGTGAATCACACCTTCCAGTACATACTCGGCGGATGCAGGCACCTGCAGGTCATTGCCCAGGCTGCGCGTGACCTCCGTACGGGAACCCCTCAGCAGACCGGCAAAGGCATACTCCGAAAGGCTGTCGGGCACAGGCGTGACAGCGGCCAGTATGGTGGCGGGATCCGCTCCCAGGGCCACAGACACGGGAAAGGGTTTACCGGGGTGTGTTTCCTGCCACTCACGAAAATCCAGGGCACCGCCACGATGGGCAAGCCAGCGCATGATCACCCGGTTGCGGCCGATGACCTGCATGCGGTAGATACCCAGGTTCTGGCGCGGCTTGTGCGGACCACGGGTCACCACCAGTCCCCAGGTGATGAGAGGGCCGGCATCTTCCGGCCAGCAGGTCTGTACCGGGATATCGCCCAGATCCACCTCATCCTTTTCATGTACCACCTGTTGGCAGGGAGCGGAACGGCGCTCTTTCGGTGCCATATCCAGCACCTTGCGATACATGGGAAGCTTGTCCCAGGCGTCCTTCATGCCTTTTGGAGGATCAGGCTCCTTTAGCATAGCAAGCAGGCGCCCCACCTCACGCAGGGCCGCCACCGAGTCTTCGCCCATGCCCAGAGCAACGCGATGCGGCGTGCCAAACAGATTGGTGAGCACAGGAACATCATGCCCCCGGGGACGTTCGAACAACAATGCCGGCCCACCGGCACGCAGCACCCGGTCGCTGATCTCCGTCATCTCCAACCGTGGATCGACTTCCACCCGGATTCGCTTGAGTTCACCGCGTTGTTCAAGCAGGGAAATGAAGTCCCGCAGATCCTGATATTTCATTTGTCACCATGTCCAGCGCAAGGGGTCGGAGTCAAATCAGCATGATGTTGCGAGCATTTGACACCTTGAGTGATTTGACTCCGACCCCGTAAAAAATATTTCATTGGTTATCAAATCTTTCCTGAAGCACGAGGAAATGAATGCGACTGCGTCAAGGTCTATTTATACACAACAAATGACAACCGTGAGGACATTATCATGAAAACACTTATCGCTGTTTCCGCCCTTTTCCTGGCAAGCAACATGGCCTTTGCCGAAACCTTCGCCTATGAGCGCCAGATCGCCAGCCAGGACCTGGACCCCAACATCCCGAGCCTTTCCGAAGGTATCAGCAACCCCATGCCTTCCAGGGCTCCGACCCTGACATCGTTGCAGGAAGTGTACCGTGGCAACCCTGATGTGGACACGGATTCTGTCGAGCCTGACAGCATCCGCATGGACAGGCATGAACTCATCTACACCGCCTACGACATGCTGGTCGAAAGCAACCCGGATCTGGAGGTATAGGATCATCCTGCCTCCCCATGTTCCTTTGGGGAGCGCTAAGGGATCGGAGTCAAATCAGCATGATGTTTCGCATATTTCACACCTTGGGCGATTTGACTCCGATCCCGTCCTAACAAGATGTTGAAAATGGTGTTTTTCAACAGCCTGCTTATGCTCATTGAGTATCCCGCAGTCTGGCCAGGCGCTGCCTGGCCGCCTCCTGCCCGCCCGGGCCGGTCGCAAGCATGTCTTCCATTTCTGTCAGCAGCAGCTGCCGCTGGTCCTGGTCGAACAGCCCCCATGCCGCCAACACCTGGCTTTCATCATCCGTCAACAGCACGGCTGCCAATTCATCCGCTTCGATCAGGCCGTCAGGATGAAGCAGATCCGCCACCAGCGCATGCTCCAGCAATTCGAAATGCGTTCTGCGCGCCAGTTCTTCCTCGGCCAGTTCCTGCTCTGCCAGAGGGTCTCCCGCAGCATTGCAGCGAATGGTGCCCATGATCACCTCTACCAGCTGCCGGATGGCCTGCTTGTTCCCCTCCTGCTGATCCGCCAGGCTGCAAGCCTGCTCATAATGTTTTTCCAGCTCTGCCTTCAGGTCCAGAATCACCTGGGTCTCTTCCGTGGGCTTCAGTTCCACCGCCTGCCTCACCAGCCTGCGCAGGGACTGCAGGAATGCCATCAGCTCCTCGTGATCCAGACGTTGCACCTCGAGCAGGTCATCCTCGCTCCATTCCCGGACAGGACGCGGAAACAGGGGGTTATCCAGCTTACGCCGGAAATGCCGTTCGTGCCTGCCGGGGCGTTCGCTGAAAGGAACGACTGCCATCATTCAAACGCGGGAATGGGATTGCTGCGATACCATTTTTTTGCTTCGGCATCATATTCCCAGTGTTGTTCATCCACCAGAGACCGCACCACCTGACGGTCACGGAAGATATAGTTGATGCGCACCGTTTGGGAGGCCTTGTTCTTGTCTTCCCCAAGAAAATGGGGCGCAACCAGGACTTCATACGCCGTTACGCGGATGTTTTGCGGATCTTTCGCCACCGACGGCTGCTCTTGAGCCATATCCGGCTTCAGGTAAGAGGGCAGCGCCTCGATCTCTCCCCAACGCACCTCATGCCCGTAAAGCTTGACATCGAAATCCAGCTTTTTTTCCCTGTTCATATTCTCCATGGTTTCACAACCGGCCAGGGACAGGGAGAACAACAGGCCCAACAAGAATACTTTCACCGCAAATGCTCCATACAGATTGTATGATGATGCTGGTATTATCCCAGCCTCATGCCTTAAAGCAAACTTCCCTGTCATGCAAGAAACTCCATCCCAGGAACCCATGGAAACACTGTCCATCAAGGACAGCAAGATTACTCTGTTGGGCACGGCTCATGTCTCCCGCACCAGCGCCGACAAGGTGGAAGAGCTCATCGAAACAGGCGACTACGATGCCGTGGCCGTGGAGCTTTGCCCCAGCCGCTACAATGCCATACTCTCTCCGGATTCCCTGGCCAAGATGAATCTCATGGAGGTCATCAGAAGCGGCAAGGCATCCATGGTCATCGCGAACCTTGCCATGGGCGCCTACCAGCAGCGCATCGCCGAGCAGTTCGGCATCGAACCCGGTGCCGAGCAGCGCATGGCCATAGAAAAGGCCCGTGCCCATCACCTTCCGGTGCTGCTCATCGACCGGGAAATCGGCACCACCCTCAAGCGCACCGCCAGTAACCTGTCCTGGTGGAAACGCTGGACCCTGTTCACCGGCCTGCTGGTTTCCCTGGTTTCCCGGGAAGAGGTCGAGGAAGAGGAAATCGAAAGGCTCAAGGAAGGTGACATGCTGGAAACCACCTTCGCCGAGTTCGCCCATGACCGGGAAGACCTGTACCGCCCCCTCATCGAGGAAAGGGACGAATACATGGCTGCCCGGCTCGCCCAGGAGATCGAGGAAAACGGTCACGAGGACATTCTGGCGGTGGTGGGCGCGGGACACCTGAGAGGCATACGCAAGAAGCTGGCCCACGGCATCGAAGATCCGGCAGGCACCATTGCTGAACTGGACGCCCTGCCGAAGCCCTCACGCTGGCCAAAGCTGATTCCCTGGCTCATCGTGGCCCTGGTGTTCATTGGTTTCGGCATTGGATTTTACCGCAGTCCGGAACTGGGCTGGCAGCTGGTTTGGAGCTGGGTACTGATCAATGGCAGCCTGTCCGCCGTTGGCGCCGTCCTGGCGGGAGGCCATCCCCTCACGGTGGTGACGGCCTTCGTCGCCGCCCCCATCACGTCACTGAACCCCACCATAGGGGCAGGCATGGTGACGGCAGCCGCGGAACTCTGGTTGAGAAAACCCACGGTCGAAGACTTCAGCCAACTGCGCCACGACACTACTCACTGGATGGGCTGGTGGAAAAACCGGGTATCCCGCACCCTGCTGGTCTTCCTGTTCAGTACCCTTGGTTCAGCCGTCGGCACCTATGTGGCGGG
>JALVEW010000173.1 GCA_027030425.1 Sedimenticola sp.
GGGCGCGGGCAATGGCAATGCGCTGACGCTGACCGCCAGACAGTCGCACGCCGTCTTCACCAATGATGGTATCGAAGCCTTCAGGCAGTTCGCGGATGAAATCCAGGGCATGGGCCGCCCGGGCGGCTTCTTCCAGCTTTTCCGGAGGTGGCGGCTCCGCCATGCCATAACAGATATTGGCTGCCACGCTGTCATTGAACAGCACGGACTCCTGGCCCACGTAGGCGATGTGACGGCGCAGTTCTCGCAGGCGAATCTCCGTCAACGGGACGTCATCGAGAAGGATTCTGCCTCCGGCAGGATCGTAGAATCGGGGAATCAGGGCGGCGATGGTAGTCTTGCCGCTGCCGGAGGCGCCCACCAGAGCCACGCTCTGCCCAGGCTCCATGGAGAAGCTGATGTCGTGCAGAGCATCCACGTCGGCCTGGGCATAACGGAACCTCACGTTTTCGAAACGGATGGCGCCGCGCACCGTTTCCAGGCTTCTCTCCCCCGTATCCCTTTCCGCGTCCTCGTCCACCAGCTTGAACACGGACTCGGCCCCCGCCAGCCCGGTCTGCAGCGGCTGGTTGATGGCCGTGAGGCGCTTTATTGGGGGAAACAGCAGGCCCAGGGCGGAAAAGAAGGCGGTGAATTCCCCCACGGTCATGGGCTCGCCGCCCAGCTGGCCCGTCCCCAGATAGATGAGCAGGGCAATCATCATGGCGCCGATGAATTCCACGATAGGGGCGCTGGTGGCATCCGCCACCTTCAGCTTGAAACGGTGCCGCCGCACCCAGTTGGCCAGCTTGTTGAAGCGCCGGCGTTCGTAGTCCTGTCCGCCATAGACCTTGACGATGCGATTCCCGCGGGTGGCCTCTTCCAGGGCATGGGTCATCTCTCCCATGGTTTCCTGCAGACGCCGGCTGGAGCGGCGCATGCGGCCGGACACCAGACGCACGAACCCCAGCATCACTGGCAGCAGGATGGACACTACCAGGGTGAACTTCCAGTTGGTGTAGAGCATGAAGCCCAGCAGGCCGACGACCGACAGACCGTCGCGCAGCAGCACCACCAGCACCCGGGTGGCCGCCGTGGTCACCTGGGTAACGTCGTATGTGACCTTGGCAATGAGATTGCCCGTGGCATGGGCGTCGAAATAGGACACGGGCAGGGTGAGAATACGCTCAAACATCTCCCGGCGCAGATCCAGCACCACCTTGCCCGCCACCCACTGGAAGGCCACCCGGCTGATGAAGGCGGACAGGCCCCGCACCATGTACAGCACCAGCAGGGCAATGGGCATCCAGAACATATACAGTTCGTCCCTCTCCACGAAGGCCTTGTCCATCAGCGGCTCCATGAGGTAGGGAATGGCCGGTTCCGTGGCGGCCAGGAACACGGTGAAACCGATGGCCACGCCAAAGGCATGCCAGTAGGGCCGCACATGCCTGAGCAGGCGGAAATACAGCTCCTTGCTGTCCATGAAAGCTGTCCGGCTCGGTTTCTTCATTCAGTCAACCGGATAGATGCGGGGATCGGAGCGCTGCGGGCGGGTTCTGAAACGGCGGTGTATCCACATGTATTGTTCGGGCGTCTCACGCACCCATCTCTCCACCAGGTCATTCACCCGTTGAGTGTCAGCCACGAGATCGCCGCTGGGGAAATTCTCCCAGGGCGCTTCCAGGTACAGGTCATGGCCCTTGCCGTCCTTCCTGCGCACGGCGCGAAAAGGCACGACAACGGCGCCGCTGAGCCTTGCCAGCCGGGCCGTGGCCGGGTTGGTCGAGGCGGGAATGCCGAAAAAATCCGCAAACACGGACTCCCGGCGTCCCGCATTCTGGTCCACAGCATACCATACGGCCTGCCCCTGTTTAAGGGCGCGAACAGCACCCCGGGCATTGTGCCGGGGGATGATGGCGGGCAGCCACTTGAGGCGCGCCTTGCTGATCATGCGGTCGATCACCGGATTGTTGCTGGGACGGTACATGGCGGCGAAAGGCTGTTCGTGCACCAGCAGGCGGCCGCCAAATTCGGGGCTGTTCAGGTGCGCCGAAAGCAGCAGCACGCCCTTGCCCCGGGCCAGGGCCTGCCGCAGGTTCTCCAGCCCCTGTATGTGGGCCAGCCGGCTCATGCGGCGGGTGGGCGCCCACCAGGCCAGGGGGGCTTCCAGCAGGGTAATGCCCAGGCTGTCGAAGCTGTCCCGCAACAGCTGTTCCCGCCATTCGGGGGACTTGTCGGGGAAGCAGAGGTCGATATTGGTTTTCGCGATGAGGCGCCGCTTGGGCAGCACCCTGGCATACAGGCGCCCCAGCCAGGGACCCAGGCGCAGAATCAGGCCATAGGGCAACAGCGCAAAAAGGCGCAGCAGAAAAACCCCGCCCCAAG
>JALVEW010000174.1 GCA_027030425.1 Sedimenticola sp.
ACTGATGCGCCTCCTCCGTATCCGGTACCAAGCCCATCATCTCCAGAAGCTGCCGCTCCCAACTTCCCGGGCGGCGACTGCCATCTGCGATCGCGCCGGCAACATAGGCCAACAAGGACTCGAGGGAGTCCTGTGGATTGGGTGCGCCATGCTGCTGATGCAGCGTCACCAAGTAGACGAGTTCACGGGCCACTACTTCATCGATTTCAAAGTTCACTTTCATACGGCCACCTCCGTCGGTTCCCGCCACTCATTCACCATTGCCCAAAGTACACGCAACGGAACTCCGGTTTCGTCCTGTAAATCCACCCAGTCCTGGGGGGTCATGCGATCGGCGGTCATGGCCAACTTCTGCATGGTTTTCCAGACCCGGTGTTCTTCCTCTTCGGTGGGTTCCCGGGTGCGTCCGGGGGATCCAGGCAAGCCCAGGACGTAACGCAGTGCCGTGGCCTCTCGGCTGGTGAGCTGAAACAGGCTGTAGAGCATGGGCTGCGGCGCACCGCGACGTATCAGTTCCTGCACCAGCTGCTCTTTCGACCGGTCCTGCATCAGGCGGTCGAGCAAGCGTGACAAGGCCGGCACATCAAGGGTGATGCGGACGCATCCCCGCAATTCAGCCAGGCGGTTGATTTCCGCGGGCCGCAGGTCCGTAAGGGGACCGATCATAGCCGAGGGGATCCCCAGTTGGTTGGCGATTGCGTGGTCGCCACTGGCGATGCTGTTGATCAGGTGATCGAGGACCATGCGGTTGAGCAACGGGCAGCTGATGTGTGATTCGTGTGACTGGCTATGCGGGTTCATTCTTGTCCCCTCCAGGGGTCTTCCCAGGGGCCATCGTCGTAGTTGATGTCTGAATCCTCATCGAGCTGGGAGTCGTTCTCCTCCGGTGCCTGTGTCGGTTCGTTCCACCGGAGATCCGCTATCCAGATGCTGTCCGGCCGGCCCAGCAGGTCCGCCAGTTTCTCCTTGGCCTGCAGCATGTCGATGAGGATGGGCAACGACCTGGGATCCAGGTTGCGCAACGCGATTCCCAGATGGAATTGCGGCGCGCCGATGAGCTGCTCCATGCCCTGGTGGCCATTGTGTTCCGCCAGATAAAACGCCCAGCGGCTGTGTGCCACGTCCTCGGGCGCCAGCAGATCCGGCGGATCATGCTGGATTTTGATGGCCATGGATTGCTCGGCGAGCTCCATAAGCATCCACCAGATGATGATGCGGCGGTGCTGGATGATGTTCTGTCCAAGGGGGTTGCTGCCGAAAGGCCAGATGCCCAACGGCTCCTCCGGCAGATCAATCCAGTAACCCGCCCCGCCAACCGTGCGCCGGACCAGATCGGCAATGCCAGCGTGCTGCGCCAGGCGCATGGCCTGGGTCCACAACCGCCCCCGCAGGGATTTGATGTCGTCGGGAAGGGGTTTGAAGGCCGTCGAGGCCTCGGGAGGTTCCGGCGAAGGAGTGGCGTCCGAGACTGGCGCAGTCGTTGCAGGCTTGTTATCTGATGGTGGGGTGTTATCTGTGGCGGCCGGAGTTGATGAAGGCATTGTTGGTGGGGTTTCCGGTGGTTCATTCGTAGCCGTTATGCCAAACAGATCTGTCTCTGTGTTAGTGACCGGCGCATCAGTGCCGCCGAAGTCCTCACCGCCCTGTTGATCATCGTCCCGCAATTCCGGCGGGGGCTCATACCGGGACAGGGTTTTTCCTTCCTGCAGCATGTCCAGATCAATAAGGATCGATTGCGCATTGGCATAACGCAGTTGAGGTTCCAGGCGCCGGGCGAGGTTTTCGTAGGCGATGTCGATGGGCAGCTGGCCCTCGGCGGTATCCACCTCCGCCAGGCATTCGTGCCAGAGGGTGATGGGGCCTTCCTTGTCTTCGTGGTCCAGAAAATCCAGGTATTTGAGGACAGCTTTTTCGATGCGGAGGATTTTTTCCACTTGAGGCCGTCCCAAACCAGATTCCAGCGCTAAAGGAATGAGTG
This sequence comes from Sedimenticola sp., assembly GCA_027030425.1. Lineage (GTDB taxonomy): Bacteria > Pseudomonadota > Gammaproteobacteria > Chromatiales > Chromatiaceae > Thiolapillus. The sequence continues at coordinate 1,979 of JALVEW010000174.1, forward strand.
GCAACAAGGTGTTTTGAGTATATTCCAGAAGAGACAGTCTACCGGCATGGATGCTGTATCCCTCCTCTTTTAGCGCCTGCGCCAGCTCCCGGTAGGAGAGGCGTTTTCCCGTGTCCTGTTCCAGAAATTCCCGCATTCTGACGATGCCACGCGCCCGGTCGATGAAGGTGAGGGCGCCGCGCAGGTCGTTTTCCTTCAGGTGCTTGGCCAGGACGTGGGCCTCGGACTCCCAGGGCTGGTACAGCACATTGATGTTGAAGAACTTGGGGTCATCCGGGTGTTTCTGATGCAGTTCCTTGAGAATTTTCAGGCGGGTGTTGCCGCCGGCATCCACCATGTAGTTTTCTGCGCCGGGGCGGCGGGTGATGGAAAGCGGTTGTTCCAGTCC
>JALVEW010000175.1 GCA_027030425.1 Sedimenticola sp.
TATCTTGGCCGCGTCATAGGGTTTCCAGCCCGTGGCCCAGATGATGGCGCCGGCGGGGAACTGGATCTCCTTCTCGGTGTCGTCCAGATCAATGGCGTCATACTTGCAGGCATCTTTCGCTTTCTGGGCATCATCGGTGCCGATAATGCGGGGATCCAGCACGTATTTCATGGGGTGGGCCATGACGTGGGGGAGGTAGGCGCCCTTGCGCTTGCTCAGGCCGTAGTTGTACTCGTTGTCGAACTCCGCTTCCACGGCCTTGGCGCATTCGCCGCAGGCGGTGCAGTTGTCGTTCACGTAGGTAGGCGTGAGCTTGACGGTGGCCGTGTAGTTACCGGCTTCACCTTCCACCTTGCTGACTTCTGCACCCGTGATGATGGTGAGATTGGGGTTCATCTTGGCGCGGCGCTGGTTGATTTCCAGGCCACAGGTTGGGTGGCACAGCTTGGGGAAATACTTGTAGAGCTGGCTCACGCGACCGCCCAGGTAGGGACGTTTCTCGACCAGGACGACCTGGGCACCGGTTTCAGCAGCTTCCAGTGCGGCAGTCATGCCGCTGATGCCGCCACCGACGACCAGGATGGTCTGGTTTGTGGCTACTACCTCCGTCATGGAATTACCTCCGTTGCGGATTACATTTCAAGGATGGCTGGCCTTCCGACCGGGGTCGAAAAACCGGGAATCTCGTTGCCGGGACAGGCCCGTTATATGAAATAGGCCTCCCTTGCGGGCGCAAGCCCGCATTCAAGCCCGTAACGATACTCCCGTTCGCGCCGAATCGCCATGGTTCTACAATCGAATTTTCAAATATGCTAATAGATGTGTCGTATGTAGGGGCAAAGGCAGGAGTTTTTCTGGCAGCAAGGGGGCGTCCAAGAAAAGCCTGACGGACTCAAGAGTCGAAAAAAACTCCTTTGTTTTCAATATGGCTGTATTATTCCCGCGGGTAGGCAGATGACCTGCCGGGGATTTCAGACATTTGATTTATAGCGATAAGGACATTGTGAACAGGATTTTGCTATTGCTGGCCGGGTTGCTCGTCACCCTCGCGGTCTTCTTTCAATGGAAGATTGCGGATGACGCCTTGAGCCATTCCCGCATGCAGGCGCAGTACCAGCAGGCCTTGGAGGATTATCGCGAGCAAAATATTCACTATACGCCGGCCAACACCGTACAGTGGGTCGTGCTGCGGCAGAACCCGGCAGGGTATTTCGTTCCCAACCCCGATATGCTGTTCGAGCCTTCACAGCTCAACGACAGCACCCTGCGGGGTACCCGCTACGCCATCAGCATCCTGAAGGATCTGGATGCACTGCGAGCCATCAACCGACGGGCGGTGGCTGAATACGTGCTGAGCCTTTATCAGCCGCAGCTGGACTGGAAACATCCTGAGGCATCGGGAGAGAAGGCCGAGGGTAGCGCCTATGCGGGGTTTGCCAACTTGCCGGGGGCAACCGCCGGTGTGCGCCCGACCATGGATGCACTCATCACCCTGGATGCCCTGGATCTCATGGATGATCCCCGCCTGGATCTGCAAAGGATCTGGAATTTCATTATGGCCCACCAGAATGCCGATGGTGGTTTCTGGGATGAGCACTATCCGAAATACGGCTTCAATTCCAGCATGAAGGCCACATCATTTGCGGCGCGGGCCCTGGGAATTCTGCATCGTCGCATGGAAAAGCCCTTCTCCCAGGAATTCAGCGACCGGGTGCGTACTTATGTTCGTTCCCTTGCCGACGAGGAAAACGGTGGCTACCGAAGCATGGCGGGAAAACCGGCCAACGACGCCTACAACGCCTTCCGCGCCTTCATTTCCATATTTGAAACCACCAATGGTGACGAGTCGGAAAAACGCCGGGCGGTAGAGGAAAACATTGATGTTGATGCCCTGGTCGCACACCTGAAGGCGGTTCATTATCTTGCCGAATCCGGCGCCTTTTCACGCTTCCCCGTCATTGAGCGGCAGCAGCCATCGCTGAAGGCCACCCACCTTGTGGTTTGGCTGGCATGGAAGATGGAGAGGATGTCGGCCCTGGATACCCATGCCATCAGCAAGTATGTCACCTTTCTTCAATCCGCCAGGGGCCAGTATGGCGGTGATATCTACACGACCTACTCCGCCATTGGCCTGTTGCAGAAAATGGGAGTCCCTTCCCATCCCCTGCCGCCGCCTCAAAAGCCTGAGAAACTGAACACCATACCCAGTTACGTGCCGGCAGTGTTCTTTCTGGCGGCGCTGCTGGTCCTGCTGGTGGGGCACCAGGCGAAGAAACTGGAGCTGCAGAGCATCAACCGGGCCCTGAGCATCCAGGCGAGCATCGACAACCTCACGGGCATTTTCAACCGCCAGAAGTTCGAGGCCCTGCTCAGGGAAGAACAGGAAAGGCATGAGCGATACGGCCACTCCCTGTCGCTGGTCATGTTTGACGTAGACAATTTCAAATCAATCAATGATGAGAAAGGCCACCTGGCTGGTGACCAGATCCTGCGGGAGGTGACTGCAGTAATCGGCGGGGCGTTGAGGAACACGGACGTGTTTGCGCGATGGGGAGGAGAGGAATTCATCATCCTCCTGCCCGAGACCGACCGGGCTGGAGCCAGTCAGCTGGCGGAGAAACTGAGGAAGCTGCTGGAAAGCAGCCTGTTTTCCGAAGATCAGCGGGTAACCGCCAGCTTTGGCGTGACGGAACTGTTACAGGACGATGATCTGGACGACTTTGTGGAGCGCGCGGACATGGCCATGCTCTTTGCCAAGGCCCAGGGGAAGAACCGGGTGTACAGCGTGGTGTCCGATGTGCAGGCAGAGCTCATGTCCACTACCTGCGCCTGAGCATGACGGTGACTACCCCGTTTTTCCAGGGCCAACCCTTGTGCAAAAAAGGGCTACACTAGTAGGATGTTGAAAAAGTCCTTCCATGGACTTTTTCAACTACGGAAGCGGAAAACGCGGTTTCCCGCTTCCTTCATTTTCAATGGCTTACGGCCATCGAAAATGGTGGCACATCCTTGCGCCACATACAGGCTGTCGAAAAACGGTGTTTTTCAACAGCCTGCTGGCGTCCTGTTCAACCGAGTGACAGAGAGATTCCGTGACCCATCATCATGCCCGTGTGCTGACCCCTGAAGAGTATGTCTTTTCCGAGGAGCCTTACTACGAGCCCGTGGGAGAGGAGATTGCCGTGTTCGAGGCGGCTTACCGCAATGGTTTGCCCGTGCTGCTCAAGGGGCCGACGGGCTGCGGCAAGACCCGCTTCATGGAACACATGGCCTGGCGCCTTCAGCTGCCCCTGATTACCGTGTCCTGTCATGATGACCTGACCGCCTCCGACCTTGTGGGGCGTTTTCTGGTGCGCGGGGGCGAAACCGTCTGGGTGGACGGCCCCCTGGCCCGGGCGGTGCGCAACGGCAGCCTTTGTTATCTGGATGAGGTGGTGGAAGCGCGCAAGGACACCACGGTGGTCATCCATCCCCTGGCGGATGACCGCCGCGTGCTGCCCATGGAAAAGGTGGGGGAACTGCTGGAGGCGCCGCCGGAGTTCTGCCTGGCCATGTCCTACAATCCGGGTTATCAGTCGGTGCTCAAGGATCTCAAGCAGTCCACCCGCCAGCGCTTCGTGGCCCTGGAGTTCGATTATCCGGAGGCCTCCCTCGAACAGAAGATCGTGGAGAAGGAATCCGGCATCGACAGCCGCATGGCCCGCCAGCTGGTGAAATTCGCCCAGATGACCCGAAATCTCAAGGGGCAGGGGTTGGATGAGGGCGCTTCCACCCGCCTGCTGGTGCATGCCGCCAAGCTCATGGCCGCCGACGTGGCGCCGGTCATCGCATGTCGCAGCGCCATCGCCCAGGCCCTGACGGATGACCCGGACATGCTGTCCGCCGTCAACGAACTGAGTGCTTCACTGTTCTGAGGTTTTTTCAATGCACAAGTACATCAGCATCCAGACCGAGGCTTTCGATGCCGCCGGGGAAGAGCAAAAGCTGCGCCGGGGAAATCCCCGAATCGGCGCCGTGGTGAGCTTCCTGGGCCTGATGCGCGACATCAACGACGGTGACCAGGTGCACACCATGACCCTGGAGCATTACCCGGGCATGACAGAAAAAGCCCTCGCGGCCATTGTCGATGAAGCAGAGCAACGCTGGGATCTGGAAGGAGTGCGCGTGATTCATCGGGTGGGCGAGCTGCAACCGGAAGAGCCCATCGTTCTGGTTATGGTGGCCAGCCGCCACCGGGGCGAGGCCTTTCGTGCCTGCGAGTTCGTTATCGACTACCTCAAGACCCGGGCACCCTTCTGGAAAAAGGAAGTCACCCCGGAAGGCGAGCGCTGGGTGGAGGCCCGCCACAGCGACAAGGATGCGGAATCCCGTTGGGAAACTTGATGGCAACGGGATTTCCAATGGCGGTAAACCATCAATAACGAGAGAGGGACAATCATGGCAATCGACGCAATGAAGATTCTTGGCAGCCTGCTCAACAGCGGCGCACTTTCCCGGGGCTCCGGCTCCAACGTCCTGGGTTCGGTTTTGGGCTCCGTTATGGGTGGCGGCAGAGCCGCGCCTTCCGGCGGTGGCCTGGGAGACATGCTGGGGGGTTTGCTGGGAGGCGGTTCAGCCAGTGGCGGTGGCATGGCGGATGTATTGGGCGGTCTGTTGGGAGGCGGCAAATCCACCGCCGGAGTCGGTGGACTGGGCGCCCTGCTGGCCATGGCCATGAAACAGTTTGGCGGTTCATCCGGCGCTATGGGACTGGCAGATATGGAGGTTGACCTGGAGCCCGAACAAGCCAATGAACAGGCCATGGTGATGATTCGCGCCATGATCTATGCCGCCAAGGCGGATGGCCGGGTGGATGATGAGGAGCAGCGGCATATCATCGAGGGACTGGGTGACGACATCACGCCTGAAGAAATGATGTTCGTTCAGGATGAGATGGCAGCCCCCGTGGATGTGGAGGCGCTGGTCCGCGATGCTCCCCCGGGGATGGAAGCCCAGGTGTATCTGGCATCCCTGATGGCTATTGATCTGGACAGCAACCCCGAGGCCAGGTATCTGCATCAGCTGGCCCAGGCGCTGAATCTGGCCCCTGATGCCGTGAATGCCATTCACGATCAGCTCGAGGTGCCGCGGCTGTATTCCTGACCGGCACAGGCTCCGCGATGCAAGGAGGAACCAGAAAATCGCATTTTTCCGATTCCGAGTCGTAAAACCCCGGGGGAAGGGCTTTTACGACATCCTTCTCAGCAGAGAGGGTATTCAGTCCGGGGAAAGCCTGATGGTGCTTTCTCCCGTGGCGGCGTCGATGCGGACATGGATTTCACAGTATTCGTCCACCCGGTCCATGGGCGTAGGGTCGTCGGCGCAACTGCAGCCGGCGATGATGCCGGTATAAAAGATGCCGGCATGTACATCCACATGTGTTCCCGTCTCTTCCACTGAAAGAATGACGGCCTGTAGTTCATCGTCCAAGGCGACGCTTGAAGCGGACAGGCCCTGCTGCAAAGGCAGTTCCTTCAGTCCCAGTTTTTCCAGTTCCGCTTTCAGAACCTGGGGGAATGCCTCTGTCCTCCAGGCCCGGGCGCTTTCCGGGAGGAAAAGGGCAGCTGTCATGGGGGGCAGCTCTGATCCAGGTCTTCCGGGTTGTCGAGGATTTTCAGGGCCTGAGGCAGCCCCAGGCGCGCAGCCTTGCAATACCATGTTCTGGCCGTCTTGAGATCCTTGTTCACCCCATATCCGTTGGCATAGAGGTTGCCGATGGCATACATGGCCTTGGCGTGATCCTGAGCGGCTGCCTTGAGATACCAGTTCATGGCCTTGCCGAAGTCCTGTTGTGTTCCGCTGCCCAGGTCGTACATGACGCCAAGGGCGTATTGGGCGTCCGCCAGGCCGGCCTGGGCGGCGGCTTGCATGAGCCGCAGGGCGTGGGCCTCATCCTTGCTGACTCCCTGGCCTTCTCCGTAGAGCAGGCCAAGCTGGTATTGGGCGCGGGGATAGCCCTGTTTGGCGGCGGCCTGGTACCAGCGGATGGCTGTCGCCAGATCCTGTTCCGTGCCCGTGCCGGTTTCGTAAGCCCAGCCCAGGTCGAAGGCCGCCTGCGGGTAGTGCTGCTCGGCGGCTTTTCTCAGCCAGAAAATGCCTTTTTCCGGGGACTTGGGCAGCCCCAGTGCGCCTGTCATGTAAGCGGCGCCCAGATCATACTGAGCCGGAGGGTAACCGCCCTGCGCTGCGGTTTGCATGGCTTCCAGCCAGGCTTTTTCGTCCTTTTGTTTTGTAAGCCGCCCCAGCTCATAGATGGCTTGCAAATTGCCTTTCCTGGCGGCTTTTTCCAGCCACAGGGCGGCTTTGTCGCGATCCTGGGGCAGTTCCCGTCCCTGAAGGTACATCATGCCCAGGGCGAAAGCCGCAGGCGGGTAATCCTGACGCGCGGCTTTCTCAAAGAGTGATGCCGCCTGCTGTGCGGATTTTTCCACGCCATAGCCCTGGAGCTTCATCAGCCCCAGCATGTATTGGGCCGGACCATGACCCTGGGAGGCGGCGCGCTCCAGCCATTTTGCCGCGCCCTGGATGTCTTTGTCTGTACCGGGCTGCCCTGTCAGAAAAAAATAAGGCTTGGATGTAATACCAAAGACATGGCGGTTGCGCCAGACGGCCAGGCGTGCGGGGACAGATGCCTTCTCGGTCAATGCCCTACACAATTAAGTTGTAGGTGTTCAAGTATTTCCATATTTCCATGCGTAAGGAAAGGCCTGTGAAAAAAGCACCCCAATAAATTGGGGTGCTTTTGGGTCCTAACCAACAGCTGGTTTGCCTGCTCAAGTTCCCCAGTGCAGCCCCAGTGCCCGAGCTAGGAATGTTGCCATCTGGGCGCGGGTCACATTGTCATCCGGACAGAAATTGGTGCCGCCGCATCCTGCGGTGATGCCGCTGGCGTTAAGAGCTTCAATGCTTGCAAAAGCCCAGTAATCCGTTGGTACGTCAGAGAAGGTGGCGGTTGCGGGAGCTGGGCGTATATTGCGCTTCCACATGACGGCAGCCCCCCAGAAACCCAAGTTGCCAGCAGTGCCATTAACTCTTACATTGATAACCCATGCAGACGTATTGGAGGTTCCATCTCCATCGAGATCATCCCACTCATGGAGGATGACCGGCGTGGTGGGTGCACTTCCGACGGTGGTATAACCGGGGGTTTCCGAATAACCGGAATCCAAGCCCAGTGCGTCGGTGTAATAAGGCGCATCGGTATTCGTGCCAGCTTCGTACCCCGTTAGCCAGAAACGGACATACCCTGTCGAGTCAGTGTCATGCAGGCGCATATAGATCCACTCAATAGATGCTCCATTGGGCAGGTGCAATTGTGCAAAATAATGTGCATAGTCTGCTGTTGGATATACATATCCGCTACCCACGCCGTCAAGTGGCACGCCATCCCTTTCTTTGAATTCGGAAGCATATATGCTGGTCCAAACCGTATTTGGACCATACGCCATTTGTATTTCTGGAGCAGAAATAGAACTTGGTGCCGTAACTAATTCTTCCTTATTGTATGGGTTTGCAGAATCCGAAAAGGCTGCACTTGAAAGAAGTACAGCCATACCGCCGATGATTATGGATTTTGTAAGTTTCATAGTATTATTCTCCCGGTAAATACACCACTGCCTCACACTACTTTGGTCAGCCGATATCAAATATTTGTGTATTTGATTCACGCTCTGTTTTTCTTTGTTCTTTGCCAATAAGTATAATCCAATCATTTATTGGGAGCTAGACTTAGCCCGGAATACATCTGAAGGTTTAATTGACGGGGGTCAATAAAGCCAACAATTATAAACGGCATGGCGTGAAGTGGGGAGTTTTCCCACAATAACAAAACCCCGGCACGAGGCCGGGGCTGTTTTTCGGCATGGCAGGCCCGCTGGGGCCTGTGTGCAACAGGTATTACAGGCTGTAGTACATGTCGAATTCCACCGGATGGGTGGTCATGCGCAGGCGGGTGACTTCTTCCATCTTCAGCTCGATGTAGCCGTCGATGAGGTCGTCGGTGAATACGCCGCCGGCGGTGAGGAAGCTGCGATCCGCGTCCAGGGCTTCCAGGGCCTGATCCAGACTGTGGCAGACGGTGGGGATGGCCGCTGCTTCTTCCGCGGGCAGGTCGTACAGATCCTTGTCCATGGCGTCGCCGGGGTGGATCTTGTTCTGGATGCCGTCCAGGCCGGCCATCATCATGGCGGAGAAGGCCAGGTAGGGGTTGGCGGTGGGATCGGGGAAACGTACCTCGATACGGCGCGCCTTGGGGCTGGCGACCCAGGGAATGCGGATGGAAGCGGAGCGGTTGCGGGCGGAGTAGGCCAGCATCACGGGGGCTTCGAAGCCGGGCACCAGGCGCTTGTAGCTGTTGGTGGAAGCGTTGGTGAAGGCGTTCAGGGCGCGGGCGTGCTTGATGATGCCGCCGATGTAGTACAGGGCGGTTTCGCTCAGGCCGCCGTACTGGTCGCCGGCAAAGATGTTCTCGCCGTCCTTCGCCAGGGACTGGTGCACGTGCATGCCGGAACCGTTGTCGCCCACCAGGGGCTTGGGCATGAAGGTGACGGTCTTGCCGTAGGCGTGGCCCACGTTCTGGATGACGTACTTCATGATCTGGTTCTGGTCGGCGCGTTTGACCAGGGTGTCGAACATGGTGCCGATCTCGCACTGGCCGCCGGTGGCCACTTCGTGATGATGCACTTCAACCTTGACGCCCATCTCTTCCAGGGCCAGGCACATGGCGGCCCGCAGGTCGTGCAGGGAATCAACGGGAGGCACGGGGAAGTAGCCGCCTTTCAGGCCGGGACGGTGACCGATGTTGCCGTCCTCATAGACGCGCTCGGAGTTCCACTCGGCTTCTTCGGAGTCCACCTTGTAGAAGGCGCCGGACATATCCGCGCCCCAGCGGGCGTCATCCAGAACGAAGAACTCGGGCTCGGGACCGAAGTAGGCGGTGTCGGCAATGCCGGTGCTTTTCAGATAGGCTTCGGCGCGCTTGGCCACGGAGCGGGGATCACGCTCGTAACCTTCCATGGTGGAGGGCTCGAGGATGTCGCAACGCAGGTTGAGCATGGTTTCGTCGGCGAAGGGGTCGATGACCGCAGTGTCGGGATCCGGCATGAGGATCATGTCGGACTCGTTGATGCCTTTCCAGCCGGCAATGGAAGAACCATCGAACATCTTGCCTTCGGTGAACAGGTCTTCATCGATGACGCTGGCGGGTACGGAAACGTGCTGTTCCTTGCCCCGGGTATCGGTGAAACGGAAATCGACGAATTTCACGTCGTTGTCTTTGATCATCTTGAGGACGTCTTTTGCGGACATTTGCCCCTCCGGTTGGTTATCAATAATACACAATGGACCCCCGGAAAAGTCGGTTTTCCGGCCCGGGTCTCATCAAAGTCCCGATTTTTAGTGCATGAACCATGCCACTCCTGGGGTAGGCAGGTCAAGGGAAAATGCTTGATTGGTATATATAAGGAATTTTATAAGCTGGCGACCAGGTAGCTTCCTTGGATGAGGGAACCAATACGCACCGAATTTGTGCGTTTGTCCCTGCCAATGCACCCGCCGGGTGCGCGGTTCAACCAAAATACAGCTGTACTTCGCCGAAATCCGGATCGTCGCCCAGGGCTTCCTGCATCTTCTCCCGCAGTGCCGCGGCAGCCTCCTGGCCTTGGTAACAGGCCAGAGGGAAGAATACCTCCAGGTAGATTCGTCCTCCCAGGTAGTGCAGCAGGATGCGGTCTTCCCTCCCCAGGCATTTGAGTTCCTTCCAGGCCTCCTGTAGCCGGGCGTCCACCTCCTCGCGCAGGGGCAGGCCCTTGCATGTGGGCATGGTTTCGTCGTCTTCCGGGTCGATATGGACGGTAACGTCGGAGATCTCCTCGATGCCCGCCTTGATCTGCTCTTCCACGGCAATGGCGATCATGTGGCCTTCGGAGACGGAGATCATGGGGTCCACCTGGACGTGGACGTCGGCCATGGCCTCGTGACCCTGGCGGCGGGTGCGCAGCATGTGCAGGGAACTGACGCCGGGGATGTTCCTGATGATATGGCGGATCTGTTCCACCTTGTCCTCTTCCAGGGACTCGTCCACCAGTTCGCGCATGGCGCTCCAGCCCAGATCCCAGCCAATCTTGGCCACCATGCCACCGACGATGAGGGCGGCAGCCAGATCCAGCCAGCCGTGCCCGAGCATGGCACCGGCCACACCAATGAGGACCACGATGGAGGACACCGCATCGGACCGGTGGTGCCAGGCATTGGCGCGCAGCAGTTCCGAGTTGATGCGGCGGGCCACGATGATGGTGTACCAGTACAGGGCCTCGTTGGCCAGGATGGAGAACAGGGCGGCGTAGAGGGCGATGGCTTTAGGGGTCTGCGCATCTCCGGCATGGGACAGGCGTTCAATGGAGTCCCACATGATGCCCCCGGCTACCAGTACCAGGAAAGTGCCCAGGGCCAGGGTGGCGGCAGTCTCGAAACGACCATGGCCGTAGGGATGGTTCTCGTCCGGGCCATGGGAAGCATGGTGGGAGGCCAGCAGCACCAGGATGTCCGTCATCAGGTCGGACAGAGAATGGATACCGTCGATGATCAGGGCCTGGGAATTGCCGATGATCCCCGTCACCACCTTCACGGCGCTGAGGATGAGATTGACCGCGGCTCCCACCAAGGCCACCCGGCCGGATTCCTCCTTGCGCCGATCCCGGTGCTCTTGGGAGCCGATTTGAGGCTTCTCGCTCATGGACTCGGCTCCCCGACGCGGATGCGCAAAATATACTCGTCGTCCTCGACCTTCTGTTCCAGCACCTGGTGGCCGTTGATGCGGCACCAGGCGGGAATGTCCTGCATGACCCCGGGGTCCGTGCAAATGGCTTCCAGCTCGTCCCCGGGCTGCAGTTCGGCAACGCGGTCTTGCACCCGAATCACGGGCATGGGGCAGAGCAGGCGGCGGCAGTCGAGAGTCTCATGCGCCATGGCCGCCTCCCGGACAGGCCTTTTCCGAATCGAACAGCTCATCCTTCGTCGGAGACAATGTCGGGCTGAAGCCCGACCTACATTCGTTTGCCAGGTTCGGGTATGTCATACCACCCACTCCTTCTTGAGCTCGTGGGGAGGCAGGGGCGTGACTTTTAGCTGCCGGGTATTGCCTTCGGTGTCCCGGTATTCCAGCTCCACCTTGTCGGCATTCTTGCCTTGGCTGTAGCGGGCCACGATGCGCGCCGCCTGCTCGATCTGTTCCTCGGCAAAATCGCCGTCGATGAGGCACAGGGGGCCGGGGTGGCTGGTGGTCTTGAGGCTGGGATACTGCTTGCGGTAGCCCTGCAGGAACTTGCCCTCGCCTTCCTCCCGGGAAATGATGAGCTTGTATTCCGGCGCCGGACGGATATGGCGCCCCACCTTGAGGAGCATGATGTCATCCATCTCGTAACGCTTTTCACCCCGGGCTTGCCACAGGTCCTGGAGCTTGAGGGAATACTGCTCGTCGGTGAGAAAACAGCAGCCGCCGGCGGGCTGGGCATAGTCCTCGAAGCCGAACTGCCTGGCCAGGGCCATCTGGGGCTTGCGGCTGCGTCCGGAAAAATCGTACAGCTTCTCCCGGTCCACCCAGCCTTCGCGCTCGGGCAGGGTGGGGGGCAGGTTCCTGGCGCACAGGGGGCGGAGCAGACGGTCGTCTATGCCTGAGTCGCGCTGCACCACGGGCATGGTGTCCTTGCGCTGGGACTTGGGGCGCTGGCCCACTACCTCGCCGGTGATGATGAAGTCGAAATCATGGGCTTCCATCCACTCCTTCGCCTTTTTCACCATGAAAATCTTGCAGTCCAGACAGGGGTTGAGATTGGCGCCGTAGCCATATTTCGGGTTGAACACCACGTCCTTGTATTCTTCCACGATATCGATGATGTGCAGCTTGATGCCCAGTTGCTCGGCGCACCACAAGGCATTGTTGCGCTTTGGTTTTTTTTGGTCCTTCTTGCGAATGGCGTGGGTGTGGCCCTCCACGCAGAACCCCGTGAAGAAGTTGATTCCCTCGACGTAAATGCCCTGTTCCTGCATGACGCGCACGGCCAGCAGGGAATCCAGGCCGCCGGAAATCAGGGCTACTGCTTTACGTTGCATGAATGTCTCGGGTGTTCTGCTCGAAAGGGTTGGGAGGAGATTATACCGGGAAAACAGGGTTCCATTCTTTCCGGTATTTTTTTGGGTTTTTTCCTCAGAAGCATGATTGGGGGTAGCAATTTGCGATAATATGTGACGTGGTCGACAATCGTCTGCAAAGGGGGCGGCTTGTTTATTGCATCCGGATGGATAGCAGTCTAACTGCTGACAAGGCATCGAAAAACACCGTATTTTCAATGCCTTGTGCGCGGCACATGGAAGTGGCGTCATTTTCGATGGCGATAAGCCGCGTTTTCCGCTTCCAGGGTTGAAAGCGTCCACGGAGGGGCTTGTCAACATTCTGCTAGGGGCCGGGAAGGTCGGGAGATTTCATGTTTTCGCTGGTTTTGCGCTTGTGCCTGCTGATGTTGTTTTGCAGCCAGGCCGTTGCTGCGCGGGCGGAAACCAGGATAAATGTAGGCATCTATCAGAATGAACCCAAGATATTCCTGAATGGACAGGGGCGGCCCGACGGTTTTTTCGCCGAACTGTTGGACAGGGTAGCGGAGCGGGAAGGCTGGGTCCTGAACTATGTTGCCTGCGAGTGGAAAGAATGCCTGGAGAAGCTCCAGAAGGGAAGCCTGGACCTGATGCCGGACGTCGCCTACTCAGAGCAGCGGGCCCAACGCTTCCTGTTGGGCAGCGAGGTGGTGCTGTCGAGCTGGTCGGTGATCTATGTACAGCAGGGCAGGAACATCCCCAGCCTGAAGGAGCTTGATGGCAAGGGGCTGGCCGTGGTCAAGGGCAGCATCCAGTACCGTGTTCTCGTGGAAGAGCTGAACAAGTTGGGGGTCAAACCCAATTTTCACGAGGTGGATGCCTTCAGTGACGTGTTCCGCCTGGTGAGCATCGGCTGGGTGGATGCCGGCCTGGTGAATACCTACTACGGCCGTCGCCATGCGGGGCAGTTCAAGCTCCAGCCCACCAGTATCCTGGTCAACCCTTCCCTGCTGGTATTCGCTGCCGCGCCCGGCAGGCAGGCCCTGCTGGATACCCTGGATACCTACATACGCAACTGGAAGACCGACAAGAATTCAGTCTATTACCGCGCGATGGAGCGCTGGTTCAGGCCCTTCGAGGATAGGAGGGGCGTGCCGGGATGGATCAGGTGGGTGCTGGCCCTGGCCGCCGTGGTAGGGCTGGCGCTTTTTGCCCTGGTCCTGCTGTTCCGCGCCCTGGTCAGGCGCAAAACCCTGGAGCTGGAGGAGAAGACCCGCAACCTGGAGCATTTGGCCAACCATGACCTGCTCACTGGCCTGCCGAACAGAAAGCTGTTCTTCGACCGTCTCAAGCAGTCCCTGCGCCGTGTCAGCCGCAGCGGGGAGCTGCTGGCGGTGCTCTACATAGACCTGGACCAATTCAAGCAGATCAACGACAGTTTCGGCCACGCCGTGGGCGACGAGGTGCTGAAGGAAATCACCAAACGGTTGCGGGGTGCGGTGCGGGAGCAGGACACCATCGCCCGTCTTGGCGGTGATGAGTTTGCCGTGGTGATGGAGACGCTCAAGGAACCGGAAAGCACCATGCACTGCGTAAAGCGTCTGCAGGAAGTCCTGCGCGAACCGCTGAACGTGCACCAGTTCCAGTTCATTCTCACCATCAGCATCGGCATCAGCCTTTATCCCCAGGATGGTCATGACGCCCATACCCTGCTGCGCAATGCTGACACGGCCATGTTCAAGGCCAAGGAAGCAGGACGGGGCACTTTCCAGTACTACGTGGAAGAAATGACCCGCACGGCCATCGAGCGCACCAAGATGGAAGCAGACATGCGCCGGGCCCTGCGGGAAAACCAGTTCGAGGTCTGCTACCAGCCCCAGATCAGCCTGGGCACGGGCACAGTGGTGGGTTTCGAGGCCCTGGTCCGCTGGCATCATCCGGAGCACGGTACGATTCCACCGGGTCAGTTCATCCCCATGGCAGAGGAGACCGGCCTCATCCTGGCCCTGGGGGAGTGGGTGTTGCGCACGGCCTGCAGGCAGATCGCCCTATGGCGCAAGGAGGGGCTGGAGCCCGGCCTGATATCCGTGAACATATCCGCCCGGCAACTGCGGGGCTATGCGCTCCTCGACGTGGTGCGCAAAGCTGTGCGGGAAACCGGCTGCCAGACCGACTGGCTGGAGCTGGAGCTGACCGAGAGCTTCATCATGAGCCATACCAAGCAGGCCATATCGGTTATGACGGAGCTGCGTGAGCTGGGGGTCTCCCTGGCCGTGGACGACTTCGGCACCGGCTATTCCTCCCTGGCCTACCTGAAGCAGCTGCCCCTGTCCAAGCTGAAGATCGACCGCTCCTTCATCAAGGGCATTCCCGACGACGAGGACGATGTGGCCATCGTGCGCGCCGTCATCGCCCTGGGCAAAACCCTGAACCTGAAAGTCATCGCCGAGGGCGTGGAGACCAGGGAACAGGAGGCGCTGCTGCGGCAGGAGCAATGTGACGAAGTGCAGGGTTATTACTATGCCCGCGCCCTGGGTGCGGACGAGGCGCGGGAATTCTTGCAAGAGGCCGGTCAGGGCGCGGGATTGGTGTAACGGGCGTGAATCCCGTCGATGGCTTCCAGGATTTCTCTCGGGAGTCTTGTGTTCAGGCTGGCGATGTTGCTGCGCAGCTGGTCCATGGTGGTGGCGCCGATGATGTTGCTGGTCACGAAAGGCCGGCCGGTGACAAAGGCAAGGGCCATTTGTGCTGGGTCCAGGCCGTGGTCGCGGGCCAGTTGCACATATTCCCTGGTGGCCGCCCTGGCCTGGGGGCCGGAATAGCGGCTGTATTCGGGAAACAGGGTCAGGCGCGCGCCGGCCGGCTGTCGCCCATCCAGGTATTTGCCGCTGAGCACGCCAAATCCCAGGGGAGAATAAGCCAGCAGCCCCACTTTTTCCCGGTGGCTGATTTCCGCCAGCCCCACCTCGAAACTGCGGTTGAGCAGGCTGTAGGGGTTCTGTATGCCCTGGATGCGGGGCAGGCCCCGGGTCTGTTCCAGGCAAAGGCAGTGCATGACGCCCCAGGGGGTTTCGTTGGAGACCCCCACCTCGCGAATCTTGCCCGCCCGCACCAGGTCGGCCAGCACCCCCAGGGTGTCTTCCAGGGGAACGCTGTCGTCTTTCTCCGGCCAGGGATAGCCCAGCTTGCCGAAAAAGTTGGTCTGCCGGTCCGGCCAGTGCAGTTGGTAATAATCAATGTAATCCGTTCGCAGGCGGCGTAGACTCTCGTCCACGGCGCTTTCAATGTTGGCGCGGTCCAGGCGGTTGTTGCCGCCGCGGAAATGGGTCAGCCAGTCACGGCCGGGGCCCGCCACCTTGGTGGCGATGACGACCCTGGCACGGCAGCCGCGCTTTTTCAGCCAGCTGCCTATGATGGACTCCGTGGCGCCCTGGGTTTCCGCCCTGGCGGGAACAGGGTACATCTCCGCGGTGTCCAAAAAGTTGATGCCTTGGTCCAAGGCGTAATCCAGCTGCTCGTGGGCTTCGGCTTCGGTATTCTGTTCGCCCCAGGTCATGGTGCCCAGGCAGAGCGCGCTTACGCGGATATCGCTGTTTCCCAGTGGTCTGTATTCCATGGCTGGCCCGATCATTTCACCCGGTCGCTGAAACAATGTTCTAGTTTATGGGGGATCTCGAAAAATAGCCATCCAGGCTATTTTTCTCCACGCAAACCGAAAACGCGGTTTCCGGTTTGCTTCATTTTCAATCACTTGGGTGATTGAAAATGGCGGGACATCCTTGTCCCGCACGGGCACCTCGTATTTTTCGAGGTGCCCTATGGCATTTCATGAAGAATTTTGGAATATTGGCAAAGTACAAAATGTTACCGGCATCGCTGAACGCGCCCTCCCACCGGTTTCGCCGTCCATCTGCGGTGATGGGCGGGGTCGGAGTCAAATGGGGAGGATGTTGGGAAGATCCCATGGCATGGAACAGTTTGATCCCGTTTCATGTAACAGTTTGGGTGGAATTTGACTCCGACCCCTTTGCAAACCCGCACCTTAACGCCGATCCCGGCACGATTATCGCGTTCCCGGGTGAAATGCTCGGGCTGGTCAGGTAGAAGTATATGGAGTTGTCCGGCAGTTTATTCCATCCTTTCTGGCAGGTGTTATTCGCCGGCCTGTTTTTCCTTGCCCTGTGGTTTGCCCTGCGCTGGGCGAACTGGCGCCGCCTGAAGGACAGGGGGCAGCAGCACGTTTTCCTGGGTGCCGTGGTGTTCCTGTTCTTCCTGTGGAATATGCGGGTGGAAATGCTGCCCGGGTTCTACTGGCATTTGTCCGGCATGGTCATCGTTACCCTGATGTTCGGCTGGTCCCTGGCTATCATCGCCGGCAGCCTTGCCCTGGCGGGAGTGATGCTTGCCGGGCTCAATGACTGGGGTGGCTGGTTTCCATCCGTGGTTCTTTCCGTGCTCATGCCGGCTTCCATCACCCAGACGCTGCTGGGCATAACACGGGTCAATGCGCCCAAGCATTTTTTCGTTTACGTGCTGGTGAACGCCTTTCTTGCGGGGGGGCTGGTATTCGTCATCATGGCCAGCCTGATAACCGGCGGCCTGCTGCTCATGGATGTCTTTCCCTGGTGGGATCTGCAGCAGAAGTTTCTCAAGCTGACGCCCATGATGTTCTTTCCGGAATGTATGCTCAACGGCTGGATCATTGCCATGCTGGTGGGCTTCAAGCCGCACTGGGTGGGTTCCTTCAGCGACGAGGAGTACCTGCACGGGAAGTGAGGAACCTTGCCAGCCGCCGTGGGGGTTACTACCATTAGACATCATGTTTTGACCTGCCCATCCTCAACCATGTGGGTTATATTTGGATGGGCGGGGTCGGAGTCAAATGGGGAGGATCTTGGGAAGATCTCGTGGCATGGAGCAGTTTGATCCCGTTTCTTGTAACAGTTTGGGTGGAATTTGACTCCGACCCCTTTGCAAATCCGCACCTGAACGCCGATCCCGGCACGATCATCGCGTTCCTGGGTGGAATGTTCGGGTTAACTCTCATTGGGTTGGCGGCGTTTCAGGTCAGCCCTCGACGCAATCCTGGGAGAGCAAGATGACCACATCCGTCGATCCGGTAGTGCTGAACGTGCTTTATGCCTGCATGGGCGGCCTGCTCACGCTGCTGTTCATGTGGCTGGGCTGCAAGGTTTTCAGCCATATCGTGAATTTCAGCATTCCGGAGCAGCTGGCAAAGGGCAACCAGGCCGTGGGCCTGATGATCATGGGCATGTTCATCGGCATTGGCACGGCCATGGGGCTGGTCATCGGCCTGGGCCTGAACTGAATGCGGCCGTTCCCCTTGACCTGGCTGCTGCTGGCCTTGCCCGCCCTTGCCTGGGCGGGAGGGTTCAAGCATGTGGATCACGAGTATTGGGTGGACAAGTATGACCGCTATTTCCGCAAGAACAGCAAGCATTACTTTGGCCCGGGAATGGACTGGCGATGGTTCAAGGCCCAGGCCATTGCCGAGTCGGGGCTGAATCCCGAAGCCCGCAGCAAGGCCGGGGCGGTGGGCATCATGCAAATCATGCCGGCCACTTTCGAATATATCCGCAAGAAGAACGCTTCCCTGAAAAGCCTGGAAGACCCCAAGTGGAATATTGCCGCCGGCATCTATTATGACCGCTATCTGTACGACAAGTGGGAATTCCTGGACACTGACAATCTCCAGCGACTGTTCTTTGCCTTCGGCAGCTACAATGCCGGGTTCCGCCGGGTGCGCCAGGCCTACAACAAGAGCCGGAAGCAGCACGAGGCGGTCAGCAAGTGGGAACAGGTGCAAGGTTTGGTTCCCGGTGCCACCCGCCACTATGTCAAGCGCATACGCAAACTGATGCGCGCCATTCTCTGATGAACGCGGGACTGTGGTGGCTGGCGTTTTCCTGGCTGGCCTATTTTTTCATCCATTCCCTGCTCGCCTCCCTGAAGGTGAAGTACCTGGTGGCCCGGAAGTGGCCGGGATTCATGCCCTGGTACCGCCTGTTCTTTAACCTGGTCGCCACGATACTGCTGGTGATTCCCCTGGGGCTGACCTGGTGGCTGGGCGGCGAGACGGTATTCGCCTGGAAAGGTGTCTGGTGGTGGTTGGGAAATGGCCTGGCCCTGGCTGCTGTGGCCGGCTTTCTGTACTCCCTGAGGCACTACGACGGCGCCGAGTTCCTGGGCCTGCGCCAGTTGCGGGCAAGGGAAAAGCGGGTGGAGGACCAGGAGCGCTTTCGTGTTTCGCCCCTGCATCGCCATGTGCGTCATCCCTGGTATTTTCTCGGTATCATTCTTATCTGGACCCGGGACATGACGGCCCCCATGCTGCTTTCCTCGGTGATGATGACCCTCTATTTCATCATCGGCTCCCTGCTGGAGGAGCGCAAGCTGCTGGCCTACCATGGCGAGGCTTATGCGGAGTATCGTCGGCGGGTGCCGGGCCTGTTTCCCTTGCCGTGGAAAAGACTGAGTCGGGAACAGGCCCGCCGTCTGGAGCGCAGGGGCAACGAGAACTGACCGGGAAGGCTAGGTGCCCTCCCGGCAGATTCCATCAGCGTACCGGGTAGACAGGGCCTGCCGGGTAGCCATAGGGTGCATAGGCGCCATATGGCCTGTAGGTGGGATAGTAGGGCGCAGGTGGCCGGCCAATACCATTGATGGCGTTGTTTATGCGCTCCTCCATGGCCTTGCGCCGGGCTTCCATTTCTTTCCGGTAGGCCAGCATTTCTTCTTCATGCTGCTTCTGCCGAGCTTCCATTTCAGCCTGGCGTTGCTGCTCCATTTCTGAGGCAGGCGGGGGTGCATGCCTGCGGGCCATTTCCTCGCGCCTCTTGCGCATCTGCTCACGCAAGGCATCCCGGCGGGCTTCCATGGCCTTCAACAGTTCTTCGTGGGATTGACGGATGCCCTGGTACGGGCTGCCATAGGCTGGCTCCTGAGGCTTGATGGACGGCAGTGCTTCGGTCTCCGGCTGTGTTGCCGCTGCCGTGGCTGCTGTATCGGCTGGCGCCTCGGTTGCCGGGGCTGCCTTCTCTTCTGTGGTTGCAGGAGGCTCGGCTACCTGCTGCGCCTCGGTTTCCGCTCTGGGCGCCGGGGCCGGGGCGGGCGGTGCAGCCGGAGCAGGCTCAGTTTCGGGTGCCGCGGGTGGCGCAACAGGCTCCGGCGCAGGAGTGGGGGCAGGCGCTGTGGGTGTCACTGGCGTGGGCGCGGAAGGCGCTGGCTCTGTTGTTGCCGCGTTGGCTTTTGCCAGGGGAGGTACGGAATAGCCGGCTTCCTGGGCGCGCTGTTTGAGCCGCTCATATTCGGCTTGGCGCAGGGCTTCCCGCTCTGCGCCATCCACGCTGCCGAGTTTTTCTTTCAGGGCGGACGCCTCTTCCGGGGTGAGCAGACGGAAATTGCCGTTCTGCTCTGGCGCCGCCGCCAGGCTGGCGCTGGTGAATATCAGACCGAGCGTTATTATCAGGGGCTTGTGTAGGGTCATAACCGGATCCTCCGTAGTTATTATGTGGAACCCTGTGCGGGTTGGAGGGTTCGCGGGACGGCCTCGACTGCCCGCCAGCAGCCTGGTGATCCCGGAACGCCTGCTGTAGCCGGGTTTGATGGCACGGGGCGGAAAGGCCGCCGCTCATGCCGAAAGCTTGTCCGGGTTTTCTGATACAGTGCTTGCTATAGCATATCCACGCGGACAATCCTATCTCCTGAGCATGGCTACATGGAGCAAATATGTCAACTTCTGTACTGAAAGAGGTGCTGCAACAAGTGCAGTCGGCGCCCCATGGCGCAACGTCCCTGGTTCTGTATGCCCTGGTGAATACCCTGGAGCACGAAGCGGCGGGCTGCCTGTTCAAGCTCACCAAGCTGCGAGACCTGGATGCCGGAGGCCGGCGTCTGGCCTACGGGCTCATGGAACTCATGGCGGAAGGCGGGAACCGGGGTGAGGCCTGGGATGACGCCAAGGCGCGCATGGACGAGCTGATTCGCCGGGGCTGAGGCGCGGCGGTCCAGCGTTGTTCTGCTAGTCTTACATGTATGATCATCATTTGGGACGCGGCAGGATGAACTGGAAGAACGACGCTCATGCCTGGGGTCTGGTCAGCATCCTGCTGCATTGGGCCATGGCGGTGCTTGCCGTCGGCCTGTTTGGCCTTGGCAAGTACATGATTACCCTGGACTACTATCATCCGCTGTATCAGCGTATTCCGGATCTTCACCGGAATCTGGGGGTGGTCTTTGCCCTGTTGCTTGTTCTGCGCCTGTCCTGGCGCTGGGCCGGCCCCCTGCCGGAGATTATCGCCAGCTCCCGGGAGCGGGTTCTGGCCCTGCTGATGCACCGGCTGTTCTATGTGGTGATGTTCGGCGTGGTCATCAGCGGTTACCTCATAAGTACGGCAGATGGCCGTGCCCTGGTGCTTGCGGGCGGAATTGAGCTGCCGGCCCTGGTGTCCGGCGTGGACAACCTGGAGGACAGGGCGGGGGAAGTGCACTGGTTCCTGACCTGGATGCTGGCGGGCATGTTCGCCCTGCATGCCGCGGCGGCGCTCAAACATCATTTCATCGACAAAGACGACACCCTGCGCCGCATGTTGGGAATGAAGAGGAGAGAGAAATGAAGAAAAAACTTATGGCATTGCTGCTGGTCATGTTGCCCCTGCTGTGCGGCAGCCTGCAGGCGGTGGATTATGAGATAGATACCAGGGGTGCCCATGCCTTTATCGAGTTCAAGATCAAGCATCTGGGCTACAGCTGGCTGCTGGGACGCTTCAACCGCTTCGAAGGGGAGTTCAGCTACGACAAAAAGCATCCGGAAAGAAATCATGTGCAGGTGGATATCGACATCGCCAGCCTGGACAGCAACCATGCCGAGCGTGACAAGCATCTGCGCAGCGCCCGCTTTTTCGATGTAAAGGCGTTTCCAAAAGCCGAGTTCATGAGCACTTCCTGGGAAGACCTGGGGGAGGGCAAGGCCGTACTGAAAGGCGACCTCACCCTGCGCGGCATTACCAAGAACATCCGCATCGATGTCTCGGATGTGGGGCATGGCCCTGATCCCTGGGGCGGCTACCGGCGTGGTTTTGAAGGCAGCACGGTGCTGAAGCTGTCCGACTGGAACATGAAGGAAGCGAAGATTCTCGGTCCGGCGGCCGAGGAGATTCATGTTTACCTGTCCATCGAGGGCGTGCGCAAGAAATGACGCGCCTGCCGTTGCTGCTTTTCCTGCTGATACTGGGTGGCTGCGCCAGCTGGCTCCCGGACTACTCTGGCAGGGACAGCGGCTGGCGGCTGGTGCTGCAAAAGCCCCTGACCGTCTCGCCGGAAAATGCCCGGGTGTTCCTGCAGGACGGGCAGATGCTGCCTTCCCTGGCCTTCAACCAGTACAAGCCCAGTTGCAGCCTGGAAGTGCGGCATCTGTTCCCCCAGGCCCAGACCATAGAACCCGATACTTTCGTGGTGAACCTTATCCAGCCCCTGCGGGAGGAGGTGGCCACCTGGCGGCCCGTGCAGCTGGCTTCCCTGAGCCTGGCCGGGGCGGCGGTGGATGCCAGTCCCGCGGATATCTTTCTGGGCTATCATTTCTGGCTCAGTTCGGAACAACAGCCCCAGGTGCTGCGCATGACCTGCCGTGGCGTGTTTGCCGAGCCCTGGGAGGCCGAGTATCCAACGTTGGAAGAAATTGCTGTTGCCCTGGGTGACTACGGGAGCCTGGAAGGGCCTTCGGGCCATCTGGTTCCAGGGCGCTATTGACAGCGGGGGCACAGGTAACAGCCCTGGCCCCCCTGCTTGATCTGAATGATGGCCGTGCCGCAGCGGTAGCAGGGCAGGCCCGCGCGGCGGAAGACGTGGAAACGGGCATCCTCGAAGCTCGCCCCGGCATCCATGAGCCGCCGGGCGCGGTCGAGATCATTGGTTATGCCGCCGGTTTCGTAGGACTGCCGGGGCAAGCGCAGGAGGATAGCCGCCAGTTGCTGAAGGCGCTGGTCATCCAGATCCCGGGGACGGGCTGCCGGGTGCAGGCCGCTGCAATGGAGGATTTCACAGCGCAGGTAGTTGCCCAGGCCGGCGACAAAAGACTGGTCCGTAAGAAAAGCCCCCAGCTGCCGCCCCCAAAAGCACGGTGAGCGCAGCCGCTCCAAAATCACTTGTGGGGTGGTGGCCTTGTCCAGCACGTCCGGCCCCAGTTTTTTTAGAAATGGATGCTCCGGCAGCTTTTCCCTGGGCCATATCTCGATGTCCGAGGCGCTGTACAGCAGGGCCCAGCGGTCGTCTCCGTGGATGGCCAGGCGCAGCTGGCGACCGGTTTCCGGCGGCTTGCCGGCAGGAACCACGAGCCAGCGGCCGTAGAGCTGGTTGTGGCTGTAGATGCTCAGGCCGTTGTCGAAATGGGTGAGCATGGCCTTGCCGCGGCACTCCACCGCCATGACCCGCCTGCCGTCCAGCCGCCCGTTCCAGGACGCCAGCGCGGGCAGGTGGAACAGCACCCGCCGGGCGACGCGGCCTTCGATGGCGGCGGCCAGCTCATCCCGGGCCCGGCGTATCTCCGGCCCCTCGGGCATCAGTCCACGAAATTGGAAAGGAACTGGGCGGTAACATTGTCCATGCTGTTCACGTGCATCTGGAACCACTGGGGCCAAGTATTGAATACGTAGCTGCCCAGGGCGTCCAGGTCATGGTTTTCATGCCAGCGCTGCTGCAGCTGGCGCAGGTTGTCCAGGGCGTTGGCATGTTCCTGGGCATGGACGGGAAAGGGCGGGAAGCCATGCTCCTGCATGAGCCGGTTTTCCCGCTCGAAATGGGCTTCCGTATGGCTGATCCACTCGTCCAGGGCTTTGCCGATGGCCTCCTCGTCGGCATTGCCTTCGCGGGCTTGCAGAAGCAGGGCGCCCAGGACGTTGACCAGACCGACTTCCTCGTGATGGGTGTTGTTCATGGAACCCACTGCGATGGTCGGAATGTCGTCAGGCGCCATGACGGGATGTTCTTCTGACATGGTGGTATCTTCCAGATTGTTCTCGAAATGAAAATTACACTCCCAATCCCCGGTCTTGGCTTTGAGAAAAGTCAAACCCTTTACCCTGTTGTAAAGAATTATCCCCTCTCCCCCCGGGGAGAGGGCCAGGGTGAGGGGGCTTACGTGGATGTAACAGAATGAGGAAAAACATCATGCGCTGGAAAATGAGCCCCGAAGCCATTGCCTGCCTGAGTCCCGAGCAGTATGCCGTGACCCAGGAAAACGCCACCGAGCGCCCCGGAACCGGGGAGTATCTGCACAATGATGAACCCGGAATCTACGTGGATATCGTTTCCGGGGAGCCGTTGTTCACCTCGGCGGACAAATTCGATTCCGGCTGCGGCTGGCCCAGTTTCACCCGTCCCGTAGATCAGGATTTCGTGAAGGAACTGGAAGACCGCAGCCACGGCATGCAGCGCGTGGAAGTGCGCTCCAGGCATGGCGACAGCCATCTGGGCCATGTGTTTACGGATGGCCCGCCGGATCGTGGGGGACTGCGCTACTGCATCAACTCCGCCGCCCTGCGCTTCATTCACAGGGACGACATGGAAGCTGAAGGTTATGGGGAGTTCATCCCCCTGGTGGATGGTGCCACCGATAGTTCCTGATGCCTCCGGCAGGTCGGATTCCATTCCGGCGGCACGGCAATGGGGTGGCGGGATGAAATTCAGATGGCGGTCATGAGGCAATACTCCGTCAACCCTCTCCCCGGCCCTCCCCCGCGAGCGGGGGAGGGAGAGGCCGCCCCGACTTGGATATTTCCCCCGGCTGCTGGAGGAAGTGCTGACTTAGCAGGCTGTTGAAAAACACCGTTTTTCGACAGCCTGTGTGTGGCACAAGGACGTGCCACCATTTTCGATGGCTGTAAGCCATTGAAAATGAAGGAAGCGGGAAACCGCGTTTTCCGCTTCTGTAGTTGAAAAAGTCCATGGAAGGACTTTTTCAACATCCTGTTAGGGCAGTTCATGAAACAGTCCCCTCTCCCCTTGGGGGAGAGGGTTAGGGTGAGGGGGGCGGGCGAGGGAGTCGCCGGATAACTCATTCGCCTTCCAGCCAACAAGCCACCACGGCCTGCAGCAGCTTCATCGTGGGCTTCTTACCCGCCAGGCCCAGGGCGGCGGCGGTTTCCTGCCAGGATCTTCCCTGCAATATCTTGAGCACCAGCACGGGATGGGGGTTGGCGGTGGCGCGGGCCAGGCGGTGCAGGGCGGCCAGGGCGTCGATGTATTGCCGCTGTCCCGTGGCAAAAGCCGCCAGGCAGCGCCGTGTCCGCTCATCCATGGGCCGGTTTTCCCCGCCGTCCAGCAGGCGACGGGCCAGGGCAGGGTCGATATGCTGGAAAGGCTCGGCCAGCTGCAAGGGGAACTGATCCCGAAAAGCCGCCACCGCCTCTTTTCGCAGGGCGGTGGCGGCGGGGCTGAGGGCCCGGAGCATGATGACGGCATGGGCGCCGCTGCTGGCTTCGCGCCGCTGGCCCAGGCGCGCGGGGGCATAGCCGTTGCGCCGCCAGAAATCCACCAGGGCCGGGGTGGCGCCAAAGCTGCTTCCCAGCATGTCCACGCCGCGCCGGCCGGCATCTTCCGCCAGTTTGTTAAGAAGGCGGCTGCCGATGCCCCTTCCCTGAAGTTCGGGGTGCACGGCAATGCGCATGATGCGCTCCCAGCCCAGGTCCAGGGCCTGGGGAAAGCCGCAGTGGGCCGCCAGGGCCGTGGGCAGCAGCTGGCCCCTGGGGCGCTGCCGGCCGGCCAGCACCCCGGCATGAAGGGCCGCCGGCAACCGGCCCTCGGCGGTCACCAGCAAGGCGCCGGCGATATTGTCTCCGGCTCGGGCCAGGTGAATCCGCAGACCGGGGGCGTCCAGGAGATGCTTAAGGTCTGTCGGGGTAGTGCGGTAATGGGCGTCCACCAGCAGGCCGAAAAGCTGGCCGAGACGGGTATCGTTCATGGCCAGTTCATCCCGGCTCGCGGAAATGAATTCGAGGGCGTTGATATCAAGGTCGCCCGCGGGGGCGGGCTCGGCGTCCAGCAGCAGGGCCTGGAAGATGAAGGCTTCCAGGGGATCGCCGGGTGCCCAGCGCACGGGTTCGTGCATCTCCAGCTTTTTCCAGCGGGGGCGGTGTTCGTCCAGCACCCGGGCGAAGCGCAGGCTGAACCCTCGGCCGCTGCCCTCGTAGCCGTGTACCGTGGTGGTGAAGGCGATACGCCGATAGTGGCGCAGCAGTTCTTCCAGCATGGGCAGGGGGATGCCGGCGGCTTCATCCACCAGCAGCAGGTCGGCGGCGGGCTTGCGCGCCAACAGTTCATCCGGGGCCATGAAGCGGATGCGGCGGTCGCCCAGGCGCACATGCCCCCGGCCGCAATCGGCGTCGGGCAGCTCCCTTGCGGCATGATCGAACAGACTGCCCACGGCATCCAGGCGGGGGGCGGTCACCAGGATGTTCTCCAGGCCCTCGGCCAGCAGCCGCCCGGCGGCGACGCCGAAGGCCGAAGACTTGCCCCTGCCCCGGTCGGCGATGACCACCAGGGGCCGGTTACGATGGCCCCGGGCCGTGCTGTGCAGGGCGCGGATCACCTGCTCCTGTTCCGGGGTGAGGCCGTCAGCCTCTTCCTTGGAGGGGGGCGTTGGTGGCCGCGCCTGGCTCCCACAGAGCCGCGCCAGGCGCTGAAGAAAGCGGCTCTTGGGCTGCTTGCCCCAGTGCTCCAGTTCCGGCGTGAG
>JALVEW010000176.1 GCA_027030425.1 Sedimenticola sp.
GATGAGATTCCCGAGGATACCTACGCCAAAATCCTCACCGCGGGGCTGCTGGGGGAGCAGTATATCGGCCTGGACCCCGGTGGCAGCGAGGAGGTGCTCAGGGACGGCAGCGAGATTGAAATCACCCAGTCCGCCCTGGTGCTGGAGGAGGTCGTGGGGCAATTCATTTTCAGCAAGGCACAGGAAGGAGACAAATGATGTTGGCAAGGATGTTGATACTGGTGCTGCTGTTTGCGGCGGGCCTGTCCGGGGCGGCGGACCGGGAACCGGAACCCGTGGCGCTGATTCGCTCCACGGCGGATTATGTGCTGGCGCAGATCCGCCAGCGCAAGGCGGAGCTGGAGAAGGACAGCAGCGGCATCTACGAGCTGGTGCAGGAAAAGATTCTGCCGCACTTCGATTTTCGCGTCATGAGCCGGGGCGCCCTGGGGCGTTACTGGCGCCGCGCCACCGAAGCGCAGAAACAGCGTATCGCCCAGGAATTCCAGGAGCTGCTGGTACGCACCTACGCCACCACCCTGCTCAATTATTCCGACCAGGAAGTGGAGTATCTGCCGTTTCGCGGCAAGCCTGGCGACAAGCGGGTGACGGTGTCCACTCGGGTGCATGACAGGGGCGGGCCGCCCATCCCCATCAACTACCGCCTGTACCGCACCAGTGACGGGCGCTGGAAAATTTACGATGTGGTGGTGGACGGTGTGAGCCTGGTGTCTAACTACCGCAGCAGTTTTGCCGCCGAGGTCAAGAAGGGCGGCATCGAGGGGCTGATCACCTCCCTGGGCGAGCATAACCGCAAGCAGCGGGGGGCGTGAAAAGTGGGCGATCAGGTTTCCCGGTGGTCCTTGCCGGAAGTGCTGGACCTGGACAGCATCCCGGATATCTGGCCGGAAATGGCCCGCCGCATAGGCGCCAGCCGGGAGCTGAGCATCTCCCTGGCGGGGGTGAAAAGGACGAGCAGTGCGGCCCTGGCCCTGTTGCTGCAGGGGCTGGAGGAGGCGAAGCGCGCGGGATGCTCCTTGCGTTACACTCATGTCCCCGAGGATCTGTTGGCCTTGGCGCGGGTGTCCAACGTGGAGAGCTTGCTCCTGGCGCAGCCCCCCTCTGATTGTGGAACAAACCATCTGTAGGTCGGGCTTCAGCCCGACAACAGCCGCCATCATGGGTGAAGTCCGACCTGCGGAAAAGCAATGGCCTGAATTCGCAGGGAATCGGAATGGCATTGGCGTAGCCTCGGCGGACAAAGTTTATTATCATGAGGAGTTCTGTCCTATAACCTGTTTCAGACCCAGAGCACTGAATGGATAAACTCGTAATCACCGGCGGCGCGCCACTCAATGGCGAAGTGCGCATATCGGGCGCGAAGAACGCCGCCCTGCCGATCCTGGCGTCCGCCCTGCTCAGCGACGGCAGCGTGCATCTGGGCAACGTGCCTCATCTGCAGGATGTGACCACCACCATCGGCCTGTTGGGGCGCATGGGGGTGAGCATCACCGTGGACGAGCGCATGACCATCGAGATCGACCCGTCCACCATTTCCAGTTTTGCCGCGCCCTATGAGTTGGTGAAGGTGATGCGTGCTTCCATCCTGGTACTCGGTCCCCTGCTGGCGCGGTTCGGCGAGGCGGACGTGTCCCTGCCCGGCGGCTGCGCCATCGGCTCCCGTCCCGTAAACCTGCACCTGGAAGGCCTGCGGGCCATGGGGGCGGAGATTTCCGTGGATGGCGGTTACATCAAGGCCCGCGCCAGGCGTCTGCAGGGGGCGCGCCTGGTGATGGACATGATTACCGTCACCGGTACCGAAAACCTGATGATGGCCGCCACCCTGGCCAAGGGCGAGACGGTCATCGAAAACGCCGCACGGGAGCCCGAGGTGGTGGACCTGGCGAACTGCCTCAACAGCATGGGGGCGATAATTGAGGGTGCCGGCACGGACACCATTCGCATCCAGGGGGTAGAGAATCTGGCCGGCACCACCCATTCGGTGATGCCGGATCGTATCGAAACCGGCACTTTCCTGGTGGCCGGCGCCCTGAGCCGTGGCAAGGTCAAGGTGCGGGATACGGACCCGAGCCTGCTGGACGCGGTGCTGGCCAAGCTGCGCGAGGCTGGGGCCAGGCTGGAAATCGGTGACGACTGGATAGAGCTGGACATGGAAGGCCGCCGTCCCCGGGCGGTGGATATTCACACGGCGCCCTATCCGGCCTTTCCCACGGACATGCAGGCCCAGTTCACGGCATTGAACGCTGTGGCCGGGGGGGTGGGCACCATTACCGAAAACGTGTTCGAGAACCGGTTCATGCACGTGCAGGAGATGCAGCGCATGGGGGCCGACATCAAACTCGAGGG
>JALVEW010000177.1 GCA_027030425.1 Sedimenticola sp.
CGTTGGCAGAATAGAGAACACTTGGAGAACTACTGGAAAAAGGATTTCCCATGCCCAAGCCACGAAAAGCCCTCATCAGCCTGGACGATACCCCCTACTATCATTGTGTTTCCCGCTGCGTCAGGCGCGCTTTCCTTTGCGGGGATGACCCGGTTACCGGAAAATCTTTCGAACACCGCCGTGAGTGGGTGGAATCCCGCCTGCTGGAGCTGGCCGGGGTGTTTGCCATCGATGTCTGCGCCTATGCGGTCATGTCCAACCATACTCATGTGGTTTTGCATGTGGACCGGGATAGAGCCCAGGCCTGGTCCTTGCGGGAGGTGGTGGAACGCTGGCACCAGTTGTTCAACGGCACTTTGATTTCCCAGGCTTTTTTGTCCGGCAAGCCTTTGCATGAAGCCCAGGAGGCCGAGCTTTCCCGGCAGGTAGAGGTCTGGCGGGAGCGGCTGATGTCCATCAGCTGGTTCATGCGCTGCCTGAACGAGGCCATTGCCCGCCAGGCTAATGCGGAGGACGGCTGTACCGGACGGTTCTGGGAGGGACGGTTCAAGTCCCAAGCCCTGTTGGATGAGGCGGCATTATTGTCTTGCATGGCCTATGTGGATTTGAACCCGGTGCGGGCGAAGCAGGCAGACACGCCGGAGCGTTCTGAATACACGTCTGTGCGCAAGCGCGTTCATGCGGCTTTGCACAAGCAGGCTCAACCTGTTGAGCTATTGCCTTTTGTGGGAAATCATCGGCAGGATGCACCCAAGGGCATTCCCTTTGCTTTTTCGGAGTATCTGGAACTTCTGGACTGGACCGGTCGGGCGATTCGGGAGGATAAAGCCGGGCATATCGATGGTGCCCAGTTACCCATTCTGCAACGCCTGGGCCTGGAAGACCGTTCCTGGCAGGAACTCACCCAATCCTTCGAGGGCCTGTTTCATTCCCTGGTGGGACGGCCGGAGAAAGTGGAAACGGTGGTTGAAGCCCGGGCACAGCATTGGGTTCAGGGTATCGGCAACTGCCGGCGATATTTCTCTCCGGGATAAAAGCGCCACCAAGCGCGCACACCTTTCCCATTCCTTCTCTGATTTTCACCGTTTTGCCGATACCGGCAGGGTGGCTGCTGGGCCGGTGGTTGTGAAATCACCGCCGGAACGGTGAAAAAGCGCCGTGGCAGCGTGGAAACCGTGGGAATATGGCTGTATTCCTTTCGACTGGCGTCGAAACTGGAAGCTTTTCCGAGGCGGCATCAATTTGTGGGTGTCTTCTATTCCTGCGGGCGCTTTTTTTGAGGAAATGCCAATGAGCGCCAATGGGTGGGTGTCTTCTATTTCCTAACAAGCGCCTGCAACGGGCCTTGGGCCAAGAGATGGAAGCCGCCCGCCTGGCCTGTGAGCGTACTGGCGAGGCCGCACGGTGTTTCCGCGACTTTCGCTACCGCACGCGCAAATCCTGGTCCTGTGAACGGCGGGTGATCGGCAAGGCGGAATACCTGCCGGGCAAGGCCAATCCGCGTTTTGTCGTCACCAGCCTGAGCCCGGGTGAGGCGGATGCCAAACGATTATACGAAGAACTTTACTGTGCCCGAGGCGAAATGGAGAACCGGATCAAGGAGCAGCAACTGGGGCTGTTCGCCGATCGCACCAGCAGCGCCACCTTGCGGGCAAACCAACTGCGGCTGTACTTCTCTTCCTTTGCCTATGTCCTGCTGCAGGGCCTGCGCCGGCTGGGCCTGGCCGGTACGGCATTTGCCAAAGCCCAGAGCACGACGATTCGCCTGAAGCTCCTCAAAATCGGCGCCCGCCTGCGCCTGACGGCACGTAAGGTCTGGCTGTCCTTCTCAGAAGCGTACCCCTACGCCAGTGATATCGCCCAGATTTTGGCCAATCTCAAGCAGCACCCTGCCTGGTCGCCCCCTGGATAAACGCTGTTACATTCATCAATGTTGACACAGACGATCAGACTCCGGTGCTGAGGGGGCAGTGCGTTTGTTCCGTGGAAAAAACATCCTCCAGAGCCCCCTGGAGTGTGAAAAACACGAATATGACTTCCCCTGTCTGGTTCATTGGCTCGAGAAACGGGCTATCACGCCACCTTGCCCGCGTCGCGGCGCCCAAAAACGCCAGAACCAGGGGATCGGTGAGCGATGCGGGCTAGCTAGTCCCTCTCACGCCTAATCTCAACGGAAAACCATAGCCAAAAAACCGGAAAGGGAAATGAATCCATGCTTCCCTGCCCAGACATCTTCCATCCCAACTCATTGATATTGCTAATTTATCAGCTCCCCTGCCAGATTTCCACACTGAATCCACGCTTTTACCGCCCCTCCAGCAGCCCACACAAGCAACGCCCCCATCCAATCCCAACCCCAGCACTTCAGCCCCAACGCAAAACAGGCGTATAGTATTCTCATACCCATGTCATCCATCGAGGGTGGAGAATATGGAAGACACGCTCAAGCGTCTGCTGGACGCGGAGATGAAGGCCGAGGCCCTGGTCACTCAGGCGGTGGAGGAGCGCGAGGCCATTCACCGCCAGGCTCTGGAAGAGGCGCGGCTGGCGGAGCAGCGCTTCGAGGCGCGCATTCCCGAGATACGCGCTTCCTTCATGGACAAGGCCCGGCAGCGGGTGGAGCAGAGCATCGCCGAGATGCGCCTGCGTCACGAGGAGCGCAGCCACGCCCTGCAGGCCATGGCGGACGAGTCCCGCGAGGACGCCATCCAGGCGGCCTTGCGCATGGTCACGGACCCGGACGCATGAACCGCCGCGTGGCAGACCAGGCCTACCTGGACACCCGGGTGTCCCTGCTGGTGGGGCAGCTGCTGCACCGCCCCCAGCGCAGCCGGCTTCTGGAACAGCCTTATGCGGACCTCGCCCCCCTGCTGCGCAAGGCCGGGCTGGACTCCCTGGCCCGTGAACTGCCTGCCAGCCCCGGGGAGCTGGAGCAGGTGCTAGCCAGCCGGCTCATCGACGAGGCGGTGCTGCTCATGCGCGCCATGAACGCCGCCCAGCGCCGCTTCATCCGGCACTGGATGCGCCGCCTGGAGCTGATCAACCTCAAGTTCCTGCTGCGCACCCGCTTCGCCCGGGAACAGCAGCCTCCCGACCTGCTGGATCTTGGCCCCCTGGCCAGCCTGCCCCTGCAGACCCTGCTGGCCACGGACAGCGTGGAGGAATTCCTGCGCCAGCTCGCCACCACGGAATACGGCCAGCTAGCCGGCCCGGCACGCAAGGCCTACGAGGAGCAGCGCGCCCTGTTCGACGTGGAGGCCACCCTGGACGCCCGTTACTACAGCCAGCTTGCCCACCTGGCCGCCAGCCTGGAGGGCGTGCACCGGGAACAGGTGGAAAGCCTGCTCAGGGTCTGGCTGGACCAGGTGAACCTGGTGTCCCTGCTGCGCTTCCGCCTGGTGTATGGCCTGTCCGCGCCCCACAGCTATTTTCTGCTCGCCCCCGGCGGCCGCCGCCTGCCCCTGGAGCTGTTGCAGGCCCTGGCCCAGCTGGACAGCCTGGCGGAGGTCATCCAGCGCCTGCCCCCGGCCATCGCCGATGCCCTGAGGTCCAACAGCAGCATCGAGGACGTGGAGCTGCAGATGCAGCACCTCACCCGGGTGCAGGCGCGCAAGGTGCTGGACCAGGCCCGCTTCAACATGGCCCGGGCCTTTGCCTATCTCTACCTGCGGGAGCAGCAGGTCCAGCTCATCCACACGGTGCTCAAGGGCCACATGCTGGGCTTCGCCCCCGATCTCATCCGCTTCTGCGGCGATCCCCTGGCCGCCATCCGGGAGGGCGCCTGATGTTCCGCCCCCTGCCCATGCACCGGGTCAGCATCGCCCTGCTGCAGGACGATCTCACCCAGGCCGGCCTGCTGCTGGCGCGCTTCGGCCGTTTCGCTCCGCGCCAGGAGGCGGATGGGGACGAACGTCTGCCGGAGCTGCCGGGGGAAGACTACCGCGCCGCCTTCCTCTCCGCCCGGGGCTATCTGCAGAAGATCACGGACTTTCTCGGCCTGCGCCCCGCGCCGGAGACAGGCATTCCCGACCAGGCCCCGTCCCTGGATGAACTGCAAAACCTGGAGCAGGGCCTGCGCGAAACCTGGCGCCAGTGTTCCGCCTGCGCCGAATCCGCCCGTCACTACGGTGACCAGCTGCGCGAAGTGCGGCACCTGCAGGACCTGCTGGCCAGCTACCGCCACCTGGACCTGGACCTTGGCATGCTGCGCCGCCCCCTGCGCTTTTTGCATCTGCAGACGGGTACCATTCCCCAGGAGAACCGCAACCGCCTGCGCCAGGCCATTGCCATGATCGGCTACAGCCTCACGGAGGTGTCCCGCCGGGAAGGCAAGCTGCACGTCATCATCGCCGGACTGGAAGAACGGGCGGACAAGCTGCAGACCGTCCTCAAGGCGGCGGACTTCCATCCCCTGGAGCTGCCGGAGGCCTTTGCCGACCACCCGGACAAGGTGGCCGGACAGCTGGCCCGGCGGGAGCAGCAGATTCACCAGGAGCAGCGTCATCTGCAAAAGGATATCGAGCAGCGGGCCAGGGAGGAAAGCCCGCGCCTGGAGCAGGCCGCCGCCACTCTCATGGCCGCCTCCGGCTTCGCCCAGTTCGGCAATGCCCTGCAAGGCCGCGGCGGCCTGGCGCGCATCGACGGCTGGGTGCCGGCGAACCAGGTCCAGGCCCTGAAGACAGCCCTGGAAAAGGGCCTGGACGGCCCCGTGGTCCTGGAGCACCGCCCGCCCCTGGCGGAAGAACGGCGGCAGGCGCCCTCGGCCATCGAGCATCCTTCCTGGCTGCGGCCCTTCGCCCGGCTGGTGAAGAACTTCGGCACCCCGCGCTACACGGAGATCGACCCCACCTGGTTCTTTGCCCTGAGCTTCCTGGCCATGTTCGGCATGATGTTCGGCGACCTGGGGCACGGGGCGCTGATCTTCCTGGCGCCCCTGCTGCTGCGCCGCAGGCTGGGGCCCTTCGCTCCCATCCTCATGGGAGCGGGCATCTCCTCCATGATCTTCGGCCTGCTCTACGGCAGCGTCTTCGGTTACGAGCACCTGATCCCGGCCCTGTGGATACCGCCCCTGAGCGACCCCATGCTCATGCTGCAGGTGGCCTTCCTCTGGGGCGTGGGCTTCATCACCCTGGCCAGTCTGCTGACCATACGCAACAACCTGGCGGAGGGCCGTTACGGCCCCGCCCTGCTGGATAGCCGGGGCCTGGCCGGCCTGGGCCTGTACCTGGGGCTGCTCGCCGCCGGGGCCTTCTGGCTGCAGCAGGGCCGCGTGCCCCGGGGGGTGACGGCGGTGCTGGCCGTCTCCCTGGTCCTGGTGCTCATGTACAAGTGGCACAGCCACCGGGCACCCCTGGGGGAACGCCTGCTGGTGGTGCTCATCGAGGGTTTCGAGACTTTCATGAACTATATTTCCAATACCCTGTCCTTCCTGCGCGTGGCGGCCTTCGGCCTCAACCACGTGGCCCTGGCCATTGCCGTGTTCACCCTGGCCAACATGATGGACAGCGCGGGACACTGGATCACCGTGGTGCTGGGCAACCTGTTCATCCTGCTGCTGGAAGGCGCTATCGTGGTGATACAGGTGCTGCGCCTGGAATACTACGAGGGCTTTTCCCGTTTCTTCCGCGGCGACGGCCATGCCTACCGCCCCATGCGCCTGTCCGCGGACACCTTGTATGAATAGGAGAATGTCATGTACTGGATGATTTTATTGTTGAGCCTGAGCCTGCTGGCCCTCATCGGCACCGGCATCTACCTGGAAATCCATCCCCCGGCGAAACAGCCCCACATCCAGCACAAATGGAAATCCGTGGTGGCGGTGAACCTGCTGGTGTTCGTGGGCGCCCAGGTGGGGCTGCTGGTGCTGGGCATGCAGGACGCCATGGCGG
Organism: Sedimenticola sp.; assembly: GCA_027030425.1. Lineage (GTDB taxonomy): Bacteria > Pseudomonadota > Gammaproteobacteria > Chromatiales > Chromatiaceae > Thiolapillus. The sequence goes on from JALVEW010000177.1 coordinate 5,889, forward strand.
AAACCACGGCCAGCGCCACGGGGGGAGAGGTCAGCGTGGGCCTGGGCCTGTCCCTCATTGGCATCGGCATACCCACGGCCCTGGCCACCATAGGCGCGGGCATTGCCGTGGGGCCCGTGGGCGCCGCCTCCCTGGCGGTGATCTCGGAGAAACCGGAGCTGTTCGGCCGCACCCTCATCTACCTGGGTCTGGCCGAGGGCATCGCCATCTACGGCCTGGTGGTGACCATCCTCATGCTGGGCAAGATCGGCTGACATGGATACCCTGGAACCCGTCAGGCGCACCCGCCTCATCATGATGGGAGAAGCCGCCCTGTGCAACGGCTTCTCTCTCATCGGCTTCGAGACCTGGCCGGACGCCTCGCCGGATGACCTGGAGACCCTGCTGGGCAAGCTGCAGGAAGACGGCGAAACCGCCCTGGTGTTTCTCGACCCCGGGCTGGCGCGCTGCGACTGCAAGGCCCTGGAGCGCCTGCAACACCATGGCGGCGGCATCCTGGTGACGGAGATCCCGCCCCTGAACGCCCCGGGCAGCTACCGCCCCCAGGTAGAGGAACTGGTAATCAGCGTACTGGGCAAGGGAGCATTGGAACAAGATGGCTGAAGAACAGCTGGTCAGCGACCTGGAACAGGCCCTGCTGGAGCGGGCGGAAAAGCTCGCCCTGGAATACCGCGACCGCGCCCGGCGCGCCCGCCAGCACATCCTGGAAGACGCCCAGGAGCGCCTGCGCATCCGCGAGCAAAACGAGGTGCTGGCCGCCCAGGCCGAGGCCGAGCGCTACTACCGGCGCCAGGTCCAGGCCAGCGAGCTGCGCCTGAAGAGCGATCTGGACAAGCTGCGCTGGCGCCTCATCCAGTCGGTCCTCCAGGCGCTGCCCCAGCGCTTGCAGTCCTTCAGGCAAGACCCGGACAGCTACTGGCCTTTCATGAAGGCCCTGCTCGAGGGTTCGGTGGAGGCCATGGAAGGCGACGACCTGGTGGTGGAGGTGAACGCCGAAGACCGAGAATACCTGCAGGCCAATTGGGAGGATTTCGTCTCGCGCCTGGATGCCGACAGGAACATCCGCCTGGCCGACACCCCCTGCCACTGCGGCGGCGGCCTGGTGCTGCGCGACGCCGCCAACCGCGTCCGCATCGACAACAGCTTCGAAGGCCGTCTGGAGCGCCTCGACGACAGGCTGCTGCAGGTCATCACCGAGCGCCTGTTCGCCGCGGAAATCAGCCAGCGGGGCATGACGCCATGAAGAGCGGACGAATCATCGAGGTCAACGGCCCCCTGATCCAGGCGCGCCTGCCGGGCATCGCCAACGGGGAGCAGCTGCGCGTGGGCGAGCTGGGCCTCACCGGCGAGGTCATCGGCCTGGACGGTGAACGTGCCCTGATACAGGTATACGAGTCCACGGAGATGCTGCGTCCCGGCGAGGAGGTAGTGCCCCTGGGCCATCCCCTGTCCGCCGAGCTGGGTCCCGGCCTCCTTGGGGGCATCTTCGACGGGGTGCAGCGCCCCCTGCGCGCCATCATGGAAACCGCGGGCGAGCACATTCCCCGGGGCCTGGCGCTGCCCGCCCTGAACAGGGAAAAGCGCTGGGACTTCACCCCGGAAGCCAGCCTCAGGGCCGGCCAGGAAATCCGCGGCGGCATGGTGCTGGGGCGGGTGCAGGAAACCCGGGCCGTGGAACACCGCATCCTGGTGCCGCCGGGCATCAAGGGCGAACTCATGGAACTGGCCGGCGCCGGCAGCTACACCCTGGAACAGCCCATCGCCCGGGTGCGCACGCCTCTGAAAGGCATACAGGAGCTGAGCCTGCTGCAGCGCTGGCCCGTGCGCCACCCCAGGCCCTATGCGAGGCGCGACGACGGCATCGCCCCCCTGCTCACCGGCCAACGCATCCTGGACACCTTCTTCCCCCTGCTCAAGGGCGGCAAGGGCGCCATTCCCGGCCCCTTCGGCGCGGGCAAGACCATGCTGCAGCAGCAGATCGCCCGCTGGACCAACGCGGACATCGTCATCTACGTGGGCTGCGGCGAGCGCGGCAACGAGCTGGTGGACATTCTCGAGTCCTTCCCCGAGCTCACTGATCCCTACAGCAGCCGCTCCCTTATGGAGCGCACCCTGCTGGTGGCCAACACCTCCAACATGCCCGTGGTGGCGCGGGAGGCGTCCATCTATCTGGGGGTGACCCTGGCGGAGTATTACCGTGACCAGGGCCATGACGTTGTGATGCTGGCAGACTCCACCAGCCGCTGGGCCGAGGCCCTGCGTGAAGTGGCGGGACGCCTGGGGCAGATGCCAGTGGAGGAAGGCTATCCCGCCTACCTGGCCTCGCGCCTGGCGGCCTTCTACGAGCGGGCCGGGCGCGTGGACACCCTGGGCGGGGACAGCGGCTCCGTGACCCTCATCGGCGCCGTGTCACCGCCGGGGGGCGACTTCTCCGAGCCTGTCACCAACCACACCAAGGACATCATCCAGACCTTCTGGGCCCTGTCCAAGTCCCTGGCGGACGCCCGCCACTATCCTTCCGTCTCCTGGACGGAGAGTTTTTCCGACGCCGTGGAAGCCGCCGCCCGATGGTGGTCCAGGGAGATCAGCCCGGAATGGCAGGCCCGCCGCGCCCAAGCCCTGGATCTGCTCGTCCGCGCCGAGGAGCTGTCCCGCATCATCAACCTGGTGGGGGTGGAGGCCCTGTCCCCGGCCCAGCGCTGGAGCGTGGAAGCCGCGAGCCTGGTGCGCGAGGCCCTGCTGCAGCAGAGCGCCCTGGACGAGGTGGACAGCTACTGCTCGCCGCAGAAACAGTTCGCCCTCCTGGACCTGGCAATGAGCCTGTACCAGCGCGGCGGGGAACTCATCGACAGCCAGGTGCCCGTCAGCGCCCTGCTGGAGCTTCCCGCCCTGGCGCGCCTGCGCCGGGCCAAGAACAGCTACGGCAATGAGCAGCTGGATGCCCTGGCCCGGCTGAAGGAAGACATGCAGGCCCAGCTGGACGAGCTGGCGGAAAACTACGGGGAGGGCCGCTCGTGAAGGAGAAGGAATACCGCTACGCCTCCGCCGCGCGCACGGGCCTGCTGTTCCTCGAGGGCGTGCCCGGGGTGGCCTTCGGCGACAGGGTAGTCATCCGCGACCGTCACGGTCGCAAGCGCAACGGCCAGGTCATACTCAGCTCCGGAGAGCTGGTCATGGTGCAGGTGCTGGAAGGCACGGACGATCTCAACCTGGACGACACCTGGGTGCGCTTTCTCGACCAGCCTTTCGAACTGCCCTTGTCACCGGACCTGCTGGGCCGGGTGTTCAATGGCATCGGCGAGCCCAGGGACGAGCGCCCGCCCATCATCTCCCGCCTGCGGCGCAACGTGAACGGCGAGCCGGTGAATCCCGTGGCCCGGGCCTATCCCCGGGAGTTCATCCAGACCGGCATCTCCGCCATCGACGGCCTGAACTCCCTGGTGCGCGGCCAGAAGCTGCCCATCTTCTCCGGCTCCGGGCTGCCCCACAACCGCCTGGTGGCCCAGATCGTGCGCCAGAGCCGGCTGCTGGGGGAGGAATCCCGTTTCGTGGTAGTGTTCGCCGCCATGGGCCTGTCCTATTCCGACGCGCGCTTCTTCCGCGAGGACTTCGAAAACAACGGCGTGCTGGGCAACGTGGCCATGTTCATCAACCTGGCGGACGATCCGCCCATAGAGCGCCTCATCCTGCCGCGCACCGCCCTCACCGCCGCCGAGTACCTGGCCTTCGACCTGGACCTGCATGTGCTGGTGGTGCTCACGGACATGACCTATTACGCCGAGGCCCTGCGCGAGGTGGCCACGGCCAAGGGCGACGTGCCCACGCGCAAGGGCTATCCCGGCTACCTGTACTCGGACATGGCGGAGATCTACGAGCGCGCCGGACGGGTGCACAAGCGCCATGGCTCCATCACCATGGTGCCCGTGGTGAGCATGCCTTCCGACGACATCACCCATCCCATTCCCGATCTCACGGGCTATATCACCGAGGGCCAGATCGTGCTTTCCCGGGAGCTGGACAACCAGAATCTCTACCCGCCGGTGAACATCCCGCCGTCCCTGTCCCGGCTGATGAAGGACGGCATCGGCAAGGACGACACCCGGGAGGATCACCCCCGGGTGGCCAGCCAGCTCTATGCCGCCTACGCCCGGGCCCTGGAGGTGCGCAACCTGGCCTCCATCATCGGCCGTGACGAGCTGCCGGACCTGGACCGGCGCTACCTGGATTTCGCCGACCAGTTCGAGCAACGCTTCCTGGCCCAGGGGCCGGACGAGGACCGCTCCGTGATCCAGACCCTGAACATCGCCTGGGAGCTGCTCTCCCTGCTGCCCGGCGAGGTGCTGTCCCGGGTGAGCGAGGCGGATCTGGCACGCTACCATCACTGGGAGGGAAACAAATGACCGAGCGCCTGCCCATTCCCCCCACGCGCAACGCCCGGCTACAGCTGCAGCGCCAGCTGGATTTCCTGATCGGCGGCCACGACCTGCTGGAACGCAAGCGTGAACTCCTCACCCGCATGGTGCGGGAACAGCTGGCCGCCTACCGCAAGCTGCGCGCCGAGGCCGCCCTGCTGGTGGACCGGGCCTATTACTGGCTGAGCATCACCCAGATGCGCATGGGCGAACGCATGCTGCAGCAGGCCGGCCTGGGCCTGAAACCGGCCCTGAAGGTGAAGATACGGCCGCGCAGCAACCTGGGGGTGGAATTCCCGGCAGTGCAGGCAGAGGAGAACCCCCTGGAGCCCGTAAGTCTCATGTGGACGGACGCGGGCTTTGACAAGGTACGGGAATACCTCAGGGAAATGGCCGTGGTGCTCGCCCGCCTGGGAGAGGCGGAAATCACCCTGCGGCGCATGCTCAACGAACAGCGCAAGACCCAGAAGCGGGTCAACGCCCTGAAATACAACATCATTCCCCGCTACGAGGAGACCATCCGCTACATCGGGGAAAGCCTGGAAGAGGAAGAGCGCAACAGCCTGTTCCAGGTGAAACTGCTGCAGGAAAAAACCTGAATGGTGCTATCATATGCGTTTGACGCTTTTTTCAACGAATCCAAGGAGTTCAAACCATGAAACTGTCTTCCATCCTCATCTCCATCATCCTGGCGTTTTCCCTGCTGGCGCTGCAAGGTTGCGGAGGAGGCGGCGCCAAGGTGAACTCCACCGTCACCACCACGACCATGGGGCAGGAACTGCAGGACCTGGAAGAAACCTACAAGAAGGGCCTCCTGACAGAGGACGAGTACAAGAAGGCGCGCAAGGCCATTCTCAAGCGTTACCAGTAAGCATTTGGCGCGCCCCCTCACCCTGGCCCTCTCCCCCCGAGGGGGAGAGGGAATATTTCCTTCTTGTTTGATCCGCCAAGGCGCCACGGGCCCGGACGTCAGCCCGACAGAAACCGCCACCGCCAAGAAAGAATGTCGGACTGAAGTCCGACCAACAGATCAGGGGGAATATCAGACTGGAGCCTGGACGGCGGATCAGCCGGGATCGCCAGGCCCCACCGGGATTCAACTGGCTTCCACGGGCAGGGCGCAGACGTCCGCGGCCTCCTCCAGGGCATCCCTGTCCAGCAGACGCACCTTGCTGCCTTTGATCTCAAGAATTTCCTTTGATTTCAGACTTTTAATTATTCTCGAGAAGGTCTCGGGCTTCACCGAGATACGCGAGGCGATGACATGCTTGGGAATGTCCAGCTCGAAATCGTCCCGATGTTCCGGCGCCCGGGCAAGAATGAAGGCCGCCACCCGGCAGGTGGCGCTGTGCAGGCTGAGATCGTCGATCTCGCGGATAAGGGAACGCAGGCGGAAACTCATGTCCCCCAGCAGGGCCATGCACAGTTCCACGGAGCCCTTGAGAATCTCCTGGAAATGGTGTGCATCGATGCTGATGACCTCTGTCTCTCCCAGGGCAACGGCGCCCACGGGATAACGGGGCTGCTCCAGGAACATGAGAGCCTCGGCAAAGGTGTGGCCGGCATCCACCAGCTCGATGACCTTCTCGTTGCCATCCGGCGCCAGGCGGAACAGCTTGATGTGCCCCCGCACTACCAGGTAGAAGCGGCTGAAATCATCTCCCTGCTGAAACAGCGCGTCACCGTCGGACAGGGTGATGGCTTTGGCATGGCTCAGGACACGCTCGAACTGCTGATCCGTAAGCCTATGAAAAATCAGGTTGTTTTTCAGATATTCTCGCAAAACAGCATTACCCGTGATTGTTCATTCTATGGTTGGGAAGCGTCGCCATTTCATTATCATGCGGAGTGCATCCCCCGCCCCGGCAGCCACCCTTGCATCTTCCCGCAGGCCAGTGGCGGAAAACACCCCACTAATTGACATCCATCATTATAACAATTGACCTGGGTCAAAGCGCTTTTTTTGTGCACTGGGCACATTAGCAGTACCTAAATTATCAAGGGAGACTACTCAAATGGCACAGGCATTTACCAAAGCCATGGCGAGGAACATTTTCTACGGAGGAACGGTGTTCTTCTTTCTGCTGTTCCTGGCCCTGACTTTTCAGACGCACTCGGCTCTGCCCGACCGTGACAACCGCCAGGCAATCAATGATACCGTGGCCCTCGGCAAGAAGGTATGGGAAGACAACGACTGCATCGGCTGTCACACCCTGCTGGGCGAAGGCGCGTATTTCGCTCCCGAGCTGGGCAATGTATACAAGCGCTTCGGCAGCACCGACGCCATCAAGGCCTTCATTTCCAGCCGTCCCAAGGACGGCATCCCCGGTCGCCGCTCCATGCCCCAGTTCAACCTGAGCGACGAAGAGCTGACCGCCATCGCCGAATTCCTGAAGTATGTTTCCGGCATCAATTCCGCCAATTGGCCGCCTAGTAACCAGGGCTGATGCAACCCGGATCTGCAAGGAGAAAATATCATGAAATATGAATCTCAAAAGGTTGCCAAGCTGTACTTTACTGCGGCAATCGGACTGTTCGTGGGACAGATACTGTTCGGCCTGATTCTGGGCGCCCAGTACGTCATCGGGGATTTCCTGTTCCCCGAGATCCCCTTCAACGTGGCCCGCATGGTCCACACCAACCTGCTCATCGTGTGGCTGCTGTTCGGCTTCATGGGCGCGGCCTATTACCTGGTGCCTGAAGAGGCGGAAACCGAGCTGTTCGCACCCTGGCTGGCCAAACTCATGTTCTGGATTTTCCTGGCCGCTGGCGCCGCCACTGTTCTCGGCTACCTGCTGGTGCCCTATGCCACCCTGGCCGAAGTGACCATGAACGACCTGCTGCCCACCATGGGCCGCGAGTTCCTGGAGCAGCCCACCATCACCAAGCTGGGCATCGTGGTCGTGGCCCTGGCCTTCCTGTTCAACATTGGCATGACCATCCTCAAGGGCCGCAAGACCGTGGTCAACCTGGTATTGCTCATGGGCCTGACCGGTCTGGCCGTGTTCTTCCTGTTCTCCTTCTACAACCCCGTGAACGTGGTCATGGACAAGTACTACTGGTGGTGGGTAGTACACCTGTGGGTAGAGGGCGTATGGGAACTGATCCTGGGCTCCATTCTGGCCTTCATCCTCATCAAGACCACTGGCGTGGACCGCGAGGTCATCGAGAAGTGGCTGTACATCATCATCGCCATGACACTGATCACCGGCATCATCGGTACCGGTCACCACTACTACTGGATTGGTACCCCGGAATTCTGGCAGTGGTGGGGTTCCATCTTCTCCGCCATGGAGCCGATTCCCTTCTTCATGATGACCGTGTACGCCTTTAACATGGTGAACAAGCGTCGCCGCAACCATCCCAACAAGGCCGCTGTCCTGTGGGCCCTGGGTACCGCGGTAATGGCCTTCCTCGGCGCTGGCGTGTGGGGCTTCCTGCACACCCTGGCTCCCGTGAACTACTACACGCACGGCACCCAGATTACCGCCGCTCACGGCCACATGGCTTTCTATGGCGCTTACGTGATGATCGTCCTGTCCATGATTTCCTACTCCATGCCCATGATGCGCGGCCGCGAAGCCTGCAACAGCGCCCGGGCCCAGAGCATGGAAATGTGGTCCTTCTGGCTGATGACGATTTCCATCATCTTCATTACCCTGTTCCTCACCGGCGCGGGCATCCTGCAGGTTTACCTGCAGCGCTTCAGCGACAACCCCATGCCTTTCATGGTGGTTCAGGAGAAGATCGCGCTGTTCTACTGGCTGCGTGAAATCACCGGCTTCGTCTTCCTGCTGGGACTGGTGCTCTATATCGCCAGCTTCTTCGTCGGCAAGAACGAGCCCGAGGCAACCGTGGAACTGGCCAAGTAAGGTCCGTCGCAGGGAAGGTTTTCCACCTTCCTTGCGATTTCACATAGTTCTGAACGAGGCGGATGTGTATCATCCGCCTTGTTCAGTTCTGGACTTGCGAAAACCGGGAAACAATCATGGAAAAGAACAAATGGCCGCCTGGTGACCTCGTCATCTGGTTCTTCATTCTGGCAGAGCTGCTGGTGTTCGGGGTGTTCTTCGCCGCCTATGCCTTCACCCGTGCCAGCAACGTCGAGCTGTTCAATACCTATCAGCTCACCCTGGACCGCAATGCCGCCCTCATCAATACGGTGGCGCTGATTACCAGCAGCTATTTTGTGGTGCGCGCCGTAGCCGCCATTCGCGACAACAACAGCAAGCGCTGCTTCCACTGGCTACTGGCCGCTCTGTTCATGGGGGTGGTGTTTCTGGTGGTAAAGGGCATGGAGTACCACCACCACTTCTCCCTGGGCATCAACCTGAACACCAATACCTTCTACATGTTCTACCTGTCCCTGACCTTCTTCCACTTTCTGCATGTCATCCTGGGCATGATTATCCTGCTGGCGGTGGCCCTGAAAGCCAGGTCCGGCGGCTACAGCGCGGCGGAACACACGGGCGTAGAAACCGGCGCCAGCTACTGGCACATGGTGGATCTGGTTTGGATGATTCTGTTCCCCCTGGTCTACGTAATGAGGTGATGACAATGGAAGACAAGAAATTCATCCGCCCCTGCTCCATCATCTTCGGCCTGTTGCTGGCGCTCACCGTCACCACCTGGTTCATTGGCACCATGGGCCTGTCCGGCCTGCAAGTCTCCCTCATGGTGCTGGGGTTCGCCCTGATCAAGGGGCAGCTTATCGGCGACTATTTCATGGGATTGAAACAGGTCTCCGGCTTCTGGCGCTGGGCTGTTACACTCTGGCTGGTTCTGGTAGGTTCCCTGATTACCTACGCCTTCAATATCACGGCATGAGCCGCGGAGAAACAGTTTGAGCCAACAACAGATCCCTTTTTATCTTTCCCAGGGACAGGAAACCGACCTGTTCGAACACGCCTGGAAGAACCAGCTTCCGGTGATGATCAAGGGTCCCACCGGTTGCGGCAAGACCCGCTTCATCGAACACATGGCGGCCAAACTGGGGCGCCCCTTATACACCGTCTCCTGCCATGACGATCTCACCGCCGCCGATCTGGTCGGCCGTCATCTGATTGGGGAACAGGGCACTTTCTGGGTGGACGGCCCCCTGACCCGCGCCGTGCGCGAAGGCGCTATCTGCTACTTGGACGAGGTGGTGGAAGCCCGCAAGGACACCACGGTGGTCATCCACCCCCTCACGGACGACCGGCGCATTCTTCCCATAGAGCGCACGGGTGAAACCCTCAAGGCGCCGCCGGAATTCATGCTGGTGGTTTCCTACAACCCGGGCTACCAGAACATTCTCAAGGGCATGAAGCCTTCCACCCGCCAACGTTTCGTGGGCATGACTTTCGATTTTCCCGCCCCGGAACTGGAGCAGGAAATCATCCAGCGCGAAACCGGCGTGGAGGAAAAGACGGCCCGAACCCTGGTGAAGCTGGGCAACGCCCTGCGGGTGCTGAAGGACCACGACCTTGAAGAAGCCGCCTCCACCCGCCTGCTCATTTACGCGGCGCGGCTCATCAATAGCGGAATGAACGCCAGGGACGCCTGCCTGGCAGCCATGGCGGAACCCCTGACCGATGACCTGGAAACCCGGAACGCCCTGATGGAAGTCATAACAATAAGCCTGCCCTGACAGGTGATTTAACAGGGCCAATCAACCAAAAGGAGGAGAATCCCATGGAACATTCAAACGACGATCCCTACAAGGGCCAGGCTATTGCCGCCGAGTCCCTGTACCTGCTCAACCTGCTGTTTCCCATCATCCCCCTGATCTTTCTGGCATTCGTGTATTTCCGCAGCCGCGGCATCCACAGCGAGTACCTGCGATCTCATACCCTTCAGCCCTGGATTGCCGCCCTCATCAGCACAACCCTGTTCCTCGTCATCAATCTTGTGGCCTGGCTCATGGGGGGCTATTCCAGCCTGGAGAATCTGGTAAGCATCCATTCCCTGGTAGCGCTGGAAGTCTATACCCTCCTGGTGATCCTGCCCTTCCTGATACCCGGCCTGTTTGCCATCACCAAGGCCATGTCAGGACAGGCCTGGCGCTATCCGCTTATCGGCCGGTTTCTGTGACCCCGGGGGGCGACGGAAAAGCAGGCAGGATTAACAGGATGTTGAAAAAGTCCTTCCATGGACTTTTACAACGACGGAAGCGGAAAACGCGGTTTCCCGCTTCCTTCATTTTCAATGGCTTACAGCCATCGAAAATGGTGGCACATCCTTGTGCCACACACAGGCTGTCGAAAAACGGTGTTTTTCAACAGCCTGTCAAGAACAAACGCCGGCTGACCCAGGCGCTGTTCTATTTCCTGTTCCTTCTCGCCCCAACCCTGGACATCGTGCGTTTCGACCTGTACGCCAACAGCCTGGTGCTGCTGGGACGGCATATCGAACTGGGCTTCACCGGCTTCCAGTACGGCTTCACTCCCGCCTCGGAAGTCATCCTCAACCTGATCTTCAAGGCCTTTCTGCCCCTGGCCGCCGCTGGCTTGGGGCTGATTTACGTGGCCTGGCGATGGGGACGGCTGTACTGTGGCTGGCTCTGCCCCCATTTCTCCATGGTGGAAGGCCTGAATCACCTCATGCTGCGCGCCACCGGCAGGTCAAGCCTGTGGGAGAAACAAGCATTGCCGGCACAGCAGCCCGATGGGACCATTCTCAAACCCAATTCCTGGTACTGGATTCCCCTGGCACTCATTGCCGCAGCCACGGCCTTTGCCTGGGCCGTCGCCACCATCACCTGGGCGCTGCCGCCGGATGTCATCTATTACAACCTGCTGCACGGCCAGCTCAGCCGTCCCCAGTTCCTGTTCATCGCCATCCTTAGCTTGGTGCTGTTCCTGGATTTCATCCTGGCCCGCCACCTGTTTTGCCGTTTCGGCTGCTCCGTGGGCCTGATACAGGGACTGGCCTGGATGGCCAACAACAAGGCCATGACCATCGGATTCGACCGCAAACGCGCGCGGGACTGCCAGGAATGCAACAACGCCTGCGACAACGTCTGCCCCATGCGCCTGAAACCGCGCACCCTTAAACGCAAGATGTTCACCTGCACCCAGTGCGGCGAGTGCATTGAGGCCTGCATCCAGGTGGAAACACCCAAGGGCAGGGACAGCCTGTTAAAATGGGTAGACGGCGCATGCGCATTACACAAGACCACAGGCAGGGACAATGGCAAAAACTGTTTCTGATCTCCTCGAACTGGTGGAGATGGAAGAACATGTAGGCGGCTGGTGGCATAACTTCATCACCCGCCACAGCGAACAACGCCATCCCGAGGCCGCGGTGAAGCTGCCTGACATCCAGCATCTGCTGGGCATCTGGTTCCGCGCCCTGGGAGGCGACGGCGGTCTGGAGATCGCCAGCGCCGACGCCACCAGCCACAATGCCCGGCGCAGCCTGCTGCAACGCATGGCCGGTACGAACAAAAAGGCGGAGCTGGCCTGGCGGGACGAGAATGCCCTGCGCCTGCCAGCCCAGATCGACCTCTTTCCCGACGTCCAGCTGAACCGCGACCTCTATCTGTGGCTAGGCGCCCTGGCCGCCATGGAAGACGAGGCCGGAGACGAACCCTGGTTCCCGCACAACCAGCGCCTGTCCCGGCTAGCCCTGGCCCGCTGGCCCGGACTGGAGCAGAAATACCTGGGCCTGGTGGAAGCCCACCTCCAACAGCGCCGTCTGGGCCGCTGGCCGGAAGACGAGATCGCCCAGGAGCAGGCCATACGCCGTGCCCTCATCGAACCGGGCAGCGTGGACAGCCTGCCGCCCGCCGGACGCATGCCCCTGCCGGTGCCCCTGTGGCTGCATCCCAACCCGCCCCAGCCCACGCGCATGCCCGCCAGCGAACCGCCGCAAGACGCCGGCGCCCAGGGCGGCAAGCCTCGGGAACTGGAAGAAGTGGCGCGCAAGCAAACGGAAAAGGCCGAGACCCAGGACAGCGACCGGGGCCTGATTACCGTGCGCATGGAAAACATCTTTTCCTGGGGCGAACACGTGAACGTGGACCGGGGCACGGAGGACGAGGACAACGACGAGCGCGCCGACGAAGTGGCCCGGGATCTGGACAAGATCAGCGTCACCCGCAACGGCAAGGCGGCAAAGACCCGGATCAAGTTCGACCTGGACCTGCCCGCCGAAGCCGAGGACGACGAGATCCTCAGTGACGACCTGATGCTCCCCGAATGGGACTGGAAGAAACGCCAGCTCATTCCCGACCACTGCCGGGTGGTGGAACTGGTGGCCAGGGACGCTCCGGCCATTCCCCTGCCCGAGCGCCTGAACCGCACCGCCGCGAAGCTGCGCAGCCAGTTCCAGGCCCTGGCGCCGGCGCGGGTCTGGCACCGCGCCCGCCCCGACGGCGAGGAAGTGGACCTGGAGGCCTATCTGCGCTTCCGCACGGACCGGGCCAGCGGCTGCAACGTGGCGGCGGACAATCTCTACCGGCAGATGAACGCCGGCGCCCGGGACCTGGCCTGCCTGCTGCTGGCGGACCTGTCCCTGTCCACGGATACCTGGGTGAACGACCAGTCCCGGGTACTGGATGTCATCCAGGACAGCCTCTACCTGTTCGCCGAAAGCCTGGCCGCCACGGGCGACCGCTTTGGCATCTACGGCTTCTCCTCGCGCAAGCGCGATCCCATACGCATTCACACCATCAAGACCTTCGAGGAGAACTACAACGGTCGCATCCGCGGGCGCATCGACGCCCTGGCGCCCGGCTATTACACCCGCCTGGGGGCGGGCATACGCTACGCCGCCGAACGGCTAAAGGAACAGGGCGCGGGCCGCCGCCTGCTGCTCATTCTCACCGACGGCAAGCCCAACGACCTGGACCAGTACGAGGGCCGCTACGGCATCGAGGACACCCGCCACGCCATCCAGGCCGTGCGCGCCCTGGGCTTTCATCCCTTCTGCGTGACCATAGACGAGAAAGGCAATGACTACCTGCCCCATTTGTTCGGCTCCGCCGGCTATGTGGTGATCCGCGACCCCATGGAACTGCCGGGGCAACTGCCCCTGCTCTATGCCCGGCTGACGGCCCAGGAACACTGAAAAGCCACCCTGTTTGACCCGCATCAATCACAGCCGTACCAGCCGCTTTACTCCCGCCACCAAAGTGCTACGGTGAACATACACCCGGCACTTGCGAGGTATCTGCCATGAAAACAACAACCCTGGTGTCCACGGCACTCCTTTTGGCATTTGCGGTTCAAGGCACCGCATCCGCAGCTTCAGCCAAGGAAGAAGCCATCCAGAAGGGATACGAGCACTACAAGATCTTCTGCATCAACTGTCACGGCAAGAACGCGGACGGGAAAGGCCCCTTGGCCGCCACCATGAAGATCACCCCCGCCGACCTGAGGCTTCTGAAGCAGTCCGACCCGGACACCTGCATCGCGGAACGAGTGCTCAAGGCGGTATCCGGCGTGCATGACGGCATGCAGACCAAGGCCGACATGCCAACCTTCAGCGGCAACCTGGAAAGCATCACCATTTACGAACTGACCCAGTTTCTGAAGGCGATACAGAAATAGCATCAACATTCATGAGGGGCGGCATACCACACCCCGATCATGGAAAATTCCCTCTCTCCCCGCCGGGGGGAGAGGGCCAGGGAGAGGGGGGGGAACCGGTAATGCTCACCCCCTCCCCAACCCTCCCCCGCGCACGGGGGGAGGGAGTTATCGGTGTATTTCCACATTAAAGATGGCGCTTGAGCCTCACGGGCCGGGCGTGGGCCGGGTCGTCAGGCCACTGGTGCTTGGGATAGCGGCCACGCATCTCTTTTTTCACGTCTTCCCAGGCACCGGCCCAAAAGGCCGCCAGGTCCGTGGTCACCTGCAGGGGCCTGCCCGCGGGAGACAGCAGGTGCAGCACCAGGGGTTGGCGGCCCTGGAACACCGCCGGGCTTTCCTTCATGCCGAACATGAGCTGCAGGGGCGCGGCCAGCACCGGCGGCGAGGCAAGGTAGTCGATGACGGCGGTGCTGCCATCCGCCAGCTTCCAGCGTTGGGGAAGCAGCTCGTCCAGGCGTTGCTGCCGCTCCCAGGGCAGCATACCCGACAGCACGGCGCGCAGGTCGATTTGGCGCAGCTCGCGTAACGAACGCATGCCTTCGGTCCAGGGCGCCAGCCAGTCCTGAAGGTTCGTCCTCAGCCATTCATCACCGGCATCCGGCCAGCCGCCCTCCGGGTCCAGTTGCCGGGCCAGAACCAGGCGCGCCTGGTACTGGCGGGCTTCATGGGACCAGTTCAGGCAGTCCAGACCCTTGTCCGCCACGGCCTGAAGCAGGCAGCGGGAGACAGCCGCGTCGTCATCAGCGGGAAGCTCCACGGCATCCAGCTCCACGGCTCCCAGGGAAACGATTCGGCGCGCCCTCACCCGCTCTGCCCGGGCGTCCCAGGCCAGCTCCTGTCTTTCTTCAAGATGCTCTCCGTGCACGGTCCGCAGCTCGGCTTCATCCAGGGCCATGGCCAGCCAGATGCGCCCTTCCCGGCTGCCGGCATCCATCTGCGCCACGGCCAGGAACTCGGCTACCGACAGGCCGTCATCCCGGGGCAGCACGGCGCCCTTGCCGGAGGTCATGAGATAGCGACCCTCCCCACCAGGCCGGCAGCGCGCCACCCGGTCCGGATAGGCCAGGGACAGTAGGGCAGCCGACGACAGGGGTGGCTCCGGCCGGGACAATCCCTGGCACTGACGCCGCAGGCGGTCACTCAGCTTCACGATGCGCCGGCAGGCGCCATGGTCCACCTGCGCCGGCATTGCCTCTCCCGCCCGCAGGGCCTTCAGCGCCTCCAGGCGCAGGCCAAGATCCGCCGGCCGCGCTTCTCCCTGGCGAAAGCGCCAGGGGTCCCGCTCGGACAGGAGGGCCGCCATATCCGCCACCCGGACGCTGCCCCCGCCACGCACCAGCAGGTGTCCCAGGCGGGGATGCAATCCCAGCCCCGCGAGCTGCCGCCCATGGGCGGTGATGCGTCCATTTTCATCCACGGCATCGAGGAGGCGCAGCAAGTCCACAGCCTGTTCCCAGGCCGGCGCCGGCGGCGGGTCCAGCCAGGAAAGGTCTGAAGGCTCCTTCACGCCCCACAGGGCCAGCTCCAGCGCCAGGGGCGCCAGATCCGCCTGCAGGATCTCCGCCGGGCGCTGCGCCGGGCGGCGCTGAAATTCCTGTTCCGTAAAGGCCCGGTAGCAATGCCCCGGCCCCAGTCTCCCCGCCCGCCCGGCCCGCTGCACGGCGGAAGCCCGGGCCACGGGCAGCAGCTGAAGACGACTCAGACCGCTGTCGGGATCGAACAGGGGCTTGCGGCTCAGACCGCTGTCCACCACCGTGGTGATGCCTTCGATGGTCAGGCTGGTTTCCGCCACGTCCGTGGCCAGCACCACCCGCCGGGGATGGCCGGGAGGTGGACGCAGCACGAGATTCTGGGTGGCGGCATCCATCTCGCCATGAAGTTGCAGGATGTCCACCCCGGGAAGCGCGGCCGACAGCTGCTCCTCCAGGCGCAGGATCTCCCCCTTGCCCGGCAGGAAGACCAACACGTCCCCGGTTCTTTCATTGACGGCGCGCCGCACCAGGGAGGCGACAGCCGGCAGTACATCCCGCCCGGCGGAACGGTCCAGGTGCTCGATTTCCACGGGAAACAAGCCGCCATCCGATTGAACCACCTCACCCCCAATGAGATCGGCCACGGCCTGCGCGTCCATGGTGGCTGACATGACCAGCAGGCGCAGATCGTCCCGCAGGGCCTTGCATACGTCCAGGCAAAGGGCCAGGCCAAGATCCGCCTGCACGGAACGTTCGTGAAACTCGTCGAAGATCACCAGCCCCACGCCGGACAGTTCCGGGTCTTCCTGCAGCCGCCGCGTCAGCAGGCCCTCGGTGAGCACTTCGATACGGGTGTCCGGGCCGATGCGCCTGTCCAGGCGGACCTGGTAACCCACGGTCTGGCCCGTCTCCTCCCCCAGGGATTCCGACATGAAGGCCGCCGCCATGCGCGCCGCCGGCCGGCGGGGTTCGAGTATGAGAATCTTTCTGCCCGCCAGCCAGGGTTCATCCAGCAAGGCCAGGGGCACGCGAGTGGTCTTGCCGGAACCCGGCGGCGAGGTCAGCACCCCATGTCCCCGGGACAGCACCCGGCGCAGGTGAGGCAATATCTGTTCGACGGGAAGCTCCATGGCCGGGCATCATACCACCGCCGCGGCCTTTGTCTGCCCGTGACGCCTTGACCTGAATCCATGTTCCACACGGCGCAAGTTGCTAGAATTCGTGCCTTTCAACCCGCATCGAACGCAATTCCTTGATTCCCAACCAGCACAGAACAGCATCATTCTCAGCCAGAAACCGTTTTCTGGCCGTGCTGGCGTTGCTCATGCTGCTGGTCCAGGGATGCGAACAGCCGCCGCTGCTGGAAAGACTTCAGGCAAGGGGCATACTGCGGGTGGCCACGGTGGCCGGTCCCCTGAGCTGCTACCTGGGCGAGGAAGGCCCGGCGGGGCTGGAATACGAACTGGTGCGTGGCTTTGCCCGGGATCTGGGGTTGTCTCCGCACTTCACTGTCTATCCAAACCGCCTCAGCGCCATGGAGGCGGTACAAAGGGGCAAGGAAGACATGGCCGCAGGCTTCATCATTCCCGCCGCCCTGGACACCGACGCCTACTATGTATCGGCAGCGCTGATCCAGGTACAGCCGCGTTTTGCGCACTTCATGAGTTACCGGCGTTTCCAATTGAACGACATACCGGCAGCCACCGTCGTGGTCCCGGAGGGGGGCTATGCGGACGGCCTGCTCAGGGCTAGAGGACTCACCCCCCACCGACTGGAAGGTGCCGCCGAGGAGGCGGTGCTTGCCCTGGTGGATATGGGCCTTTTTCACTACACCCTGACCAACGACGCCCAGCTTCAGGCCCATGCCAACTTCATGCCCCGACTGGTGCCCGGCGAAAACCTGGGCTCCCCCCTGGGAGTACGCTGGCTGTTTCCCCGCTTCTACGATAGCAGCCTGCGCGATCGCGCCAACAAATTCCTGCGCCGTCAGGCCGACAGCGGCTTTCTCCAGGCGCTGCGTGACAGATATGTGGAAAAACTGCCCTCCCGGGATTTCGTCACCCGCCGTGATTTCTGGAAACACGTACAGGATCGCCTGCCAAAATATATCGACCTGTTCCGTCAGGCCAGCCAGGAAACAGGCATAGACTGGCGCCTGCTGGCGGCCATCGGCTACCAGGAATCCCACTGGAACGAGAAAGCAAAGTCTCCCACTGGCGTACGCGGTATCATGATGCTCACCCAGGACACAGCCAGGCAGCAAAAGATCAGCAACCGCCTGGATCCCGCCCAGAGCATCCCGGGCGGCGCCCGTCACCTGCTGTGGATGGAGGCACGCATTCCCGACCACATCCAGGGCGAGGATCTGCTCTGGTTCACCCTGGCCAGCTACAACATCGGCTACGGCCACCTCGAAGACGCCCGGGTGCTCACCGAACGTCAGGGCGGAAATCCTGACAGCTGGGAGGACGTAAAGCAGCGCCTGCCTCTGCTGAGCAAGGAAAAATATTACCGTACCGTCAAACACGGCAAGGCGCGAGGCGGGGAGCCCGTGGCCTACGTGGAAAACATCCGTTATTACTACCGGCTGCTAGTGTACTGGGACAACGCCGAAAGGGGGCTGGACTGCACTAGCCCGAACGTTTCACCCGGTCGCTGAAGTGGTCGGGGTCGGAGTCAAATAGAGAGAATGCTGGAAAGAGCCGATGGGATGAAACAATTTCATCCCGTTCCTATTACACAATTGGGTGGAATTTGACTCCGACCCCTATGGATACTGGGACAACGCCGAAAGGGGACTGGACTGCGCCAGCGTTACGCCTCAGCGCCGCCTGGCCCTGAAAAACTGACGCAGCAGCTCAGCACTCTCTTCCGCAAGCAATCCCCCCTCGGCTTCCGTCACATGGTTGAAACGCTGGTCGGACGGCAACAGGTCGAAAACACTGCCCGCAGCGCCGCTGCGCGGATCGCTGGCGGCATAGATCACCTTCCCCACTCGGGCATGGACAATGGCCCCGGCGCACATGGGACAGGGTTCCAGGGTGACATAGAGAGTGGTTTCCGGCAGGCGGTAGTTACCGAGGCGCCGGCCCGCGTCGCGCAGCGCCATGATTTCGGCATGAGCACTGGGGTCATGCCGGCTTATAGGCTGATTCCAGCCTTCGCCAACAATCTCATCACCAAGCACCAGCACCGCGCCCACAGGCACCTCGCCTTGCGCCTCGGCATGCCTCGCCAGCTCCAGGGCGCGCCGCATGAAGAAGCGCTCCCGGCTCATGAGCCGCCCAGAGACAAACGAAACACCGGTGCCGGCGCGGATTTCACGAGTTTCATCTTCAATACAGGTTGTCGGTGGAAAACAGCGGCCGGGACGACCGGGGTCAATCTTTTCCGTGCATTATTGCACATCCGGTTTCGATTTTTCCGGGATGGGCACGGCGGGCAGGCGGACTAGACTTCATAACACCCCAAGAGAGAAGACAACAGAGGAGAGAGAAGATGCAACAGGCACAACGACAACCCACGCAGGCCGCATTCGACCCGGTCAAGTACAAGAACACCACCCTGGAACAATGGAACCAGGCCGCCGAGGCCTGGGACCGGTGGGGTAGCCTGCTGTCGCGCTGGCTGGGACCGGCCACCGAAATCATGCTGGACATGGCCGGCATCACCAAGGGCTCGCGGGTGCTGGATGTGGCGGCTGGCGCCGGCGAGCAAAGCCTGGCCGCGGCACGCCGCGTCGGCCCTGCAGGCCAAGTCCTGGCCACCGACATATCACCGGTGATCCTTGAATACGCCAAACGGGCCGCACAGTTGCAGGGACTGGACAACGTCAGTACCCACGCCATTGACGGCGAGCGTCTGGACGAACTGGAAGCCGGTCCTTTCGATGCCGTGATCTCGCGGGTCGGCCTTATCTATTTCCCCGATCAGCAGAAGGCCCTGCGGGGCATGTACAACAAACTGGTCGATGGCGGCAAAGCGGCGGCTATGGTCTATTCCACCGCGGAATGCAACGGCTTCTTCTCGGTGCCGGTGTCCATCATCCGCCGCCGGGCTGCCCTGCCTCCGCCCCTCCCCGGCCAGCCCGGCCCCTTCAGCCTTGGCCAGCCCGAGGTGCTGGAGAAGGCCTTTACCGATGCGGGTTTCCGTGACGTTCGCACCAAGAAAGTCGTTGCCCCGGTAAGAGTGGCCAGCGCCTCTGAGTGCCTGCGTTTCGAGCAGGAATCCTTTGGCGCCCTGCACCAGATGCTCGCCGGACTCCCTGATACCGAGAAGGATGAGGCCTGGGAAGAAATCGAACAGGCCCTCCGCCAGTTCGAAAATGGCCATCAGTTCGAAGGCCCCTGCGAGATGCTGATCGCGGTGGGCACCCGCTGAGTTCCCGGAGAGACCAATGTACCGTATCGCCATCGTCCAGCACGCCCCTGTCGTCCTGGATCGGGAAGCCACCCTGAAGAAGGCC
>JALVEW010000178.1 GCA_027030425.1 Sedimenticola sp.
AAGGTGGTTTACAAGAAGATCGGGATATAGCGTAAGGGGTCGGAGTCAAATCAGTGTGATATTGCATCAATTCAATGGCTCAGGGGATTTGACTCCGCCCCCTCCTCTCTGCCCCTAGGTTGGCCAAGGTTGCAACGGATCAGGGTACAACCTGGTCGATGACCAGCTCCACAGGCTTGCCGGATGCGACATCCACGATGATTTCACCACTCTGCAGGTCGCCACTGGAAGCCATGGGCTGGTTGCCCTTGGCAATGCGCGCCGCGAGCTTGAGTTGCGGATAATCCGACAGTTTGCTGCCAGGCTGTAGCATGTTGCTGTCATCCAGGGTGAGTTCCGCGGGAAGATCCCCCGCCGTGAGCCGGATAGCCGCCACGGGCATGGGGCGCCCGCCCACCTGCTTGGCGAAAATAAACAAACGATCCCCCGGATTGGCTTTGTCCTCGAGCGCGGGGCTGATTCGAACCTTCAGGGAAATACCGGCACTGACATTGGCCGGCTGCCCGGTTGCCGGACCAGTGTTGGCGATGGCCACGGCGGAGCCGGGATCTTCCACCGTCACCCCCGCCTTGCCCGCCGCCGTTTTGGCCTGGAGAATCAAGGTGCGCAGTTCCTGAACATAGTCGGGCTTGTCACCCAGGCCGGATTCCGCCTGGCGCCAGTAATAGATTGCGTTCTGGTAATCACCGGCTTCCATGGCCCCCTGGCCCGCCAGCCACAGGGCCGTGGGATCATCCGGCGCCTTGTCGAGGGCCTGGCGCACCAGATCATAGGGTCTGCCGCTGAGTCTGCCCCCCTGCACCATGGCCAGGGAGTCCGCCAGGGCGATGAGCGCCTGGGGATGGTTGTCCGTGAGGGCCGCCAGCTTTTCATAGGCCTTGACCGCATCCGCAAACCGGTTCATGGACTGATAGACGCGCCCCAGCATGAACCAGCCTTCAGGGTCATCCGGGTTTTCCTTCATCTTTTGTTCCAGCTTCGCCAGCACCTCTTCCATGCTCATGGCCTTGCCGCCGGCATTCAGGTCGTGGGGATTGGGCGCTCCCGGGGTACCGCTCATGTCCAGCAGCTGGGGCGAGCCCAGCTTCATGTACAGGCCTATGCTCAACAAGGGCACCAGTATGGCGACGCCCACCGTCGCTGCCCGGGCGCTGGCCGGCCGCACCCTGGCGACCATGTCCTCGCCTTCCGTATCCTCCAGCAGCCCGGTTTCCAACTCCTCCCTGGCCTGGGCGTAGGTCTCCTCATCGAGATTGCCCACCGCCTTTTCACGCTCGAGTTCTGCCAGTTTTTCTTTTGCCAGCACCAGATTCTGTTCACGCTGGTTGTCCGCGATATCGGGACGTTTGCGCAACAGCACGAAGGCAAGCACGGCCACGCCCAGCCCGGTCATCAGGGCAGCAATTATCCAGAAAGTCATTATTTGTCCCCGGTGGAATCGTCTTTTTGGTTATTACTGGCGGCCCCGCCATCCTGCTCCCCGAGCAATTGCTCGGCACGCCTGCGCTGTTCTTCCGTGAGCAGGGGTTCGGCACTGGCCGGACGGCGGCGAATGATGCGAATCAGCATCACCAGCCCCAGGAGGAATATGATTGCCGGCCCCAGCCATAGAATCATGGTGCTGGCCTTGAAGGGCGGCTTGTACATGACAAAATCGCCATATCGCGCCACCATGAAATCCACAATCTGTTCCTTGTCTTTACCTTGGCTTACCATCTCATAGGTCTTGCGCCGCAGATCTTTGGCCAGCTCCGCATTGGAATCGGCAATGTTCTGGTTCTGGCACACCAGGCAACGCAACTCCTGGGTCAGCTCCTGGTAGAGGGCCTCTTGCCTGGGGTCGGAAAACTGGTAGGTGTCGATACGTCCCAGGGCGCTGCCTGCCAGGAACAGGGCAAACAGAAAAACAGGAATTCTGTTGTTACGGACTGCAAATCTCATCTACTGCTCCGCGGCATTCTGCTGCTGGAAATACCTGGCGAATTTTTCCTGCCAAATTTCGGGATAGAGGGCGCCCGCATGTTTTTCCCGGATGATGCCCTGTGCGTCGATAAGGAAAGTCTCCGGCGCGCCATAGACGCCCCAGTCGATGGCGGCATCACTCTGGGGATCGAAACCCACTTCCGTGAAAGGATTACCCTTCTGTTTCAGGAAGGCAATGGCTTCCGCCTTGTCATCACGCCAGTCCACGCCCAGGATGGGAATACCCCGGCGCTTGAGCTCCAGCAGGTAGGGATGCTCTTTCCAGCACTCGGGACACCAGGTTCCCCACACATTGAGCAACCACACCCTGCCGGCGTAGTCACTGCTCTTCACCCGGTCGTTCTCCGCCAGCAG
>JALVEW010000179.1 GCA_027030425.1 Sedimenticola sp.
GCCTTATACTGACCACGGGTACCGGCTCCATCTTCGGTTTCATCGTCGCCCGCCAAGGCTATGACGCAGCCATCATGGCGCCCATGTTTGTCATCATGTCCTTTGCTTACGGCTTGGCCGTCTATCTGCTGGTACTTATGTTCACGTTCAAAGTGGATGGACGGGAAATCGGCGACGCCCTGCTGAAACGGCTGAAAAATCTGCTGGGTATCTTTGTGGCAGCAGTGTTCTACTTCACCGTGGTCTATCACCTGACCAACCTGTATGGCACCGAAAATCACGAGTACGAAGCCTTTATTCTCCTCAATGGCGGAATCTACACCCTGCTGTTCTGGGGCGGATGGATTCTGGTGGGATGCCTGATTCCTCTGGGCATTATCTATCATCCTTCCCTGGGTGCGACCCGCGGCGGCGTGATTGCCGCTTCCACCCTGGTGGTGTTGGGCGGCCTGGCTACTGTGTATGTCATCGTCATTGGCGGTCAGGCATTCCCCATGGCCATGTTCCCCGGAAAGACCATTGTCGCCAGTGGCTTCTTCGATGGTGTGAATGGTCAGCCCATGCTCTATACCCCCAGTCTGCCGGAATTCCTGCTGGGCCTGGGGGGCGTGGCCCTGGTGCTGATGCTGACCTTCATCGGCATCCGGGTATTGCGTTTCCTGCCCACTACCTTGGCGGACGAAGTGGCCGATCCCCATCATGCCAAGTCATAAGCGCTTACAAGCATAACGCAGTATCGAGGCGGTCTTTCGGGACCGCCTTTTGCGTTTGGATTCCATGGCCCATCTGATAATTTCCGCCGCTCACAAGTCCTCCGGCAAGACCACGGTCAGCATCGGCCTGTGCGCCGCCCTGCGCCGCGCTGGGCATCATGTTCAACCCTTCAAGAAGGGGCCGGACTACATCGATCCCCTGTGGCTGGGCCAGGCCGCCGGCCGCCCCTGCTACAACCTGGATTTCTTTACCATGGGAAGGGAGGAAATTCAGCGACTGTTTCAGCGCAGCATGAGTGGTGCGGATATAGGCATCATCGAGGGCAACAAGGGGCTTTACGATGGTCTGGATCTCGACGGCAGCAACAGCAATGCGGCACTTGCCGCCCTGCTGCAGGCCCCCGTAGTGCTGGTTCTGGACACCCGGGGCATGACCCGCGGCATTGCGCCGCTGATACTGGGCTACCAGGCCTTTGATGAAAATATCCGCATTGCGGGAGTCGTCCTCAACAGCGTGGGTGGCTCGCGGCACGAGACCAAGCTCCGTAACGTCATCGAGCACTACACCAATGTAAAAGTTATAGGAGCGGTCCCCCGCAACGATGGTGTACAGATCGATGAGAGACACCTGGGCCTCATGCCCAGCAACGAGGCGGAGGCAGCCCAGCAGCGTATTGACGCCATTGCCGAACATGTGGGCGGAAATGTCGATCTCCAGGCGGTCATGGAGATTGCCAGGCTGGCGCCCCATATCCAGGGTGTCGCGCCGAAGGAAGGGACAGGGCAGCCGGCGGATGTGGTTATTGCCTATGCCCGGGATGCCGCCTTCGGCTTCTATTATCCGGATGATTTGCAGGCCCTTGAAAACGCTGGGGCGCGCCTCCTGCCTTTCGACACTCTGAATGACCCCGCCATGCCCGCCGCTGATGGACTGTTCATTGGCGGCGGCTTTCCTGAAACCGCCATGGCTGCGCTGGAGGCAAACCGGGGAATGCGTCAGTCCATCCGTCAATTCATCGAGCAGGGTGGCCCGGCTTATGCGGAATGTGGCGGGCTTATGTATCTTTGCCGCAGACTGGAATGGGAAGGGCGGCGGTGTGAGATGACCGGGGTCATTCAGGCTGATGTGAAAATGCACCAGAAACCACAGGGTAGAGGTTATGTGCGTTTGTGCGAAACTTCTTCTCACCCTTGGCCCCGGGGGGAAGGCCTGTCAGACCGGGTGAATGCCCACGAGTTTCACTATTCCGGGCTGGAAAATCTGGACGACAGTTTGCAATTTGCCTATAAGGTGGAACGGGGCTATGGTGTGAACGGCTCCCATGATGGACTGGTCTACAAGAATCTGCTGGCGAACTATTCGCATATGCGTAACGTGGGTTCCAGTCACTGGGCAGAACGGTTTGTTGCTCATGTAAGGCGTTGTGCCAAAGCCCGTGAGCGTTAACAGGGTACTTCCTCCCCCTCGGGGGGGCCGGGAAGAGGAAATTCCGCTTACCCTCTCCCCTAACCCTAGCCCTCTCCCCAGAGGGGGAGAGGGGAACTTTATAAGAGGTATTTGCAGGATATGTTCAAGGTTACTCCCGCTGCAGCAAAGCAGATAAAAATCGCCGCCGAACAGGGCGGTACCGAAGGTATGGCATTGCGCATGGCTGTTCGGGAAAACAAGGACGGCTCCTTCGCCTACCACATGGGCTTCGATGAACCCGCGGATACCGACAAGCGTATTCACACGGAAGGCGTCGAAGTCGTCATGGATCCCAGTTTTGAAGATTACCTGGACGAGTGCGTACTGGATTTCGTTGAACTCGACGACGGCACTTGGCAGTTCGTGTTCCTGAATCCCGCCGATCCCCACTACGTGCCGCCCAAGGTCAACTAACTCTCCGTACATGGATCTGGCGCCTGAAGACTCCCTGCGTCTGAACGTGATGCTGGCCAACAGGCCCCAGGCGATTCGCATCGACGAATCGCGCATGATTCTCCATGCCCTGTCCGACAAGGGTGAAATGGAGATTCCTCTCAATCCCACCTGCCGGGACGAACAGTACCTCAAGCAGATCAGGGAGATGCTTTCCATGCACGTGCTGGGCTCTCCTTCGGGTTATCCCCAGCACATATGGTCGCGCATGGGCCATCTCAACAGCGAAAATCTCGAAGACTTGTTGCTCCTGGGCGAGCCCGAAGCCGTGGTTGCCATCGCCTATTCCGAAGAACTCACCGACGACCTGGCGCGCAAGGCCTGGTGGGCCCTGGAAGACGCGGAAAATGCCCGCCAGATGCTGCGCAATGCCGAGGTGGTGAAGGGAGAAATGGGCGCTGTGCTGGCCGCCTATCTGGTCGAGTTTCTGCCCTTTGAAACCGAGGCGGAAAAGATTATCGACACGGTGCAGCTGGTGCTGCAGCCGGGGCTGGTGGACGAATCCGTAAGAGCGGATCTGTGGAAACGGGCACGGCGCAAGAACGCCTTCTACGTGGGGTTTCTCGCTGCCCTTCCCGATGAGCTGCCTGAGCAGGCCGCCCCCGCGCCCGCATGGGAACGTCTGGGGAACAGCCTGGGGGAAATGGCGGAAGGGGGGAACCCGCTGGCCGCGCATCTGCATCGCCTGTTGTCCCCGGCGGGGCAGGCCTGGCTGGCCACTTTGGAAAAAGTGCTGGAAAAGCCGGGCACCCAGGATGTGGTGAATCGTGTACTGGATGTGGCGGCGGACTATTTTTCGCCGGCCCGGCCGGAAGGGCCGGCGGACGCCACCATGGAAGAGCTGCAGGTGGAAGCGGAAAACTGGGCAGGCGATCCCGGCAATGCCCTGGTGCAGCAGATTCTGGACCTGGACTCCGGCCTGGTGGAAGCCTTGGTCGCCATGCGGGTGCTGTCCGGGTCAGGTTACGGCGTGGTACGGCCCGTATTCGGCAAATCCGATGCCATCGGCACCCTCATGCGGCGCAAGCTGCAGCCGGTGCTGGAGCCCTACAGGCAGTATATCGACTGCTTGAGGAAACTGGCCTAGACATTACATACAAGGGGTCGGAGTCAAATCATCCCATGCCGTTGAATTTGCTTGGTATCTGCCTGATTTGACTCCGACCCCTTTCCTCCGTTTGATTCAGGTCTTTCTCCGGGGCCGCCGTCGGCGTGGCTCCCAGCGGCCGATTTCCGGGATAATCTCAGTGAAGGGAAGTTGGTCGAAGCTACCCCAGGTCTTCAGGGCCTGTTCCAGCAAGCCGGCTACTTCGGGAATGGGCGTTGGAATCTCCTCCCCGGCATGCAATGCTCCATAAAGCCCGCGCAGGCCGCCGATCTGTACCTTTACCGCCTTGACATGCCCCAGTTTCTGTCCCGCGTCACGGAGTTTAAGGGCAAAGCGCGCTTGCTGCTGCAGGGTTTCCAGGAAAGCCTGACACCGGGCCTGGGCTGCTTTGTCCGTGCAGCTGGCGGCTTCACGCTCTGCAATAAGCAGCTTCTGGTTGCGGGAACAGCGGCATTGGTTGGTGAGTATGCCTTTCTCGAACAGGCAGTGATCCGGGTTTACTTCCCGGTAAGTCTGGCGATAGAAATCCTCGTCTATCATTGCTGATGCTTGAACTTGTGGATGAGCCGCCTGTCTTTCTTGCTGGGGCGGCCTTCGGTGTGTACGGGGGCTGCCACCCGGGCGGCGCGCAGCAGGGCCAGCTGTTTTTCCCGGCGTTCCCGGCTGTCATCGGACTCCGTCCAGAAACCGGCGGCCTCGGAGGCCGGGCGGCGTTGCTTGGGCAGTACCAGCACTTCGATGTCCCATTCCAAGCCGTTCTTGCTGATGTGCAGGCGGCTGCCCGGGCGCACCTCTTTGCCGGGCTTGGTGCGCTGCCCGTTCAGGTGCACCTTGCCCCCGGACACGGCTTCCGCGGCCAGCTTGCGGGTCTTGTAGAAGCGGGCGGCCCAGAGCCACTTGTCCAGGCGCATCTTTTCCTGATGGGACATCAGGTGGGGCCATCCTCCGAAGCGTCCGGGCCATGGGCGAAGGCGGCTTCGTCATGATGGGGTTCCAGGCCCAGCAGGGGATCAAGTTTGCCGTAGGCGTCCAGCTGGGCCATGTCATCAAACCCGCCGACATGGAAATCGTCGATGAAGATCTGCGGCACTGTGCGGCGGTTGCTGCGCTGCATCATTTCCACCATCAGATCCCTGTCCAGATCCACGCGGATTTCCTCATATTCGACCCCCTTGCTCTGCAACAGGGACTTGGCGCGCACGCAATAGGGACACATGGCGGTTGAATAGACGACGACACGGGGTGAAGACACTGCAATACTCCTCGGGAATGTTCTGGTTCAGCGCCTGGGCTGGTGACCGGCGCCAGGGTTTTTCCCGTATCCTAGCATCTTTATTGCCCGTGAAAACAGGGTAAACTGTGGCTTTTCAGCCAGCCGGAAATTCGCCCCATGTGGAAAGAATCCAGTCCCCGAACCATTTACCTCAAGGATTATCAGCCGCCTCCCTGGACCATCCGCACCGTGGATCTCCAGTTTCGCCTCCAGGAAACCGGCACCCGGGTGATTTCCCGTCTGACCCTGGAACGCAACCCGGCCTTCAGTGGCCAGGCGGAGGAACTGCGCCTGGACGGCGAAGGCTTCAAGGCCATCTGGCTGCGCCTGGATGGCAGCGAGCTGCATGGCGATGCCTACCGCATGGACGATCAGGGTCTGACGCTGTTCAATCCGCCGGAGCATTTCGTGCTGGAGTCCGAGGTGGAGCTTGCCCCGGAGAACAACACGGCCCTGGAAGGGCTTTACCGCAGCGGCGGCATGTTCTGTACCCAGTGCGAGGCCGAGGGCTTCCGGCGCATCACCTGGTATCTGGACCGGCCCGATGTCATGGCCTGTTTCAAGGTGCGCATTGAGGCGGACCGGAGCAAATATCCCGTGCTTCTTTCCAACGGCAATCCCCTGGAAGCCGGTGAGCTGCCTGACGGTCGTCACTATGCCGAATGGGAAGATCCCCATCCCAAGCCCAGCTATCTGTTTGCCCTGGTGGCGGGAGATCTGAAACACATCGAGGACAGTTTCACCACAGCGTCCGGACGCGAGGTGCGCCTGCGCATCTATGTGGAGCCGGAAAATATCGACAAGTGCGGGCATGCCATGCGCTCCCTCATCAATTCCATGCGCTGGGATGAGGAGAAATATGGGCGGGAATACGATCTGGACGTCTTCAACATCGTGGCGGTAAACGACTTCAACATGGGCGCCATGGAGAACAAGGGCCTGAACATCTTCAATTCAAAATATGTGCTGGCCCGGCCGGACACGGCCACGGACGAGGACTATCTGGGCATAGAAGGCGTGGTGGCCCATGAGTATTTCCACAACTGGACGGGTAACCGCATCACCTGCCGGGACTGGTTCCAGCTGTCTCTCAAGGAAGGTTTCACCGTGTACCGGGATCAGGAGTTCTCCGCCGACATGGGTGCCCGGGGCGTCAAGCGCATCGACGACGTGCGCCTGCTGCGCGCTCACCAGTTTGCCGAGGATGACAGTCCCATGGCCCATCCCGTGCGCCCGGCTTCCTACATCGAGATCAACAACTTCTACACCGTCACTGTGTATGAGAAGGGAGCGGAAGTGGTGCGCATGCAAGCCAACCTCCTGGGCCCGGAAGGGTTTCGCCGCGCCACGGATCTGTACTTCCAGCGCCATGACGGCCAGGCGGTGACGACGGACGATTTCGTGCGCTGCATGGAAGACGCCTCCGGGCGCGACCTGCGCCAGTTCCGCCACTGGTACGACTATGCCGGCACCCCGGAGCTGAAGGTCCGGGGGGAGTATCATGCTGATGAGCGGCTCTACCGCCTCCATGTGCGTCAGCAGGTGCCGGACACCCCGGGGCAGAAGGACAAGCCGCCTTTTCATATCCCCCTGGTGGTGGGGCTCCTGGACAGCCATGGCCGGGACATGCCCCTGGAACGGGCTGATGGCGTCAATGACCGTCCGGAGCTGCTGGAGGTGACGGAAAAAGAGCAGGTTTTCGAGTTCCGAAACGTACCCGAGATGCCCGTGCCTTCCCTGTTGCGGGGGTTCTCCGCGCCGGTGAAGCTGGATTACCCCTACACGGACGCCGAGCTGGTGTTCCTCATGGCCCACGACAGCGATGGCTTCAATCGCTGGGACGCCGGCCAGGAACTGGCCCAGCGGGTGCTGCTGAAACTGGTGGACAAGGCGCCGGAAGCAGCGGACATGCTGGCCGAGTTCACCCACGCCTTCCACCGCGCCCTGGATGCGGCCCATAGCGATCCGGCCCTGCTTTCCGAAGTGCTGTCCCTGCCGTCCGAGTCCCTCATCGGAGAACGCATGGACGTGGTGGACGTGGAGGGCATACACGCCGCCCGGGAGCGGGTGAAGACGCACATAGGCCGGGCGCTGCACCAGGATTTGCTGGAACACTACCGGGCCCTGGAGGAGACCGGGGCTTACCAGGTAACACCCCAGGCCATCGGCAGGCGGCGCCTCAAGAACCTGCTGCTCACCTATCTCGTGGCTTCCGGCAGTGAGGAGGGCGCTGTCCTGTGCGAGAAGCAATACCGTGCCGGGCACAATATGACAGACGTGATTCACGCCCTGGCCCTGGTGGCCGATGGCGACCACCCGGCCCGCCGGGAACTGCTGGACGATTTTGCCACCTGCTGGCAGTCCGATCCCCTGGTCATGGACAAGTGGTTCAGCGTGCAGGCCCGCTCCAGCCGCGAGGATACCCTGGAGCAGGTGCAGGCATTGCAGGATCACCCGGCGTTTTCCCTCACCAATCCGAACAAGGTGCGTGCCCTGATTGGCAGTTTCGCGGCGGGAAACCCCCTGCGTTTCCACGCCGCTGACGGAAAGGGCTATACTTTCCTGGTGGACAAGGTGCTGCAGCTGGACAGCATCAACCCCCAGATCGCCGCGCGACTGCTGCGAAGCATGGCGCGGTGGCGCCACTATGACAAAGCCCGTCAGGAGCATGCCAGAAGGCAGCTTGAACGGGTAGCGGGGCAGAGCGGCATTTCCCGTGATGTCTTCGAGGTGGCCAGCAAGAGCCTGCAGGCATGAAAGCCCTGCTGGTGGTCGCACATGGCAGCCGGCGGGAGGCTTCCAACGAGGAAGTGCGTGAGCTGTGCCGCCGCATCGAACAGGAAGCCGCCGGGGAGGCGTTTTTCCTGGTCAGGGCCGGTTTTCTCGAGCTGGCCGAGCCTTCCATTCCGGAAGGCATCGGACAGTGTATCGAGGCGGGCGCGGACCAGGTCGTGGTATTGCCCTATTTTCTTTCCGCCGGGCGCCATGTCAGTGAAGACATACCGGCGGAAGTGGAAAAGGCAAGACAACATTATCCCCACGCGTCCATTGTTCTCGCGCCTTATCTGGGGTCCGCGCCGGGGGTCTCGGGGCTCCTGGTTGAACTCGCTGGAGGAGGTAAGAAAGATGGTGATTCTGCTGAGTGATCTTCCCGACCAGGTGAAGAAGAAGGAATTGAAGAAACTGGTGGAGCAATACCATCCGGTGAAAAAGGTGGCGCCTTGCGCCGAGTATGACGGGAAGTGCGTCGAGTGGCGCGTGGAGCTGGGTGATACGGACAGGGAAGTGGCCAATTATGTAGCGGACAAGCTCAACGGCTATTACTGGAAAGGCTGCCATCTGAATGCCTATTGTCCTGTATTCCAGTCGTCAGCCGCGTAAATGCCAGCCAGTGACTCCCTCCCCCGTATGGAGGATGTCGTAAAGGCCCTTCCCTGGGTTTTCCCAAGATCGTAGGTCGGGCTTCAGCCCGACATGATGGCAGCCGTCGAAGGGGAAAGGTCGGACTGAAGTCCGGCCTACGGATAACATGGGCGTCCCCACTCAGAAATGTGGGTAGCGGACTCATGAAAGCCAGCAGCGCTGTTCAGGCGTTTTGCCTTCCTATGGCCAGCCCGGTTTCTGCCGTGCGTGAGCCGGCACCGACATATTGATACGTGGCCGGCACCAGCATCAGGCTGACCAGAAGGGAGAATGACAATCCCGAGACAATGGTGATGGCCAGGGGCTGAAGCATCTCCGAGCCCTGACCCCAGGCCAGGGCCAGGGGCATCATGCCCGCCACCGTGGTCAGGGTGGTCATGAGGATGGGCCGCAGGCGCAGCCGGGCGGCGGTGACGATGGCCGCCAGTTTATCCAGCTCTTCCCGCCGCTTCAGATCGATGTATTCCACCAGGATGATGGCATTGTTTACCACGATGCCCGCCAGCATGATGAGTCCCAGCCACACGGGCATGGAAATCGGAGTGTCCGTGAGCTTCAGGCCCAGGG
>JALVEW010000180.1 GCA_027030425.1 Sedimenticola sp.
CCCCCTCCCCCACGGTCAGGCTGACATGGTCGTGCACCAGGTTGTCACCGAACCGGGTCACCACGTCTGTTACACGAACGACAGGGTTCATATGCCCAGCCTGGTGAAGACCACCGAGAACAGGGCATCACAGGCAATCACCAGGAAAATGGCGTTCACCACGCTGATGGTGGTGTACCGCCCTATGCTCTCTGTATTGCGTGATACCTGAAAACCGCGGAAGCAGCCAACGATGGCAATCAGCCAGGCGAAGAATGGCCCCTTGGCGACGCCTATCCAGACGTGTTTCACGTCCAGCACGTTCTGCAGACGGTGTATGAATTCCGTCCAGGAGATGTTCAGATGGATATTGGCCACCACCATGCCGCCAATGATGCCGATGATGTCGGCAAAGAAAATCATCAGCGGCAGGGCGATCATCACGGCAATCACCCGTGGCAGCACCAGGAACCTGTGCGGCTCGAAGCCCATGATGCGCATGGCGTCGATTTCCTGGGTGATTTTCATCACGCCGATCTGCGCCGTGTAGGACGAGCCCGTGCGGCCCGCCACCACGATGGCCGTAATCAGGGGCGCCAGCTCGCGGGTCACGGAAATGGCGATCATGTCCACCACGAAGATGTTCGCCCCGAACTTCTGCAGCTGCACCGCGCCCTGGTAGGCTATGACCACGCCGATGAGAAAGCTGGTCAGGGTGATGATGGGCAGGGCCCGCACGCCGGCTTCCTGAATGTTCTTCACGATGGCGCCCCAGCGGAACTTCCAGGGCTGTACCAGCAGCAACAGCAGAACGATGAAGTCCTCTCCCAGAAAGGAAAGGAAGGCCACCAGGTCCCGCCAGGCGGCGGCTGTCGCCTCCCCGAGCTGCACCAGGGGGACCAGCAGGCGGGAACCCAGGGTGGCGCGCCGCGGCGGCACAGGGGTGAGATAGGCTGCAACCATCCGCCGCAGTTGCTCCTGGTCGGTCGTGAAGCCGGTCACTTCGACCTCATATCCCTGGCCGCGCAGCCGATCCAGGGTGCGCAAGAACAACACCATGCCGCTGGAATCCATTGCGGAGACCTGTGACATGTCCCATTGCAGCCGGCGCTGCCCCAAGCCCTGAAAGCGGCTGTCCAGCTCACGGACCAACTCATCCAGCGCCTCCACGCGCCAGTCTCCATGTCCCTGGATCAGCAGGCTGTCACCCTGGGTCAGAAACCTCATGCCGGCCCTGTGCTCTCTTTCCGTCATCCTGAAAAAGCAACCCCGCTATTTGGTGTGAACAGAACCATTCTACTGCCGCAGCCGCGAGTGATGGGAACTATTCATGCTGAACAGCAAACCGGAGAGGGGCAGATGGTGCCCAGGGCCGGGGTCGAACCGGCACGGTGTTGCCACCGAGGGATTTTAAGTCCCTTGCGTCTACCAATTTCGCCACCTGGGCAATGCAGCCAGGGAAGCTGAATGGCGAACCACTGGCAGGAGCAGGATTCTAGCATACCGCCTCCCCGAGCTACCGGGCAAAGTCCTGACCTGTGACAATGCACCAATGGATGAACAGGGATACACTGCCAAGCTCGATAACAGGGAAAACCCATGCAGATTCTCGCAGGTGACATAGGCGGCACCAAGACAACACTGGCCTTTGCGGAAGCTTCCGCGCTCAAGGGCATAGAAGTGCTGTGCCGTACGACTTATGCAAGCCGCGAGCATGCCTCCCTGGACGAGATTCTGGACCTGTTTCTGAAAAAACACGCCGTGCGGCCCGATGCCGCCGCCTTTGGCGTGGCAGGCCCGGTGCTCAACGGCCGCTGTGCCACCACCAATCTCCCCTGGACCATGGAAACGCAGGCACTGAGGGAGAAGCTTGGAACCCGCAGGCTGTGGCTGATCAACGATCTCGAAGCCAACGCCTGGGGAATACAGGCTCTGGAGAAAAAGGATTTCTTCACCCTGAACCCCGGCAGCCCCCATGCTTCGGGAAACCGCTGCATCATCTCCGCGGGCACGGGGCTGGGAGAGGCCGGCATTTTCTGGAACGGCAGCAGACATATCCCCTTTGCCACGGAAGGCGGACACGCTGCCTTCCCCCCCACCACCGAGCTGGAGATCGAGCTCTTGCAATACCTGGGAAAGGGCCATGGCCGGGTGAGCTGGGAGCAGCTGGTGAGCGGCAGGGGCCTGGTGAATATCCATGAATTTCTGCTGAACCGCAGCCACGAGGAAGCACCCCCCGCCCTGCGCCGGCAAATGGAGGAAGGCGATCCCGCCGCCGCCCTGGCGAAGGCCGCAGCCCAGGGCCGGTGTCCCAGCTGCGCCCAGGCCATGGGGCTGTTCAC
>JALVEW010000181.1 GCA_027030425.1 Sedimenticola sp.
CGGGGGATGTGCCGCTTGCGTTGTATGTGCACGTTCCCTGGTGCCTGCGCAAGTGTCCTTATTGCGATTTCAATTCCCATGAAGTGAAGGGCGCCCTGCCGGAGCAGGCCTACGTGGAGACCCTGCTGGCAGACGTGGAAGCCGACGCCCCGCGCACAGCGGGGCGGTCGGTGCGGAGCATCTTCATCGGCGGTGGCACCCCCAGCCTGTTCAGCGGGCGGAGCATCGCCCGCCTGCTGGAAGGGATTGCCGCGCGCCTGCCCCTGGCGGCTGATGCGGAAATCACCCTGGAAGCCAATCCCGGCGCCGTGGATGCGAAGCATTTTGCCGCCTATCGGGAGGCCGGGGTGAACCGCCTGTCCATGGGCGTGCAGAGCTTTTCCGGGGAAAAGCTCCAGGCCCTGGGCAGAGTGCATGACGCGAAGCAGGCGCGGGCCGCCTTCCGCGTCGCCCGGGAGGCGGGTTTTGGCAACATCAACCTGGATCTCATGTATGGCCTGCCGGAGCAAAGCCCGCAACAGGCGCTGGAGGACTTGCGCCAGGCTCTGGATCTGGAGCCGGAACACCTGTCCTGGTACCAGCTCACCATCGAGCCCAATACCCTGTTTCATCATCGGCCCCCGACCGTCCCGGATGACGACAGGCTGGTGGAGATGCAGGAGGCCGGCCTGGCCCTGCTCGCGGGGCAGGGTTATGCCCAGTATGAAGTGTCGGCCCATGCCCGGCAAGGGTACCGCTGCCGCCACAATCTCAATTACTGGCGCTTCGGCGACTACCTGGCCGCCGGCGCTGGGGCTCATGGCAAGCTGACGGAAGAAAAAGGGGTGCGGCGGTACTGGCGGGCGCGTCAGCCCAAGGCCTATATGAACAGCGGCGGTGGCGCCCCTGCCGGGGAGCGGCTGCTGGCCGCGGAGGATCTGCGCCTGGAATTCATGATGAACGCCCTGCGCCTGAACGATGGGGTGCCCATGGCCCTGTTCATGAAGAGGACTGGACTTGCCGAAGCGGCTCTGTCCGAACCCCTGGCCCGGGCCCGTGGCCGGGGATTGCTGGAGAACGAACCCGAATGGCTGCGGCCCACGGCTCGGGGCAGGCGGTTTCTCAATGACTTGCTGGGGGTGTTTCTTGACTGATGATTACCAACCGATTTCCTGTGGGTTGCACAGTGAATATGAACGGCTGGCCATGCGCCGGGCGGAAGTTTCCCTGAGCCACGTGGATGAGCAGGGGCGCGAGAGCCGGCTGCAGGGGCGGGTGGAAGACGTGTTCACCCGCCAGGGGGCGGAATATCTGCGCCTGCGGCTGGCGGATGGGGAAATCCGGGATCTGCGCCTGGATCGCATTCGGCTGTAGAGTGGAAATCGTATTTTTTCGACATCCACCCGAGGGGGTGTAACCTGGTTCCAGGATCATTTTCTGTGGAACGACGCCGAACAACTCCCGCCCCCGCTGGCGGGGGAGGGTTGGGGAGGGGCTTCCCCGGATCGGACAGTGTCATTCCGGACTTGCTATTTTTTGAGCACTTCCCTAAAATGCGCGATTCCGTGGCGCCGAGGCGTCAAGTTTATCGAATTTACAGAGCGGCCAGAGGCCGGAGACGGACATGAAAGCGGACATCCATCCTGATTACACTGACATCAAGGTGACTTGCAGCTGCGGCAATACCTTTGAAACCCGTTCCACCCTGGGCAAGGATCTGCATATCGAGATATGCTCTGCCTGCCACCCCTTCTATACCGGGCAGCAGAAGATCATGGATACCGCCGGTCGCGTGGACAAGTTCCGCAAGCGTTACGCTCGCTGAGCCTGCGCGCGGAAACGGCACAAAAGGCGCCTTCGTGGCGCCTTTGTTATTTCCAGGGATGGAATGTATGCCGCAAGGAGCCAGGGAAGGCGGTGCGGCGATTTCCAGGGATGG
>JALVEW010000182.1 GCA_027030425.1 Sedimenticola sp.
GCGGCGCTGGAATATCATGAACACCCCGTGCCCGGAAAGATCAGCGTTGAGCTGACCAAACCCACGGCATCCCAGCGGGACCTGGCCCTGGCCTATACCCCCGGCGTGGCGGAGCCCGTGCGCCGCATTGCCGAACATCCCGAGGACGCTTACCGCTACACGGCCAAGGGCAACCTGGTGGCGGTCATCACCGACGGCACCGCCGTTCTTGGCCTGGGCAACACGGGCGCCCTGGCGGGCAAGCCCGTCATGGAAGGCAAGGGTGTGCTGTTCAAGCATTTCGCCGGCATCGATGTGTTCGATATCGAGGTGGATGCCGCCAATCCCACGGAGTTCATCGACACCGTGGTGCGTATTGCTCCCACCTTTGGCGGCATCAATCTGGAAGACATTGCCGCGCCCCACTGCTTCGAGATCGAGCAGGCCCTGGTGGAGCGTCTGGACATTCCCGTGTTCCACGATGACCAGCATGGCACGGCCATCATCATCGCCGCCGGCCTGCTCAATGCCCTGGAGATCCAGGGAAAGACCCTGGAGGAGGCGCGTATCGTGGTGCTGGGCGCCGGGGCGGCGGGCATTGCCGCCGTGCGCCTGCTATGCACCATGGGCGCTCACCGCAACAACATCCTGGTGCTGGATCGCCAAGGGGTGATTCACACGGGGCGGGAGAATCTCAATCCCTTCAAGTTCAGCGTGGCGGCGGACACGGAATGCCGCACCCTGGCGGAGGCCATGCATGGCGCCGACGTGTTCATTGGCGTATCCGGCCCGGATCTGGTGAGCCCGGAGATGCTGGCAACCATGGCTGACAAGCCCATCGTTTTTGCCCTGTCCAACCCGGTGCCGGAAATCCGCCCCGAGGTGGCCAACAAGGTGCGTGATGACCTGATCATGGCCACGGGCCGTTCCGACTATCCCAACCAGGTAAACAATGTGCTGGGTTTTCCCTTCATTTTCCGCGGCGCCCTGGATGTGCGCGCCTGCTGCATCAACGAGGCCATGCAGATTGCCGCTGTTCACGCCCTGAAGAATCTCACCCACGAACCCGTGCCCATTGATGTGCTGCGGGCCTATGATCTGGACAGCCTGGAGTCCGGGCCGGACTATATTTTGCCCAAGCCCCTGGATGCCCGCCTGCGCGATGCCATTCCTCCCGCGGTGGCCCGGGCGGCGGTGGAAACCGGCGTGGCCTGCGCGCCCTGGCCGGATCACTATCCCCCCATGGACAGCGTCTGAGTGAGAAACGGCTGATTCAAGGCCTTTTTTCACCCTCCTGCTATGCTTGTGAATAAATGGGCGCTTGCCCGGAAGCAATAAACCAGGAGGAGTGAAGATGAACAAGGTGGCCATAGTGGGGGCCGGGCGCGTGGGTGAAACCACCGCCCAGATTCTTGCCGAGCAGGAAATCTGCCGGGAAGTCATGCTCATAGACATTCGTCCGGATGCGCCCCAGGGGGTGGCCCTGGACATTCTGCAAACGTCGCCGTTCTTCAATTTCGATACCCGGGTGGAAGGCAGCAATGATCCCGCTGCCATCGCCGGCGCGGACCTGGTGGTTGTCACCGCGGGCATTCCGCGCAAGCCGGGCATGTCCCGCTCGGACGTGCTGGACACCAATGTGGCCATTATCGACAGTATCACCGATGACATCCTGCGCCACGCGCCGGACGCCATGGTGCTGGTGGTGAGCAATCCCGTGGATGTCCTTACCTGGCGGGTATGGCAGCGCACGGGCTGGTCCCGGGAGCGGGTTTTCGGCCAGGCCGGGGTGCTGGATGCCTCGCGCATGGCGGCCTTCATTGCCATGGAGACGGGATTCTCCAGCCGCGACATCACGACCATGGTGCTGGGCGGCCACGGCGACAGCATGGTGCCTGTGCCGCGCTTTTGCACCATCAATGGCATCCCGGTGACGCATTTTGTCAGTGAGGAGCGATTACAGGATATAATTCAGCGCACCAGGGAAGGTGGTGCGGAGATTCTGGCCCTGCGCAAGAACTCCAGCGCCTATGATGCGCCGGGCGCTTCCATTGCCGCCATGGTGGATGCCATCAGTCACAATCGCAGGCGTCTGCTGCCCTGCGTGGCCATCCTGCAGGGTGAATACGGCCAGAGCGATATCGCCATGGGCGTGCCCTGCGTGCTCGACGAGCGTGGTCTGGCGGAGGTGGTGGCGCTGGATCTCACGGATGACGAGGCCCGGGCTTTCCGGGAATCCGCCGCGGCAGTCATGCGGGATATCGACCGACTGAAAACAGAGACAAGCTGACGGAGTTGTGTAATGTCCGATAAGAAAGCAAAGATCATCCTGGAGCCTTCCGGAGCCAGCCATGAGTTCGACCTCATTTCGGGCACTGAAGGTCCGGGTGCCATCGATATCACGCGCCTCTATGGTGAGGCCGGGGTGTTCACCTATGATCCGGGCTTTGTATCCACCGCTTCCTGCCACAGCTCCATCACCTATATCGACGGCAACGAGGGCATCCTGCGTTATCGCGGCTATCCCATCGAGCAGCTGGCGGAAAAGAGCACCTTCATCGAGGTGGCCTATCTGTTACTGTACGGCGAGCTGCCCACGGTAGAGGAACTGGAAAAATTCAAAAGCATCATCACTCATCACACCATGGTGAATGAGGCGCTGCTGCGCTTCTTCGAAGGGTATCATTATGACGCCCATCCCATGGCCATGATGGTCGGAGTGGTGGGTTCCCTGGCCGGGTTCTATCACGATTCCCTGGATATTCATGACCCGGTTCACCGGGACATTTGCGCCCACCGGCTCATTGCCAAGATTCCTACCATCGCCGCTGCCTGTCACAAGCACAATATTGGCGAGCCGGTGATGTATCCCCGCAATGACCTGAGCTATTCCGCCAATTTCATGTACATGCTCAAGGGTACGCCCTGCGAGGACTATGAAGTAGATCCCCTGGCGGAGCGCGCCCTGGATCTGCTGTTCATCCTGCACGCGGATCATGAGCAGAATGCCTCCACTTCCACGGTGCGCCTGGCGGGCAGTTCCGGGGCCAATCCCTTTGCCTGCGTCTCCGCCGGCATCACTTCCTTGTGGGGGCCGGCTCATGGCGGGGCCAACGAGGCGGTGCTGGAGATGCTGGAGGAAATCGGCCACGTGGGCAACATCGAGAAGTACATTGCCCGGGCCAAGGACAAGAATGACTCCTACCGCCTCATGGGCTTTGGTCACCGGGTGTACAAGAACTACGACCCCCGGGCGCGCATCATCCGCAGCGTCTGTCACCAGGTGCTGGAAAAGCTGGCGGACAGCAACAATCCCCTGTTCGAGCTGGCTTTGCGGCTGGAGGAAATCGCCACCAACGATGAGTATTTCCTGGAGCGCAAGCTTTATCCCAACGTGGATTTCTATTCCGGCATCATCTACCGTGCTCTGGGTATTCCCGACAACATGTTCACGGTGATGTTCGCCATCGCCCGCACCGCGGGCTGGATCTCTCACTGGACGGAAATGGTTTCAGATCCTCAGTTCCGTATTGGCCGACCACGCCAGATCTACGACGGCGCGCCAAAACGGGACTATGTGCCCATGGATCAGCGCGGCTGACCAGGCAAACCATGAAAAAAGCCCCATCGCGGGGCTTTTTCAATATCCTGGTCAGAACAGGTCGTCGGGCCTGACGGTGGTCTGCGCTTCCCCTTGAGCCTCCTCTTCAGGCAGGGGGGCATCTTCGGTTTCCATCATGGGTGGCTCGTGGCCAGGCCGGAAAATCTCGAAGCTGCTGTTGCCCCTGTCCCCGGATACCTGCAGGCCGGTATCGTTGTCGATACGCACGGTAACCAGGTCCGGTGGCATGACCGGCGGATCGTCGGGAATGTCTTCCAGGGCGACCTTCATGAAAGCGATCCAGGCGGGCAGGGCCACGCGGCCGCCAACCTCGCCCTTGCCCAGACGGCTGTTGTCGTCGAACCCCGTCCACACGGTGGTGACGATATGCTGGTTGAAGCCTGTAAACCAGGCGTCGCGCTGCTCGTTGGTGGTGCCGGTCTTGCCGGCCAGATCCGTGCGTCCCAGGCTTCTGGCGCGCACGGCGGTTCCCCGGTTGATGACGTCCTGCATCATGGAATACATGATGTAGCGATTGTCTTCGGGCAGGGTGCGCGGGGCAGGCCGGCAGGAAGCGGTTTCCAACGCGCTTTCTTCATCTGCTTCGGCATCCTTTGCTGTTGTTTTATCTGCCATCTCCCCGCAGCCCACCACCAGGGGATCGGCTTCGTAAATGGTTTCGCCGTTCTTTTCTATGCGCTCGATGTAATAGGGCTCAATGAGATAGCCGCCATTGGCCAGTACCGCGTAGGCGCGGGCCATCTGCCAGGGGGTGACTTCCCCGCTGCCCAGGGCCAGGGACAGGGCGTGGGGCAGCTGGTCCGGATCAAAGCCGAAACGTCTGGCGTGCTCCAGGGCATGCTTGATGCCCATGGAGCGCAGCAGGCGGATGGATACCAGGTTGCGGGACTTGGTCAGTGCCCAGCGCAGGCGGGTGGGGCCATAGAACTTGCCGCTGTAGTTTTCCGGTCGCCAGGTGTCGTCTTCACCGTTGCTTTCCATGATGACGGGGGCGTCGTTGATGACGCTGGCTGCGGTGTAGCCGGCTTCGAGGGCGGCGGAGTAAATGATGGGCTTGAAACCGGAGCCCGGCTGGCGTTTTGCCTGGATGGCGCGGTTGAACTTGCTGGTGCGGAAATCATAACCGCCAACCAGGGCGTTCAGCGCCCCGTTACGGGGATTGATGGAAACCAGGGCGCCGGCCACGGCGGGCACCTGGGCCAGTTCCCACCAGGTTTCTCCCTTGTCGTTACTTTTTTGCCTGACGCGCACCAGGTCGCCGGGCTGGATGATGTCAGATGCCTTCTTGGGTTTTTCTCCCCGGTGGCTTTCGTCCTCGTAGGGCCGTGCCCAGCTCAGCCCCTTCCATTCCAGGCTTACCCTTTGTCCCTCGCCGAGATAGACGGTGGCATTCTTTTCCCCGGTTTCGGTGACAATGGCCGGGAGCAGTTGCTGTACCGGGGATGCGCCCGACAGCAGTTCGTCCAGGGCTGAGTCATCGGTGGGAAGTTCATCGAAGTGCTTTTCCGCGCCCCGCCAGCCGTGTCGCCTGTCGTATTCTTCCAGGGCCATGCGCAGACCTTCGTTGGCGGCGACCTGCAGCTTGCTGGTGATGGTGGTGTAGACGTTCAGGCCGCTGGTATAGGTTTCCGGGCCAAAGTCCCTGACGAGCTTTTCCCGTACCATTTCCGCAACCCAGGGCGCTTCCAGCTCCACTTCGGCATGATGCAGGGAGGCCGTCACCGGTGCCTTGCGGGCCTCCTCGGCCTGCTCCCTGGTGATGTATCCCAGCGCCAGCATGCGTCCCAGTACATAGTTGCGCCGCTGTTTCGCGCGTTTCGGGTTGGTGACCGGGTTGTAGTTGGAAGGCGCCTTGGGCAGCCCGGCGATCATGGCGGTCTCCGCCAGGGTGAGCTCTTCCAGGGGGCGGCCATAGTAGACCTGGGCCGCGGCCTTGATGCCGTAGGCGCGATGCCCAAGGTAGATCTTGTTCAGATAGAGCTCGAGTATTTCTTCCTTGCTCAGTTCCTGTTCGATATGCAGGGCCAGAAAGATCTCCCGGATCTTTCTGGTGAAAGTCCGCTTGCGGGTCAGGTAATAGTTGCGCGCCACTTGCATGGTGATGGTGCTGCCCCCCTGTTTCTTGTGTCCGGTGAGGGCGAGGGTGACGGCGGCGCGCGCCAGCCCGGCGGGGTCGATGCCATAGTGGCGAAAGAAGTTCTGGTCCTCCGCGGCCAGGAAGGCATGGATCATGTTCGGCGGAATCTCGTCGTAACTCACCGGATCACGCCTTTTCTCTCCGTACTGGGCGATAAGTTTTCCGTCCGCGCTGAAGATGCGCATGGGAACCTGCAGCTGTATATCGCGCAGGTTCTCCGTGGAGGGCAGTTCATTGCGGAAATGCAGGTAGGTGCCCCCAATGACCAGAACCGCAGCCACGGTTCCCAGCAGCAGCATCAATGCGCCGTATTTCAGTGCTTTTGCAAACCAGATCATGGGCAGTCAGCGGGTGTTCCTGGAATTGGTGACGGTGGGGGCAGAGTTTATATCAGTATTGTGCGTTGGTGCTGAAAACCAGGATTGACCGCCAACGCAAGTGTGGCAGAATTCTGGACAGGCGCCATGATGGAAACAGTGACGACGATTCAGCTTCAAAGTTCATTGTATTTTACGTGTTGAGATTGTAGATTGCGAGAACCATCACATTAAATTGCTGTTTGGGTAGTAACTTAAGTAAAGAAATTAAAGCATTGCCTTCAATTTTTTGCTAAATTTACTGTCAGGTCAGTCGGAAGGTTGGCAGAAAGGGTAGAAC
This sequence comes from Sedimenticola sp., assembly GCA_027030425.1. Lineage (GTDB taxonomy): Bacteria > Pseudomonadota > Gammaproteobacteria > Chromatiales > Chromatiaceae > Thiolapillus. The sequence goes on from JALVEW010000182.1 coordinate 6,396, forward strand.
AAGCGCGCAGGGGCAAGGGGGCATTGTCCCGGATCGGCGTTACCCTGACATAATCATCAAGGATTCCGGAATATTGAATAATGAGTCTCTTTAGTCGCAAGAATACTCCCCTGGTGGGATTGGATATCAGTTCCTCGGTGGTCAAGCTGCTGGAGTTGAGTCGCCAGGGAGGGCGCGGCGGCACGCGTTATCGTGTGGAAAGCTATGGCGTGGAAATCCTTCCGCCCAACGTCATGGTGGAAGGCAGCATCGTCGATATCGAAGCGGTGGGACAGGCCATCAAGAAGGTTGTGAAGAAATCCGGTTCCCGTGCAAGATCAGCTGCCCTGGCGGTTTCCGGTTCGTCGGTCATCACCAAGACCATTTCCGTTGCGGCATCCCTTTCCGACAAGGAGTTGGAAGCTCAGATCGAAATGGAAGCCGACCAGTACGTCCCTTATCCCCTGGAAGAAGTCAACCTGGATTTCGAGGTGCTCGGCCCCAGTGAGAAGAATCCTCAGATGGTTGATGTGCTGCTCGCGGCCTGCCGTTCCGAGACGGTGGACGAACGCGTGGCGGCGGCAGGTCTGGGGGGACTGGAGTGCGAAGTGGTTGATGTGGAAGCCTATGCCTTGGAGCGTGCCTGCCGGGAGCTGGCGGTGGAATGGCCCAATGGTGGAGAAGGGCTCACCGTGGCGTTGGTGGATATTGGCGCCAATACCACCACTCTCAACGCCCTGCACAGCAACACCACGGTCTATACCCGGGAGCAGAATTTTGGCGGCAGGCAGCTGACTGAAGAGATACAACGCCGCTATGGCCTGTCCTTCGAGGAGGCGGGCATGGCGAAACGCAACGGTGGTTTGCCGGACAGCTATGATGCCGAGGTTCTCGATCCTTTCAAGGAAGCCGTGGCGCAGCAGGTGAATCGGGCCATCCAGTTTTTCCTGGGGGCGACGCCATACAACCACGTTGACCTGATTGCTCTGGCTGGTGGCACCTCCTCCATTCCCGGCCTGGATGATCTGATCCAGGAACGCCTGGGAGTGGATACTGTCGTCGCCAACCCGTTTACCAACATGTCCATAGGTTCCAGGGTCAATGCTGAGGCGCTGAGCAGCGATGCGCCGGCAATGATGATTGCCTGTGGTCTGGCACTGAGGAGCTTCAGCTAATGGCCAATATCAACCTCCTCCCATGGCGCGAGAACCTGCGCAAGAAGCGCAAGCGGGATTTTGGCTTCCAGGTGCTGTTCGCGATTCTGCTGGCGGCCCTGGCCACTTTCTTCTGGTACCTGCAGGTACAGAAGCAGATCGAGTTTCAGGAAAGCCGCAATGCCTTCATCAAGGCGGAAATCGCCAAGGTGGATGAAAAGATCAAGGAGATCAAGGATCTTGAAAAGAGGCGAGCGGAGCTGGTGGCAAGGATGAATGTCATCCAGGAGCTGCAGGCCAGCCGCCCCATGGTTGTGCACCTGTTTGATGAACTCGTGAAAACCATTCCTGACGGCGTGTTTCTCAAGAGCCTGATGCAGACGGGTATTCAGGTCACTCTCAGCGGCCAGGCCCAGTCAAACGCGCGGGTGTCCGCGTACATGCGCGCCATCGATGCCAGCCAGTGGATGAAGGACGCCGAGCTCAAGGTGATCAAGAGCGAGGACAAGACCGAGACCGGCATGAGCGAGTTTGAACTGCTCGCCAAGCAGGCCAATCCCAATGTCAAGCAGGAAGGCGAAAAATGAGCGCCGCGAGCGTCGCAAGATTCGGGCTTGGCACGGTTTCCAATATGATGGTGTAACAGAATGGATTTGAGTGATTTCAATGATCTGAGCTTCGAGAACATCGGTGAATGGCCGGTGGTCGTCAAGCTGGTTACGGTGCTTGTGTTGTGTGCCGGTATCGTGGGCGCTGGTTACTACTATTTCATCGCTGACGAGTACGTGGCGCTGGAAAAGGTGACAAAGACCGAAGGTGACCTGCGCAGGGAATTCGAGCGCAAGCAGGCCAAGGCCGTCAACCTCGAGGCTTACAAGGAACAGCTGAAGGAAATGCAGGAATCCTTCGGCGCCATGTTGCGGCAGCTGCCGGACAAGACGGAAGTGGCGGCCCTGCTGGTGGACGTTTCCCAAACCGGACTGGCCGCGGGACTGGAATTCGAGTTGTTCCAGCCCATGCCCGAGATCAAACAGGACTTCTATGCCGAGCTCCCCATCAAGATTAAGGTGGTCGGGGACTATCACGAATTTGGGGAATTCGTCAGTGGCCTTGCCGCCCTGCCTCGTATTGTCACCGTCCATGATGTCAAGATCACCAGGCAGAAGGATAGCGACAAGCTGGTGATGGAGGCGACGGCCAAGACCTACCGTTACCTGGAGGAGGCAGGCTGATGAGATACCTGATTCCAGTACTGGTGTTGCTGTCGCTGGCTGGCTGCGCCAACCAGGATATGTCTGATCTGCGCAGTTACGTGGAGGAGGTCAAGAATCGTCCGCCCACGCCAATCGAACCCATTCCCCAGATCAAGCAGGCGGAAACTTACCTGTACGTGGGGGGCAATCGCCGGAATCCCTTTGTTCCTACCGAAGATACTTCGGATGTCATGGTTGCTGATGCCGGCACCGGCCCGCGTCCGGATCCGAATCGCCGGAAGGAAGAACTGGAATCCTACCCGCTGGATGCCCTGAAGATGGTCGGCACGCTTGATCAGAACAAGGATGTGTGGGCGCTGGTGCAGTCTCCCGACGGAACCATACACAGAGTGAGAACGGGGAATTATCTGGGGCAGAACGACGGCAGGATCGTCAGCATCGAAGAAGAAAAAATCAACATAGTAGAACTGATTCCGAACGGCAGTGGCGGGTACCTGGAAAGACAGGCGTCGCTGACATTGGGCGAGCGAGATTCAAGTTAAGGAGAGTCCGTAATGGTAGGTGGCAAAATGGGTATCAACAGAAAAGCAATCTTCTGGGGGTTGCTGCTCGCAGTGTTCGGTGTTTCGAGTGCTGCGGCCAACACTCTTGAAAATATTACGTATTCCATCCTTTCTGGTGAGCGGGTGCAGATTGTCATGGAGACTTCCGAGCCGGTACAGGGGGCGACCAGTTTTGCCACCGACAATCCGGCCCGCATTGCTATCGACCTGCCGGGCACCAAGAGTGGCCTGGAATCCCGCACAAAGAATATCGGCTCCGGGAACGTGCGTTCCGTAACTGCCATCGAAGCAGGAGACAAGACCCGGGTCGTGGTCAACCTGTTGAACAAGTCCACCTACGATATCCGTGAGCAGGGCAACAAGCTTGTGCTCATGCTCAATGGCGAGGCCGGTGGCGCAGCCATGGGAGCCGGCGCGGCAGCGGTACCGGCAAAAAATGTTTCCGAAGATACCAAACCCATGATCACCAACGTGGATTTCCGTCGCGGCGGTGAAGGCGTGGCCCGGGTTGAAGTGACTCTGTCCAATCCGGATGTGGTGGTGGATATGCGCCAGGAAGGCACCAATATCGTGCTGGATTTCCTGGGGGCCGGCGTAGACCCTGACCAGGCCCTGGAGCTCGATGTCACCGATTTTGCCACTGTGGTGAAAAGCATCGTCACCCGTCCTCATCGCAAGGACACCCGTATGGTCATCAGTACCCAGGGTGAGTTCGAGCACCTGGCCTACCAGGCGGATGATATCTATACCCTGGAATTCCGCGCGGTAAGCAAGGAAGAGAAAGAGGCTCGCAGGAAGAAGCAGCTGACCTACACCGGCGACAAGCTGTCGCTGAATTTCCAGGACATCGAAGTGCGTTCCGTACTCCAGTTGCTGGCTGATTTTACCGGCCTGAACATGGTGGTCAGTGATTCCGTCAACGGACGTATCACCCTGCGCCTGAAAAACGTCCCCTGGGATCAGGCCCTGGACATCATTCTCAAGACCAAGGGGCTGTCCAAGCGCCAGAATGGCAATGTGATTCTTGTAGCGCCCACGGAAGAGATTGCTGCGCGGGAAAAGCTGGATCTCGAATCCAAGAAGCAGGTTGAGGAGCTGGCCCCGCTGCATTCCGAGCTTATCCAGATCAATTACGCCAAGGCGGAAGACCTGGCGGAACTGCTCAAGTCCGAGGAGAATCAGCTGCTCTCCGAGCGTGGCAATGTGACCATCGATTCCCGTACCAACACCCTGCTGGTGCAGGATACGGCCACCAAGCTGAACGAGATTCGCGCCCTTATCGAAAAGCTGGATATTCCCGTCAGACAGGTGCTGGTGGAGTCCCGCGTGGTTATCGCCAATGACGACTTTGCCCGTGATATTGGCGTACGCTTCGGCTTTAACCGGGAGAATAGCATCGGTGGCAACTCCAGCCTGCTTACCGCCGGCGGCCTGCCTGGCCATACCAGCGGCACTTTTGGCTTTGCGCCGGGTATCGAGAATCCCGCCGGCAGTGGCGCGGAAGCGCTGATGGTGAACCTGCCCCAGCAGCTGTCTCCCGGCCGGGGCGGTGCTGTGAATTTCCTGCTGGGCAAGGTTGGCTCCTATCTGCTGCAGCTGGAACTCACCGCCATGCAACAGGAAGGGCGGGGTGAAATCATCTCCAGTCCCAGGGTGATTACCTCCGACCAGAACAAGGCGGTGATCAAGCAGGGTATCGAGATTCCCTACCAGCAAGCCACGTCCAGCGGTGCCACTTCGGTGTCTTTCAAGGAGGCGGTGCTGAAGCTGGAAGTCACGCCGCACATCACGCCGGACGATCGCATTATCATGGATCTGCTGGTATCAAAGGACGATGCCGATTTCACCCGTGCGGTGCTGGGTGTGCCTCCCCTGAACAAGCGTGAGGTGGAAACCCGGGTGCTGGTAGACAATGGGGAGACCGTGGTTCTGGGCGGTGTGTTCGAGCGCGACCGCAAGGAAGCAGAGGAAAAGGTTCCCTTCTTTGGTGATTTGCCGGTCATCGGTTATGCCTTCAAGGAAACCCTCAAGACCGATCGCAAGAAGGAATTGCTGATCTTCATCACGCCCAAGATCATCAAGGATTCGCTGAATATCAGGTAATCCTTTCCGTGCAAGGCTAGATGAAAAGACACGGCCCAGGCCGTGTCTTTTCGTTGGATCATTCCGGTCATGACTTATTCGCGGCGCCCTTCAGGTATAATCGGCGTTTTTTTCAGGTGATTGAACTATGCTGAAACCCACTCGTATCTTTCTGGTGGGCCCCATGGGGGCCGGCAAGACCACCATTGGCCGGCAGCTGGCGCAATCTCTTGGTCTGGAGTTTGACGATACGGATCAGGAGATCCAGAGGCGCACGGGCGTGGATATTCCCACCATCTTCGAATATGAAGGTGAGGAAGGCTTCCGCCGCCGTGAAATGAAGGCTATTGCTGACATGGTGGAGCAGGATAATCTGGTGCTGGCCACGGGTGGCGGTGCCGTGACCCAGCCGGAGAACCGCCGCCTGCTGGCGGCCCGCGGCTATGTGATCTACCTGTCCTGTTCGCCGGAGCAGCAGTACGAGCGTACCTACAAGGACAAGAACCGTCCCCTGCTGCACACGGATGATCCCCTGCAGCGACTCAAGGAACTGAACGAGGAGCGTGATCCCCAGTACCGGGAGATCGCCGACCTGGTGGTTTCCACGGAAGGCCGTTCGGCCCAGGCCGTGGTCAAGGACGTTATCCGTCATTTCGAAAACACCTGAAGCCTTGCCATGTCCCGCCTGATTACCAGCCTCGACGTCGATCTCGGCGAGCGCAGTTATCCCATCTACATCGGTCAGGGTCTGCTGAGGGACGCGGACATGTTTCGCCGCCATATTGCTTCCGGCCAAGTGCTGGTGGTGAGCAATGAAACTGTGGCCCCCCTGTACATGCAGACTCTGCTGGACACCCTTCAGTGGCTGCAAGTGGAGCAGGTGGTATTGCCGGACGGTGAAAAGTACAAGACCCTGGATATTCTCAACCGGATCTTCGACCGGTTGCTGGAAAAGCGCTTCGACCGTGGCTGCACCCTCATTGCCCTGGGCGGCGGCGTCATTGGGGATATGACGGGCTTTGCCGCGGCCTGCTATCAGCGCGGCGTGAACTTCATCCAGGTGCCCACCACGCTTCTTTCCCAGGTGGATTCTTCCGTGGGCGGCAAGACCGGGGTGAACCATCCCCTGGGCAAGAACATGATTGGCGCTTTCTACCAGCCCCAGGCCGTGGTCATCGACATCAGCACCCTCAACACCCTGCCGGCCCGGGAGCTGTCCGCTGGCCTGGCGGAGGTCATCAAGCATGGCATCATCAAGGATGCCGAATACTTTGCCTGGCTGGAAGCAAACATGCAGAACCTGCGCGCTCTGGATGCGGAAGCCCTGGCTCACGCGGTGGAAGGTTCCTGCCTCATCAAGTCCCGGGTGGTATCCGCCGACGAGCGGGAAGCGGGTCAGCGCGCCCTGCTCAATTTCGGCCACACCTTCGGTCATGCCATAGAGACGGGCATGGGCTATGGCAACTGGCTGCATGGCGAGGCCGTGGGAGCCGGCATGTGCATGGCAGCGCGCATGTCACGCCTGCTGGGCTGGCTGTCCGCCGAGGAAGAAGCCCGTATCCTTGCCCTCGTCGATGCGGCGGGACTGCCCACCACGCCGCCGGATTTGCCGCCTGCCCGCTTCCTGGAGCTCATGTCCGTGGACAAGAAGGTCATGGCAGGTCAATTGCGTCTGGTGCTCCTGAAAGGCATTGGCAAAGCATTGATCAGCGACGATTTTTCCATGGATGTGCTGCAGCAGACCCTGGAAAGCTACAGCGCCTGAGGGGCGCCTTCCCCGGTAAAAAAACTGGCCTGACCGGCGTTTCTGCAGTATCCTAGCGGGTTCGTTGGAGGCGCTTGGTTTTGCGTCCCGCATGCTGCCGCCCGCCGGCGGCCCACAATAATCCCAAGGTTGCGGCCTTCTGGTTTGCGGCCCCCGTTACTGAAAAGAAGAGGTTTGCGATGAGTTACGGTGCCTTGCCGCCGAAACAGGGCTTGTATGACCCGGCGAATGAGCACGATGCGTGTGGCGTTGGTTTTGTGGCCGATATCAAGGGCCGCGGCAGTCATGAAATCGTTGAACAGGGTTTGACCATACTCGACCGCCTGACCCACCGTGGTGCCGTGGGGGCTGACCCCAAGGCTGGTGACGGCGCCGGCATCCTGTTGCAGATTCCTGATGCCTTTTTCCGCAAGTCCGTGGACTTCGAGCTGCCGGAAGCCGGGGACTATGCCGTGGGCATGTTGTTCCTGCCCGCCGACGCTGACAATGCAGCCAAGGCCTGCGAGGTGGTGGAAAAATACCTCAAGCAGGAAGGTCAGAAACTGCTGGGTTGGCGCGACGTGCCCGTGAACAATGCCGACCTGGGTGAAAGCGTGTTGCCCACCGAGCCCAGGATTCGCCAGGTCTTCGTCGGCCGCGGCGACGCCACCCCGGACCAGCAGGCCTTCGAGCGCAAGCTGTTCGTGGCCCGCAAGCAGATCGAGAACGAGATTCGTGAATCCGGCCTGGAAGGGCGAGACAGCTTCTACTTCACTTCCCTGTCCACCCGCACCATCGTCTACAAGGGCATGCTGCTGGCGGCCCAGGTGGGGGACTATTACCCGGACCTCAAGGATTCCGACCTGGTATCCGCTCTGGCTCTGGTGCACCAGCGCTTCTCCACCAATACCTTTCCCACCTGGGACTTGGCGCATCCGTTCCGCATGATCGCCCACAACGGCGAGATCAACACCCTGCGCGGCAACGTGAACTGGATGGCGGCGCGCCGTCATTCCATGGCCTCGGACATCCTGGGTGACGATCTTGACAAGATCTGGCCCCTGATTCCGGAAGGCCAGTCCGATTCCGCCTGTTTTGACAACGCCCTGGAACTACTGGTCATGGGCGGCTATTCCATGGCCCATGCCATGATGCTGCTGATCCCCGAAGCCTGGGGTGGCAACAAGCTCATGGACGAAAAGCGCCGGGCTTTCTACGAGTATCACGCGGCTCTTATGGAGCCCTGGGACGGTCCCGCCGCCGTGGCCTTCACCGACGGCCGTCAGATCGGGGCCACCCTGGACCGCAACGGCTTGCGCCCGGCCCGTTACCTCATTACCGATGACGGCCTGGTGGTCATGGCTTCCGAGATGGGGGTGCTGGACATTCCCGAGGAAAAAATCGTCAAGAAGTGGCGCCTGCAGCCCGGCAAGATGTTCCTCATCGACATGGAACAGGGCCGCATCATCGACGACGAGGAAATCAAGGCGGAACTGGCCACAGCCAAGCCCTACCAGGAATGGCTGGACAAGACTCAGATCCGACTGGAAAACCTGCCCCCCGCCGTGGGCACCATGGCACCGGACGAGGAAGTGCTGCTGGACCGTCAGCAGGCCTTTGGCTACAGCAAGGAAGACCTGAATATCCTGCTCACGCCCATGGTATGCACGGGGCAGGAGGCCATTGGCTCCATGGGGGCGGACAACCCCCCTTCGGTGCTGTCCGACCGGCCGCGGCATCTGAGCACCTATTTCAAGCAGAACTTTGCCCAGGTGACCAACCCGCCCATCGATCCCATCCGGGAAGAAATCGTCATGTCCCTGGTGTCGCTCATCGGCCCGCGGCCCAATCTGCTGGGCCTGGGCAGCGGTGGTGAAACCATGCGCCTGGAAGTCAAGCAGCCGGTGCTCACCAACGCCGACCTGGAGAAGATCCGCCAGATCGAGGACAACAGCGGCGGCGCCTTCCGCACCCGCACCCTGAACATCACCTATCCCGCCGCCAACGGCCCCGAGGGCATGAAAGATGCCCTGACCGCCCTTTGTGACGCGGCGGAAAAGGCGGTGCTGGACGGCTATAACATTCTGATTCTTTCAGACCGCCGGGTGGACGCCGACAACCTGGCCATTCCCGCCCTGCTGGCCACCTCCGCCGTGCATCATCATCTGATTCGCAAGGGCCTGCGCACCGAATCCGGCCTGGTGGTGGAAACCGGCGCGGCTCTGGAAGTGCATCATTTCGCCACCCTGGCCGGTTACGGCGCGGAAGCCGTGAATCCCTACCTGGTGTTCGAAACCATCCAGGACATGCTGCCCGACCTGCCGGAGGAACTGGACTTCGAAGAAGCCCAGAAGCGCTATATCAAGGCCGTGGGCAAGGGCCTGCACAAGGTCATGTCCAAGATGGGCATTTCCACCTACCAGTCCTATTGCGGCGCCCAGATCTTCGATGCCGTGGGCCTGTCCAGCGAGTTCGTGGGCCAGTACTTCACCGGCACCGCCACCACCATCGAAGGCATCGGCCTGGAGGAAGTGGCGCGGGAAGCCGCCCGCTGGCACGAAAACGCCTTTGGCGATGCCCTCATCTACCGCAAGCAGCTGGACGTGGGCGGCGACTACGCCTGGCGCCAGCGCGGCGAGGCCCATGTCTGGACCCCGGACACCATTGCCAAGCTGCAGCACGCCGTGCGTGGCAATGACGCCAAGACCTATGAGGAATATTCGCGCCTGGTGAATGAACAGAGCGAAAAGCTGCTCACCCTGCGCGGCCTCATGGAATTCAAGTGGGCGGACGAGCCTGTTCCCCTGGAGGAAGTGGAACCCGCCAAGGAGATCGTCAAGCGTTTCGCCACCGGCGCCATGTCCTTCGGCTCCATTTCCTATGAAGCCCATTCCACCCTGGCGGTGGCCATGAATGCCCTGGGCGGCAAGTCCAACACCGGCGAAGGCGGCGAGGAACCCGAGCGCTTCAACCCCCTGCCGGACGGTTCGCCCAACCCCGAGCGTTCCGCCATCAAGCAGGTGGCCTCCGGCCGTTTTGGCGTGACCACCGAATACCTGGTGAACGCCGACGACATCCAGATCAAGATGGCCCAGGGCGCCAAGCCCGGCGAGGGCGGCCAGCTTCCCGGCCACAAGGTGAACAAGCAGATTGCCCGGGTGCGTCATTCCACCCCCGGCGTGGGCCTGATCTCGCCGCCGCCGCACCACGACATCTATTCCATCGAGGACCTGGCGCAGCTCATTCACGACCTGAAGAACGTGAATCCCAAGGCGCGCATCTCCGTGAAGCTGGTGTCCGAAGTGGGCGTGGGCACCGTGGCAGCGGGGGTTTCCAAGGCCCATGCCGATCATGTGACCATCTCAGGCTTCGATGGCGGCACCGGCGCCTCGCCCCTGACCTCCACCAAGCACGCCGGCTCCTCCTGGGAGATCGGCCTGGCGGAAACCCACCAGACCCTGGTGCTCAACCGCCTGCGCTCGCGCATCTGTGTGCAGGTGGACGGCGGCATGCGCACCGGCCGCGACGTGGCCATCGGCGCCCTGCTGGGAGCGGACGAGTTCGGTTTCGCCACCGCGCCCCTTATCGCTGAAGGCTGCATCATGATGCGCAAGTGTCACCTGAACACCTGCCCCGTGGGCGTGGCCACCCAGGACCCCGAGCTGCGCAAGCGCTTCATGGGCAAGCCCGAGCATGTCATCAACTATTTCTTCTTCGTGGCCGAGGAGCTGCGCCAGATCATGGCCAGGCTCGGTTTCCGCACCGTGGAGGAAATGATTGGCCAGGCGGACCGGCTGGATATGCGCCGGGCCGTGGATCACTGGAAGGCCCAGGGACTGGACTATTCCCGCCTGCTCACCAAACCCGAGGCGGCGCCCGGCGACAAGGTATATAACTGCGAGGAGCAGGACCACGGCCTGGAGCAGGCCCTGGACAACCAGCTCATCGAGCAGGCCGGGCCGGCCCTGGAAAAGGGTGAGGCGGTACAGATAGATGTGGATATCCACAACTACAACCGCAGCTTCGGCACCATGCTTTCCGGCCGGGTGGCGGAGAAATACGGCTTTGCCGGCCTGCCGGACGATACCATCCACATCAAGGCTTCCGGCACCGCCGGTCAGTCCCTGGGCGCCTGGCTGGCGCGGGGCGTGACCATCGAGCTGGCCGGCGAAGGCAATGACTACGTGGGCAAGGGTCTGTCCGGCGGCCACATCATCATCTATCCGCCGGCGGATTCCGCCATTGGCAAGGCCGAGGAGAATATCGTCGTCGGCAATACCGTGCTCTACGGCGCCATCAGCGGGGAATGCTATTTCCGCGGCGTGGCCGGCGAGCGCTTCGCCGTGCGCAACTCCGGCGCCACCGCCGTGGTGGAAGGCGTGGGCGATCATGGCTGCGAATACATGACCGGCGGCATCGTGGTGGTGCTGGGCGGCACCGGGCGCAACTTCGCCGCGGGCATGTCCGGTGGCATCGCCTATGTGCTGGACGAGGACGGCGACTTCGAGCAGCGCTGCAACCTGGCCCAGGTGGAGCTGGAGCCCATCAAGGAAGAAGACGATGCCCTGGAACGCCTGGAGCACATGGGCGGCGACCTGGAGACCAAGGGCCGGGTGGACGTGTCCCACGACATGACCCGCTTCGACGCCATTCGTCTGAAGCAGATCATCGAGAATCACCTGCACTACACCAATTCAGACGTGGCGCGGAAGATTCTGGACAACTGGGACAGCTATTTGGGCAAGTTCGTCAAGGTCATGCCCGTGGAATACCGCCGCGCCCTGCTGGAGATACAGGCCGAACAGCAGGCCGCCCAGGCAACAGTCTGAACACAGGGAAGCGCCCTGCTGGCTGTGAAAATGCTGCTTGGCAACGGCTGGGCAGCGTGAATGATTGAGACCAGCGATATTGAGGCCTGGGGCTGGTGGTCATTCCGGCCAGGGAACACCGTAAACCCTTCCTTGGGGGCTTGACGGTGGCATCCCTGCCACCGACATCCCTGGCCGGAATGACCACCAGCCCTTGGGCAAACGACATTGTGATTAAGGTAATGAGAAATGGGTAAACCAACAGGTTTCATGGAATACGAAAGGCTGGACCGCAGCTATGCGCCGGTGGCCGACCGTATCACGCATTATCATGAATTCGTCATTCCCCTGACGGAAGACCAGCTGCAGATCCAGGGCGCACGCTGCATGGACTGCGGCATACCCTTCTGCCACCAGGGCTGCCCCGTGAACAACATCATTCCTGAATGGAACGACCTGGTCTATCACGGGGACTGGAAGACGGCCCTGGAAGTGCTGCATTCCACCAACAACTTCCCGGAAGTCACGGGGCGCATCTGTCCCGCTCCCTGTCAGGAGTCCTGTACCCTGAATCTTCAGGATCAGCCGGTGACCATCAAGACCATCGAATGCGCCATCGTGGACAAGGGTTGGGAGGAAGGCTGGATCAAGCCCCTGATTCCCGAGCACCGCACGGGCAAGCGCGTGGCCGTGGTGGGCTCCGGCCCTGCCGGCCTGGCCTGCGCCCAGCAGCTGGCCCGCGCCGGCCACGACGTGGTGGTCTATGAAAAGGCCGACCGTATCGGCGGCCTGCTGCGCTATGGCATTCCCGACTTCAAGCTGGAAAAGACCCTGCTGGACCGCCGCGTGGCGCAGATGCGCGCCGAGGGCGTGGAATTCCACGTGAATACCTGCGTGGGCAAGGACATCAGCGTGGCCGAACTGCAACAGGAATTCGACGCCTTGGTGCTGGCAGGCGGCTCGGAGCAGCCCCGTGACCTGCCCGTGCCCGGCCGCGATCTGGACGGCGTGTATTTCGCCATGGAGTTCCTTACCGCCAATTCCAAGATGGTGCAGGGCGTTCCCGGCGCCGAACAGGGCTTCATCAGCGCCGAAGGCAAGCACGTGGTGGTCATCGGTGGCGGCGACACGGGCTCCGATTGCGTGGGCACCTCCAACCGACACGGCGCGGCTTCCGTCACCCAGCTGGAACTCATGCCCAGGCCGCCGGAAAAGGAAATCAAGGAACTGACCTGGCCGGACTGGCCCAACAAGCTGCGCACCTCCACTTCCCAGGAAGAAGGCTGCGAGCGTCTATGGCAGGTGCTCACCAAGGAATTCATCGATGACGGCAATGGTCACGTCAAGGCCCTGCGCTGCGTGAAGGTGGACTGGAATAAGGACGAAAACGGCAACTGGCAGATGTCAGAGGTGGAGGGCAGCGAATTCGAACTCAAGGCCGACCTGGTGACCCTGGCCATGGGCTTCGTCCATCCCGTCCATGAAGGCATGCTGGAGCAGGCCGCCGTGGAGCTGGACGGCCGGGGCAATGTGAAGGGCAGCACTGAAGGCGACAAGGCCTATTACACCTCGGTTGACGGCATCTTTGCCGCCGGCGACATGCGCCGCGGTCAGTCCCTTGTGGTGTGGGCGATTCGCGAAGGGCGGCAATGCGCCCGCTCAGTGGATGAATACCTGATGGGCCACTCAAGCCTGCCCCGGTAGATTCATCAAGAGGGGCGGGGGAGAATGCTGGAAAACCACTGGTACATCGCCTGCTCCAGCCGCAAATTGAAAAACCGGCCTCTTGCCAGGAAACTTTTTGGCAGGAGGCTGGTTTTTTTTCGTGATGCCTCCGGGCGGGCGGCAGCGCTGGACGACTGTTGCCCCCATCGCAATGCTCCCTTGTCCCAGGGCAAGGTGGTTGGTGGATGTCTGACCTGTCCTTATCATGGCTGGGGCTTCGACGGGGGAGGAAAGCTGGAAACGGTTCCCTATGTGCCTGGCCAGCCCCCTGCCTGCCGCGCGGTTTCCCATGATTGCGTGGAACAGGATGGTTATGTATGGGTATGTCCCGGCGGCCAGACTCCTGAAACGCCCCCCCTGGCTTTTCCGCACCTGAATCTTCCCGGCTGGACCAGCTTCCGCATGGAGACCCTGTTCCACGCCACCGTGGAGGCCTGCCTGGAGAATTTCCTCGACTGTCCCCACGCCACCCATGTGCACCGTTACTGGTTTCGCACACCCACCGCCCGGCCGGTAAAGGCGGAAATCCGCATGTTGGAAGACGGGGCGGTAGCGGAATATTTCCAGGAACCCCGGGAGAAGAGCCTGGTCTGGTCCCTGCTGTCACCGGGCAAGGCCGTTTCCATGCGGCACACGGATCGCTACATCATGCCGGCCACCAGCCGGGTGGACTACAAGTTCGGTGATGGGCGCGCCTACAGCATCACCTCTTCCTGTACCCCCGTGGACGACACCCATACCCGGGTGTTCACCGTCATCAGTTTCCGCCGGGGATGGCTGGGGCCTCTGATTCGTCTGTTCTTCCATCCCCTGTCGCGCCTCATCATCAACCAGGATGTGCGCATGCTAAACCAGACTCAGGAAAACATCGAGCGCCGGGGGGGCGCCGAATTCATGGCGCTGGAACAGGATGTCCTGTTCAATCCCATTCGCGAATGGCGCAATGCCCTGCGCGAAGGCGCCCCGCCACCGGAAGCGGGACGCCAGTGGCGGGTGGAACTGAAGCTGTGAACCGGCGGCAGGGGTTGATGGCCCGGGTGTTGTCCGTGGCGCTACTGGACGGCGCCCTGGCGGAGAGGATGTACAGGCTCTTCGCCCGTTACTATGGCGGCAGTAGCCAGGCCATGTTCCTCGAGGATCTTCAGGCCAAGGATTACTGCCTGCTTCTTGAAAACGACCGGAACCAGCTCTGCGGTTTCACGACCCTGGCCGTGAGTGAACACCAGGTGGAAGGAAAGCGCCTGCGCAGCCTGTTCTCCGGCGACACTATCATCCACCATGAATACTGGGGCAGCCAGGCCCTGCCCCAAGCCTGGTGCCAACTGGCGGGAAGCATCAAATCCCAGGCGCCGGAGCTACCACTGTACTGGTTTCTCATTGTCAAGGGACATCGCACCTACCGCTATCTCAAACTGTTTTCCCGAACTTACTATCCGGCGCCGGGTTGGAGCACGCCCGCGCCGCAACAACGCATCATGGATTTCCTGGCCAGGGATCGTTTCGGGAAATGCTATGATCCGGAAAGGGGGGTGATCCGTTTTCCCCAAAGCCGTGGATATCTGCGGCCTGAATGGGTAGCGCTGGACAGGGCCCACAAGAACAAGCCGGAGGTGGCTTTTTTCCTGGAGAAGAACCCTGGTCATGGACGGGGGGATGAGCTGGTCTGCCTGACCGAACTGGATGAAAAGAACCTGAAACGTCAGGCTTTGCAGGCGTTTCTCGGAGGACAGAGAATATGAACATAATCCATGCACTGCTGATGCTGGGCCTGCTGGCCTTTTCTTCCCTGTCCATGGCGGAGGCGGATCGCGAACGTGACCATCAACAACTGCGCCAGCTCATGGCCCAGGCCAGCGAAGCCATCAACAAGCGGGACATGGCGAGATTGCGCGGCCTGCTGGCGGGGGAATTCGTCATCACCATGGTGGATCAGCAACGCATGACCACAGCCGCACAGCTGGATGACTTCGTGGAAAAATATTTTATGGGTGAATCCGCGCCCCTGAAGCGCATCACGGTGAGACCGGAGGCTGACGCGCCATCCCGCTTCATCGGGGGTGATCTGGCCATCGCCTACGGTCATTCCGATGACATCTATGTATTGAGAACCGGCGCTGAGGTGAGGATTCCCGCCAAGTGGACCGCCGCTCTGGTACGCCAGCCCGACGGCTGGAAGATTGCCGCTTTCCATGCCGGCGCAAACCTGCTGGACAATCCGGTTCTGGCGGCTGCGCAGCAGAACCTCTGGACCATGGCGGCTGCTGGAGCAGTGACCGGGGCGTTGCTGATGCTGTTGCTGGTAAGGTTGTTCAGAAAGCGCGCCTAGACAATTGCTGTTTGCGCCCATTTGCCCAACGGGTAAAGGGTGGCAGCATGCGGCCGGCGGGCAGCATTTCCCCGGCGGCCACCTGGCAGCCGGGGCCGAGTCCCGAGCGTATGCCAAGAATGGCACCGGCGCCCACCTGGATGGGAGCGACCAGCAGGTGGTACCGGCCCTGGTCGTCCAGGGTGACCACATGTCCGGCGAGACCGCACTGGCTGCCAATGAGCGCGCCTTGCTCCACCCGGAGAAGGTAGCGTTCACTGACCAGGATATCCCTGGCCCAGAAGGAGAAGGGGCTTACCCTGGAGCCCCACAGGGACAGCCAGCTGCCATACAGGCCCGGCACCAGGCGCAGCAGTTCTTCCAGTACGCCAATGCGGTTGAAGATCATCTGCACCTGAGTAAGAAACCACCAGACGCGGAACTCGCGGCTACAAGGGCTGGCATCTGCGGTCACGGGCGGGCCGAACAGGGCCAGGGTAAGGCGGCACAGCAGGGGCGGCGCCAGGTAGATCCAGCCGGCGGCAAACACCAGGCTGGCACCCAGGCCGCGCAGCTGGAACAGAATGAAGAGCCCCAGGGACAGGTAGAGCAGGGGAAAATAGAGAAAGGTGAGCTGGAATGCATCAGGCCCCTTGCTTGACGAGTGTTTCATCGAATGGCTTGCCCCGGTTCAGGAAGAAATGAAATGTCTGCGAACAGATATGTCTGAAATGGTCGTGCAATGACCTGGAAAATGCAAAGATATTACACCAGCCTCTGCTTTCCCTGGAAACGGGAGCTCCGGGCTGCATGTCTTTTTTCCTGCTGGCTGCTGTGGGTTGCCAATGCAGGATAAAGCCCAGCCGTCAGGCGGCGCCCAGGGCCAGCCTTTGCCGGGCCGGCTCAACCTGGTCCTTGCCGCCATGGTGTCTGCCGGCGCCCTGCTGCTCCTTTGGATGGCGTCCCGCCTGCCCCTGCCCGGGCAGCTGCTCTGCGGCCTGGTGTTTGCCCAGTTGCTGCTTACCAACTACCAGCTCATCCACGAAGCCACCCATGATTTGCTGCATCCCGATCCCCGGGTCAACGATGGCGTCGGCATGGTGCTGAGCTGGTTGTTCCCGGTTTCCTTCACCCTGATGAAGGTGACCCATGTGGTGCATCATTGCTGCAACCGTTCGGATCACGAAATGTTCGACTGCTATTACCCGGAAGACAGCCGGATCATCAAGTGGATCCAGTGGTATGGCCTGCTCACGGGCGCCTGGTGGTGGCTGGTGCCCCTGGGCAGCCTTCTGCTGGCCATCCATCCTGGCTGGTTGCGTTCGCCGCCGTTTCGCCGGGCGCGCACCACCCAGGCGCTGTTCGATGATTTCGGGCCGAAGGAGATCGCTCGGGTGCGCCGGGAAACGGTGCTGGGGCTGGTCTTCTGGATCCTGGCTTTCCGGCTCCTGGAGCTGGACTGGGGAGCGCTGTTACTGCTGTATGCCCTGTTCGGTTTCAACTGGGCCACCCGCCAGTATGTCACCCATGCCTTCACACCCCGGGACG
>JALVEW010000183.1 GCA_027030425.1 Sedimenticola sp.
ACTTTCCATGATCCCTGCCAGCTGGTGCGCCGCGGCGGCGTCATCGAACAGCCCCGCAACCTGATCCGCATGGTGGCGAAGAACTTCGTGGAAATGAAGGACCACGGCAAGATGAACTGGTGCTGCGGCGCCGGCGGCGGCGTCAGCGCCAACGAGGACGCCGCGGAAGTTCGCCTCAAGGCCTTCAGGCGCAAGAAGAAACAGCTGGACAGGCTGCAGGTGGACGGACTGGTCACCGCCTGCGCCAACTGCCGCATCCAGATCGAGGAAGGCCTGGAGGAAAACGACATGGACATGCCCGTCATTGGCCTCACGGAGATGCTGGCCAGCCACCTGGTGGAAAGGGAGCAAAATGATGGAGGTGAGACATGAGCCCGTTGGACAGAAGCGCGGAACTCAGGAAGGCCCTGGAGCATCTGGAATGCAGCCAGCAACGCCAGCTGGCCGCCCGCTTCGTGGAAAGCGTGCTGCCCCTGGCCAGGGACGAGCGTATTGCCAAGGTCATCGACATCGTGCGCAGAGGCAAGCCTTCACCCGAGGAACTGGAAGCCGCCCGGAAAATGATCAAGGCCGCCATTGTCGATTCCCATTGCCGCTGCGGTTCCGAATGTGACTGGAAGGAGCAGGCCACCTACTTCGTGGCCCGGGCCGCTGCCGCTGCCGTGGCTCCGGAAAACAAGTGCGTCACGCGCAACGCCGCCTGGGAAGCGGCGGTGAATGCGCGCATGGCCTGTACCTGTGCCGCCATCGAAGGCGAGGACATGACTGAGCATGAATGCGAGAAACAGTTTGAGATCGCCCGGAAATTCCTGAACGCCTTACAACCGGAGAACACATCAGCATGAGCGAACGCATCGTAGTCGATCCCATCACCCGCATCGAGGGGCATCTGCGCATCGAGGCGCAGATGGACGGCCAGCGTATTGCCCAGGCCTGGTCCTCTGGAACCATGGTGCGCGGCATAGAAATCATTCTGAAAGGACGTGACCCCCGGGATGCCTGGGCCTTCGCCCAACGCATCTGCGGCGTCTGCACCCTGGTACATGGCATTGCCTCGGTGCGCGCCGTGGAAAACGCCCTGAGCTACAGTGTGCCCGCCAATGCCCAGCTCATCCGCAACCTGATGACAGGCGCTCAGTACATCCACGACCACGTCATGCACTTCTATCACCTGCATGCCCTGGACTGGGTGGACGTGGTATCCGCCCTGGAAGCAGACCCCAAGGCCACTTCCGAGCTGGCCCAGTCCATCAGCGCCTGGCCCAAGTCCTCCCCGGGCTATTTCAGTGACATGAAGACCAAGCTAAAGAACTTCGTGGAAGCCGGTCAGCTGGGCATCTTTGCCAAGGCCTACTGGGGACACCCGGCCTACAAGCTGCCCCCGGAGGCCAACCTGATGGCCGTGTCCCATTACCTGGAAGCCCTGGCCTGGCAGCGTGACGTGGCCCGCCTGCACACCATTTTTGGCGGCAAGAACCCCCATCCGAACTTCCTGGTGGGCGGCGTGCCCTGCCCCATAGACCTGGAATCCGATTCCGCCATCAACGCCGAGCGCCTGGCCAAGGTGCAGGACATCATCCGGCAAATGCAGGTCTTCGTGGACCAGGTCTATGTGCCGGACACCCTGGCCATCGCCGGCTTCTACAAGGAATGGGCCAGCCGCGGCGAAGGGCTGGGCAATTTCCTCACCGTGGGCGACTTCCCGGAAAAGGGCATGAACGACCCGGCCAGCTATCTCATCCCCCCCGGCGCCATCCTGAACCGCGACCTGGGCACCATCCACGAAGTGGATCTGAACGCGCCGGACCAGGTACAGGAATTCGTCAATCATTCCTGGTACGACTACAGCGAAGGCAAGGACAAGGGACTGCATCCCTATGACGGCGAGACCGAGCTGCACTACACCGGCCCGGAGCCGCCCTATGAGCACCTGGACGTGGACCAGTCCTATTCCTGGCTCAAGGCCCCCCGCTGGAAGGGACAGGCCATGGAGGTCGGCCCCCTGGCCCGGGTGCTCATGCTCTACGCCAGCGGCCATGAGCCCACCAAAGCGCTGGTGGGCATGGCCTTGAAGACCCTGGACCTGCCCGTGGATGCACTGTTCTCCACCCTGGGGCGCACGGCGGCCCGTACCCTGGAAACCAAAATCGTCGCCGACAACATGCAGACCTGGTACGACAACCTGGTTGCCAACATCCGCAAGGGGGAAACCCGCACCTTCAACGAGACCCTCTGGGAACCTTCCTCCTGGCCTTCACAGGCGCGGGGCGTGGGGTTCATGGAGGCACCCAGGGGAGCCCTGGCCCACTGGATCATCATTGAGGACGGAAAGATCGCCAACTACCAGGCCGTGGTGCCCAGCACCTGGAACGCCGGCCCCCGCGATCCCTCGGGCCAGCCCGGCGCCTACGAGGCCGCATTACAGGACAATCACCAGCTGCACGACCCGAAGCAGCCGGTGGAAATTCTGCGCACCATACACAGCTTCGACCCCTGCATCGCCTGCGCGGTGCATGTGACGGATCCTGACGGGGAAGAACTTATTCAGGTGAAGATTACATAGGTATCGTCATGAACAAGATTACATCCAGAATCGCTTTGGGCCTGTCCTGCACCCTGTTCCCCGCCCTTGCCCTGGCCCATGGCGGAAGCGGGGAAGGAGGCATAGTGGCCGGCCTTCTCCATCCTTTTACCGGCCTGGATCACCTGCTCACGGCCCTGGCCTGCGGATTGTGGATGAAAGGGCGCCTGAAACTTCCCCTGGGCCGGGGAATGGGCCTGTTTCTCCTGCCCCTGGCGGCGGGTATGCTGCTTGGCGCCAATGGCGTACAGGGACTGTACATAGAGGGGCTGCTCACGGCCTCGGTGCTGCTGCTGAGCCTGCTGCTGGCACCAGGGATGCATATTCGCACAGGCCTGGGAATCGGCCTGGCCGCTTCCTTCGCCCTGCTGCAGGGCCTGGCCCACGGCGGGGAAATCATCAGCCTGTCCCTGGAAGGCAGCTTGACCGCCTTGGCCGTGAGCTTGAGCACAGGTCTGCTTCTTGCCAGCGGATACGCTCTCGCCGCCTGGCCCGACAAGGCCGCCCGATCAGATTCCTGATATGAAAAAACCATGGCCGGAGGCCATGCCGTATGCATGACCGCCTGCCACGGTAAGAATAATCCTGTCTATTTGATCTCGACGATGCCGAACTGCTGGGACGGCTTGCTCCATTCCAGGCGGATATCGTAGGAAATGCCTTCCAGTTTTATGTTCTTCAGCATGATGCCCGTATCATCACGGCTGACCGTGCTGGCGGAAATATCCATGGCATCAGGATCACCGAAATAGGCCTTGTGGAATCTCACAGTTTCCACTGTGTTTTCCCGCTCGTTATATTTTCCGGAACCGGTGTAGGCCTTGATCTTGAAGGTATGAGTACCCGCGGGCAACTGGCTGTAGTTGAAGGAGGTACCAAATCCGGAGAAACGAGATCCGGGATAGTCGGGAAAACGGTTGGCGATATCCCCTCGGGTGCCACCATAGGGAATACGTGTCTGCAGGTTGCCGTCGATATAGTATTCCACGTAGGAAATGCCGTCAGGCCCCGTCGCCCAGCCACGCAGGTTGCCCACGCCGGTTACTACGGAACCATTGGCAGGTTCTTCCAGGGAAAGCTTGATGTTCTCGTCAAGCATGGGATCCGTATCATTGCCCCCCAGGAAATTCAGGTTGACGACACGCATGTTCTGCACCACGCCGCCGTCACGGTGATCGCTGAGCAGATCGCCGTTGCTGTGCAGCTCGTTCAGAATCTCCGTCACACTGGCATTGGGATTGCGCTGTTTCATGATCGCCCAGGCGCCGGCCACATGGGGCGCTGCCATGGAAGTTCCGGTCCAGGTCGCATAGCCAGTGCCAGGTACGGAGGAAGTTATCATGGCGCCGGGTGCCAGCAGGGAAATATAGCTGGCGACATTGGAGCTCCCCGCCAGTTCGCCTTCACCCAGCTTGCAGTCGGCGCTGTTCTGGGTATCGCAGATGGAGCCCACGCTGATGGCCTTGGAAAAACAGGCGGGTGCCGTAAGGCCGTCCTTGTAGCTTTCATTTCCGGCAGCCACCACTGTGGCCACGGAAATGCCATGCAGCCAGTCGATGGCGTCCCGGTACTGGGGGTATTCATTGTCACAGGTGCTGGTGAATTTGTCCTCTCCCCCAAGGCTCATGTTCACGGCGGCAACTTCGTATCCCTGGTTCTGTTTCAGGTCATAGACATAGTCCATGGCCGTGAGGATATCGGCATCCCAGAAGGTCATGCAGGGGACAGGCTCATCACCACAGTAATCGGGATCGGAATCGCCACTGGCAACCTGCAGGGCGATGATCTGAGCATCCCTGGCAACACCGTGAAGACTGGGATTGTTGCCCGCCACGATACCGGCAACATGAGAACCATGGGAACAGCCGTCCATGTCACAGGGAGCCGCCGCCCCTGCCCCATACTGCTCCTGCTGTCCGTTGGGACACACGCTCTCCCCCAGGTAACCGGAAAAACAGGCTTCCACGGCGACACTGCCTTCCAGGAAAGGATGAGAAGCATCAACGCCGCTGTCGATCACCGCCACATACTGGCCGGCGCCGGTGAAGCCCGCGTCCCAGGCGGTGGGAGCGCCCATGAGAGGCACGCTCTGCCGCAGACTTGGACGCCTGCGTCTGTTCTCCTGCACAGAAACCACCTGCTCATCATCTTTCATGATGGCCAACCCCGTGGTCTCGACCGTGTAGGCAAGAAAGGGAAACGCGGTAAAACGCCTGACATTGCTGACACGACCCCGCAGCTTTTCCAGGAAGGCATCCTGGGCGGCACGCAGCCTGTCCTTGTTGGTGGGCCGCCCCGGTTGGAAGGCGCCCTGGTCGTCGATACGCACGATGACCGAGATGCTTCCGCCATTGGCGATGGCCCGGTCTTCCAGGCTTGCAAATACCGCTGCGCGGCTACCGGGCGCGCTATCCTGCGCCAGGCTCGAAACAGCATGGAAACACAACCCCACGACCAGCAGGCTGTTGAACAGGAGGCGGATTTTCTTCATGTCACTTTCCCTGGTAGCACTATCACAATGTCTGAAGCATAACGCCGGACACTGAAATTTCCAACTTGCATCATGCTTCGGCTGGCGTCTTTGCCGATGTGATGGACAGGGCATGCAACTCGTCTGAGTCGATCTGGGCGCGCACGGTGTCCAGCACCATGCGATGGCGCTGAATCAGGCTCTTTCCTTCGAAAGCGGCACTGACCACTGATGCCTCGAAATGGCGGCCGTCGCCGGTTACGGTCACCTGAGCATCGGGAATGCCCGCCTTGATGAGTTCTTCGATTCTTGATGTTTCCATGTTCACAACTCCCGCGTGGCCAGGAACTTCACTTCCGGCCAGCGTTCTTCTGTCAGATTGAGATTGACCCGGGTGGGCGCGAGATAGACCAGCTGGTCGTCCCCATCCAGGGCCAGGTTGTCATGGGCCTTGACCTTGAAGCGCTTCATCACCGCTTCATCATCGCATTGTACCCAGCGGGCAGTATAGACGTTGACAGGCTCCACGATGGCTTCCACGCCATACTCGGACTTGAGCCGGGCGGCCGCCACCTCGAACTGCAACACCCCCACGGCCCCCAGAATGAGGTCGTTGTTGCGCATGGGCCGGAACACCTGGGTGGCCCCTTCTTCACAGAGCTGGAGCACGCCCTTCTGCAGGGCCTTCATCTTCAGAGGGTCCTTGAGCACCACGCGGCGGAACAGCTCCGGCGCAAAATAAGGCACGCCCTCGTATTTCAGTTCCTCGCCCTCGGTGAAGGTGTCGCCGATCTGTATGGTGCCATGATTGTGCAGGCCGATGATGTCGCCGGGAAAGGCCTCCTCCACCTGGCGCCGGGCATCCGCCTGGAAGGTGATGGCATTGGACACCTGCACCGTCTTGTTGATGCGCACATGCTTCATCTTCATGCCCTTGCGGTAGCTGCCGGAACAGACACGCAGAAAGGCGATACGGTCCCTGTGGGCCGGGTCCATGTTGGCCTGGATCTTGAACACGAAGCCGCTGAACTTGCTCTCCCCCGGCTCCACCATGCGCTGCATGGTCTTGCGCGGCTGAGGGGGCGGCGCGTACTCAACGAAGGCATCCAGCAGTTCGCGCACGCCAAAATTATTGATGGCGGAGCCGAAGAACACCGGCGTCTGCTCGCCGCGCAGGTAGGCTTCCAGGTCCAGCTCGTGGCTGGCGCCACGTACCAGCTCGATCTCATCCCTGAGCTCCTGCACCTCGTGCTCCCCCAGGGCTTCCACCAGAGCCGGGTTATCCAGGCCGCTGATGGTTTCGCCCTCGGCCACATGATCCCCATGTGAGGCGCTGAACAGATGGGTGGTCTCCGTGCGCAGGTCGATGACACCCTTGAGACGCTTGCCCATGCCGATGGGCCAGGTCACCGGCGCGCAGGCAATGCCCAGCACCTCCTCGATTTCGTCCAGAATCTCGATGGGGTCACGGCCTTCCCGGTCCAACTTGTTGACGAAGGTGAGAATGGGCGTGTCGCGCATGCGGCACACTTCCATGAGCTTGATGGTGCGTTCTTCCACACCCTTGGCCACGTCGATGACCATGAGGGCAGAATCCACCGCTGTCAGGGTGCGGTAGGTGTCCTCGGAAAAGTCCTCGTGACCCGGGGTGTCCAGCAAGTTGACGATGCGCTCCTTGTAGGGGAACTGCATCACCGAGGAGGTCACGGATATCCCCCGCTCCTTTTCCATCTCCATCCAGTCGGAGGTGGCATGACGCGCGGCCTTGCGCCCCTTCACCGTGCCGGCAAGCTGAATGGCGCCACCGAACAGCAGCAGCTTCTCGGTGAGGGTGGTCTTGCCCGCGTCCGGATGGGAGATGATGGCAAAGGTTCTGCGTTTGTCCAGTTCGGCAGCGATATCCGCCATGGTTGTTCCTGCACAAGGAGAAAGGGCGGCATTATACCCGAATACGTCCCTGCCGCGATGCGCCGCACCCCTGTGGTATATTGACGCCGTTACACGAAACACCGAGGACATTCAAAATGAAAAAAACCCTAGTCGCCATGAGCCTGCTCACTGCTGCAGGCATAGTCCAGGCAGCCGACCTGGAAGTGGCCAAATCCATCGTCAAGGAAAAATGCCACCTCTGCCACGGAGAGGAAGGCGAGGCATCCAGCGCCGTCTATCCCCGTCTCGCCGGGCAGAACCGCACCTACCTGGTGAAGCAGCTGAAGAACTTCCGCGACGGCAAGCGCAAGAGTGACACCATGAACGAGATGGCCGCCGGGCTGACGGACGAGCAGATAGAGGCCCTGGCCGAGTATTTCAGCTCCAAGCCCGCCCTGTCCCACCGGGTGCGGGACAAGATGTTTGCCGCCGTAGGCGAATATCTGTTCAAGAAAGGCAACAAGTATTCAGGCATTCCCGCCTGCAAGTCCTGTCATGGTGAAAACGGGGAAGGCAATGAACAGCTGCCCCGCCTGGCGGGCCAGCACAAGCGTTACGTCTCCGACCAGCTGCAGGCCTTCGGCGAGCGGGCGCGTACCAACGACAACGCCATCATGCACACCGTGGCCAGCAAGCTGACGGAAATGGAGCGTGAGGCCGTAGCCCTGTACGTGAGCGGGCTCAAGCCTGCCGAAACCGTCACCCCGTAGATTGACTGGATGGGGTCGGAATCAAGCCCGCGGGCATGGCAGGCGCTTTCGATGGTTGAGGATGGCCTGGCTCCATGCCTTCAACAGCCAAATATGGTTTGACTCCGGCCCCGGAACTCCCCCTCGGGGAGAGGGCCGGGGTGAGGGGGAAAAAGAAAGGATGGGGTCGGAGTCAAGCCCCGGGTACGGTGGACGGTTTCGACGGATAAGGATGCTCCGGTTTCCCGCCTCCAATGGCCGAGGAGGGTTTGACTCCGACCCCGGGAGTCCGACCCCGGGAATCAGGGGGCATAAGCACGAATCACCCGAATCAGTTCACCATACTGCTCCGGCGCATCCTCCGGCCTGTTGAGCAGCCAATGATGCAAATGCGGATCTGCCTCGCGCAACAGGCGGCGGAAACCAGCCTGCAGTTCCTCCGAAACCTGATCGTATTGTTCATCGAGAAAGCGCCGCAGCAGGCAGTCCAGCTCCAGCATGCCCCGGCGGCACTGCCATTGCAGACGTTCCTTTTCCCTGAATCCCCGACGGCTCACACGGACTTCTTCAGCATGAGATTGCGGATATGGCCTATGGCCTCGGTGGGATTGAGATGCTTGGGGCAGGCTTCCACGCAGTTCATGATACTGTGACAGCGGAACAGCTTGTAGGGGCCGTCCAGGGCATCCAGGCGCTCATCCTCACCCTGGTCCCGGCTGTCAGCAAGAAAACGCCAGGCGGTAAGCAGGGCCTGGGGCCCGAGAAACTTGTCGGGATTCCACCAGAAGGACGGACAGGAAGTGGAACAGCAGCCACAGAGTATGCATTCCCACAGGCCATCCAGCCGGGCGCGCTGTTCCGGGGTCTGCAGGCTCTCCCGTTCCGGCACGGGGTCCTTGCGCTTCAGCCAGGGATCGACGGCCTGGTACTGCTGGTAGAAGTCACTCATGTCCACCACCAGGTCACGGATCACCGGGCGGCCGGGAAAGGGCCGAACCACCACCGGCGCCTTCAGCTCCGCCACCGGGGTGATGCAGGCCAGGCGGTTGCTGCCGTTCACGTTCACCCCATCGGAACCGCAGACACCCTCGCCGCAAGAATGGCGGAAGGCAAAGCTTTCGTCCTGTTCCTTTATTT
>JALVEW010000184.1 GCA_027030425.1 Sedimenticola sp.
CGCCGCCCATGGCCGTCCAGGCCAGGCCGGTGACCACGCCGGGGCCGGACAGGTTCCGCTCGTCGCGGAATACCGCCGGGCCAAGATAGGCTTTCAGGTCGTCCTTGCCGATTTCTATGGGGGGCTTGCGGCCTTCCTGCATCTTGACCACCGCCTTGCGCACGATGCGGGCCAGCTGCTTGTCCAGGCGGCGCACCCCCGCGTCCCGGGCGTAGTCTTCGATGATCTTGCGCAGCACCGGGGCTTTGATCTTGATATCGCCGCGCTTCAGACCCGCCTCGCGGATTTGCCGGGGCAGCAGGTAGCGGCGGCCGATCTGCAACTTTTCCTCTGGGATGTAGCCGGAGAGCTGGATGATCTCCATGCGGTCCAGCAGGGGAGCGGGAATGGTGTCCAGCTGGTTGGCGGTACAGATGAACAGGGTTTCGGACAGGTCGAAGCGCAGGTCCAGGTAGTGATCCAGGAACTCGCTGTTCTGCTCCGGGTCCAGCACTTCCAGCAGAGCCGAGGCGGGATCGCCCTGATAGCTGGCGCCGATCTTGTCGATCTCGTCCAGCATGATCACCGGATTCTGGGTGCCGGCCTGTTTCATGGCCTGGATGAACTTGCCGGGCATGGCGCCAATATAGGTGCGCCGGTGGCCCTTGATCTCCGCCTCGTCACGGATGCCGCCCACGGAAAAGCGGTAGAAGCGCCGTCCCATGGCTTCCGCCACGGACTTGCCTATGGATGTCTTGCCCACGCCGGGCGGCCCCACCAGGAGGATGATGGAGCCCTTGATCTCTCCGCGCTGTATGCCCAGGGCGAGAAATTCCAGGATGCGCTCTTTCACGTCCTCCAGGCCGAAATGATCCCTGTCCAGCACCTTGCGCGCATGGGCCAGTTCCAGGTTGTCTTCTGACTCCCGTCCCCAGGGCAGCATGGTGATCCAGTCCAGGTAGTTGCGCGTTACATTGTATTCGGCGGAACTGGAGTCCAGCATGGCCAGCTTGTCCAGCTCTTCCTCCACCCGCTCGGTGGCTTCTTCCGTGAGGGTCAGCTTCTCCAGGCGCTCCCGGAATTTCTCGATGTCCGCCGTGCGGTCGTCCTTGGAGATACCCAGCTCCTGCTGGATGACCTTGAGCTGCTCGCGCAGGAAGAACTCACGCTGCTGGCGGTCCATTCGCTCTTCCACGGTTTCACGAATCTTCTGCTGGGACTTGGCCAGCTCCAGCTCCTTGCTGATGAGGGCCAGCACTTTTTCCATGCGGGGCAGCAGCTCCACCGTTTCCAGGATTTCCTGCTGCTCGGACTTGCCCGCGGAAGTCAGGCCGGTGGCGAAATCTGCCAGCAGGGAGGGGTTTTCCGGGCCGAAGCGATCCAGGAAGAAGCGCAGTTCCTCCTGCAGCAGGGGATTGAGGGGCAGCAGTTCCTTGATGGTGTTGATGATGGCCAGGGCGTAGGCCTTGACCTCCTCGGAAGGCTTTCCCAGGGGCTCGCGCAAATATTCAACCCGGGCAATATAAGGCGGTTTGTCGCTGATGAATTTTTCCACCCGGAAGCGCTGCAGGCATTCCACCAGCACCTGCAGACGGCCATCCACGGTATGCACTTTGTGAATGCGTCCTACTGTGCCGACCCGGTACATGGCGTCCGGGTCTGTTCTTTCCGCCTCGTCGTCACGGGTGAGCAGCAGGCCGATGAGATCGCTTTCCGCTTCGCGGATGGCTTCGATGGTGGGCATCCAGAAGTCGCCGTCCATGAGCAGGGGCACGCCCTGCCCCGGAAAGAAGGGGCGGGCGGCAATGGGCAGTATGTGAATGATGTTGGGCAGCACTTCATCTGCCCGCGCGAGCACTTGGCTTTCCTGGTTCATGGGCGTTCTTCTTCTTGATGGGTTTCCGGATTTTCCAACATGGGGGCGAATGCAGGAAATGCAATACCCCTGCCCGGAACTCCTGGGAACCGGGATCGGAGTCAAATCCTGTTGTGGTGTGGACAATATTGCCGGGGACAGTGGATTTGACTCAGACCCCTGGGTTGCCGCCTGGGCTGGGGAGTTGCTTGCTGAACGGGGTCGGAGTCAAACCAGGAAGATGCCACGTAAATTCAATGTCATAGGGTGGTTTGACTCCGACCCCTGCGCCGTGGGGCCGCCTGGGCTGGGGAGTTGCTCAGGGACGGTAACGCGCGGGCAGCATGGCGCTTTGCCGTTCAAGCACGCTCTCCAGGCGCTGCAGACGGGCCTGCAGGCTGCTCAAGCGATTCAGCCGG
>JALVEW010000185.1 GCA_027030425.1 Sedimenticola sp.
ATGACGCTGTGGCGGGCGGCACCTTCGGGGTCGATTTCCACGCAGGGCGGGTACAGGGCCATGTCATCTAATCTCCCAAGCCATTGATGAGACTGGGATGGTGGCTGCTCGGAAAAACGCTGTAAATACATCCATGCACGCTCCACGTCGGCATCCATGCCTCCGAGGTTTTCCGAGCAGCCACCATCCCGACCAAAGTTAAATGAGGGGACTCTGGAAGAAGGTATTCCATGGCAGAGTCCGGATGAAAAAAACGCTATACTAGCAGGCCGGTCAACCCTTTTCCTGTTTCCCCATGAAGACGAAGCGATTGCTGTTGCTGCTGGTACTGCTGCTGCCCCTGTTGAGCGCCTGCGGCAGCAAAGGCCCCCTGTATCTTCCCGATGACCACAAAAGAAGCGACGGCTGAACCATGGATCATTTCAACTACAAAAACGGCCAACTGCACGCGGAAGACATCCCTGTGAGGGACATTGCCGCCGCCCATGGCACGCCCTGCTATGTCTATTCCCGGGCCACCCTGGAACGTCACTGGCGTGCCTTCGACGAGGCTTTCAGCAATCATCCCCACCTGGTGTGTTACGCGGTGAAGGCCAATTCCAACCTGGCGGTGCTGGACGTGCTGGCGCGCCTGGGCTCGGGCTTCGACATCGTGTCTCTCGGCGAGCTTGAACGGGTCATCAAGGCCGGCGGCAAGGCCAGCCGCATCGTGTTTTCCGGCGTGGGCAAGCGCGTGGAGGAGATGCAGCGCGCCCTGGAGCTGGGCATACGCTGCTTCAACATCGAATCCGAGCCTGAACTGGAGCGCCTGTCCCAGGTGGCCACGGCCATGGGGGTGGAAGCGCCGGTGGCCCTGCGGGTGAACCCCGACGTGGACGCGGGCACCCATCCCTACATCTCCACGGGGCTTAAGGAGAACAAGTTCGGCATTCCCATAGCCCAGGCCGCGGCCCTGTACCAAAAAGCCGCCACCTTGCCGGGCCTGAAGATCTCCGGTATCGACTGCCACATCGGCTCCCAGCTCACGGAGCTGTCGCCCTTCCTGGATGCCCTGGACCGCCTGTTGCTGCTGGTGGACGAGCTGACCCGCCGGGGCCTTGAAATCGATCACCTGGATCTTGGAGGCGGCCTGGGCGTCACCTACAAGGATGAAACGCCGCCTTCCCCCACGGAATACGCCCGCGCCATTTCAGCAAAGCTGGCGGACCGGCCCTTCGAGATCTTCATCGAGCCAGGAAGGGCCATTGCCGCCAATGCCGGCATCCTGCTGACCCGGGTGGAATATCTCAAGCCCACGGAAGAAAAGGATTTCGCCATCGTGGACGCGGCCATGAACGATCTCATCCGCCCCTCCCTGTACCAGAGCTGGCAGGCCATCATCCCCGCGGACGAGCAGGCCACGGGCCGGGACGGCGTCTATGACATCGTGGGCCCCGTGTGCGAGACGGGGGATTTCCTGGGCAAGGAAAGAAAGCTCAGCCTCAGCGCCGGCGATCTGCTGGCGGTACGCTCCGCCGGCGCCTATGGCTTCACCATGGCCTCCAACTACAACAGCCGTCCCCGGGCGGCGGAAGTCATGGTGGACGGCGACCGGATGTACCTGGTACGCGAACGAGAAACCCTGGCGGACCTGTACCGCGGCGAGCACCTGATTCCATGAAGCGCACACCGGAACCCGAAGAACTGATGGACGAGGCGGACCAGGCCCTGGCCTATGCCGAGGCCGATTTTTCCGAGTCCAACGAACTTTTTCTGGACCTGTTCAGCCGCCTGCACCCTGGCGAATTCAGGGGGCGGATGCTGGACCTGGGCTGCGGCCCGGCGGACATTCCCCTGCGCTTCGCCCGGCGCTATCCCGATGCCAGGATAGATGCCGTTGACGGCGCCCAGGCCATGCTCGATCTGGCAGCGAAGGCCGTCAGTGCCGAGGGCCTGGAAGACCGCGTCCGCCTGCACTGCCGGTACCTGCCCGCCAGCGGCCTTGCCGGTGACTATGACGCCCTGGTGTCCAACAGTCTGCTGCATCACCTGAATGATCCCCTGGATCTGTGGCGCAGTATCCGCGACCAGGGCGCCCCCGGCGCGCATGTGCTGGTCATGGACCTGCTGCGCCCCGTCAGCCCGGAGGCGGTAGACAGCCTGGTGGCCCGGTATGCCGCTGACGCCCCGGACGTACTGCGCCGGGATTTCCGCGCCTCCCTGCATGCCGCCTACACCCTTGACGAAGTCCGGGAGCAGCTTCGCGCCTGC
>JALVEW010000186.1 GCA_027030425.1 Sedimenticola sp.
ATAGACCATCTTGATGAGCTTGCTTCCCAGGGTGCGGCGCAGGATGGCGGGCCGGCTCTGGCTGAGGTTCTCCTTGTGCACATAGAACTCGTCGGGGTTCACCGCACCCTGGACCACGGTTTCGCCTAGCCCGTAGCTGGAAGTGATGAACACCACGTCGCGGAAGCCGGATTCCGTGTCCAGGGTGAACATGACGCCGGCGGCGCCAATGTCCGAGCGTACCATGCGCTGGATGCCCGCGGACAGGGCCACGCTGTCGTGATCGAAGCCCTGGTGCACCCGGTAGGCGATGGCACGGTCGTTGTACAAGGAGGCGAACACGGCGCGAATATAGTGCAGCACCTGATCCAGCCCCGTGACATTGAGATAGGTTTCCTGCTGGCCGGCAAAGGAGGCGTCGGGCAGATCCTCGGCGGTGGCGGAGGAGCGCACCGCCACGGTGGCGGGCTGGCCGTTCACCGACATTTTTTCGTAGGCGGCGCTGACGGCGATTTCCAGAGCCTCCGGCAGTTCGGCTTCCATGACCCACTGGCGTATGGTCTGGCCGGCATCCGCCAGGGCCACCACGTCGCTCACGTCCAGGCGGCTGAGCAGGGGGTCGATCCGCTCCCTGAGCCTGTTGTGGGCCAGGAACTCCCGGAAGGCGTGGGCCGTGGTGGCAAAGCCCCCCGGCACCCGCACTCCGGCGCTGGAGAGATTGGAAATCATCTCGCCCAGAGAGGCATTCTTGCCACCCACCAGGGGCAGGCTGTCCATGGAAAGGTTTTCGAACCAGATGATCTGTTCCAGCATGAGCGGATCCTCGTTTGCTTGCATGTTCATGATCCCTAGACCTCAGTTTCTGCGTTGACAGCTGCTGCCTTTGCAGCCGCATGATTTCCCGCAACCGCCGCCTTCTTCGCGGTAGGGGCCCAGTTGCGGATGTTCCCTGGCAAAGCGTCTGCCAAGTTGTTGAATGATCAGCCAGCCCACGAGGAGCAGGGGCACGGCCAGCATGGCGATGAGGTACTTCATCAGTGGCCGCCTCCCAGTCCGGCAAAACCCATGAAGGACAAGGATAGCAGACCGCCGAGCATCAGGCTCAGGGCCGCCCCCTGGGTGGCGCTGGGCAGTTTCGACAGGGCCAGGCGCTCGCGCAGGCCGGCCATGAGGGCGATGGCCAGGGTGAAGCCCGTGCCGGCGCCCAGGGCGTAGGTCACGGACTGGGTGAAATCATAGCCCTTGAAAGTCTGGAACAGGGCCAGGCCCAAAATGGCGCAGTTGGTGGTGATGAGAGGCAGGAAGATGCCCAGGGAGCGGAACAGGGCCGGGCTGTATTTCTTCAGGGCCATTTCCACCAGCTGCACGGCGCTGGCAATGATGGCAATATAGGCGATGAGCCGCAGAAACTCGATGTCCAGGGCTACCAGCACCAAGTTTACCGCATAGGCCGAAACCGAGCTGACCAGCATCACGAAGCCGGTGGCGATACCCATGGGAATGGCCGTGTTCAGCTTGCCCGACACCCCCAGGAAGGGACAGAGCCCCAGGAACATGGCGAGGACGAAATTGTTGGCCAGCACCGTGTTGAGAAAGATGAAGCTCAGGGAATCAGCGTGCATGGACGGCCTCTCCATCGGTTTGGGCGTGGCGTTCTTTCAGCCAGTCGAACAGCAGCAGCCAGGCCCCCAGCACCAGAAAGCCCCCGGCGGGCAGCACCATCACCACCCAGGGCTGGAAGTCCGGGCCGAACAGGTCGAAGCCGAACAGGCTGCCGGCCCCCAGCAGTTCCCGCACCACCCCCAGGCAGAGCAGGGCGAAGGTGAAGCCCAGGCCCATGCCCAGGGCGTTGACCAGGGACTTCAGGGGCCGGTGCCTGGAGGCATAGGCTTCGGCCCGCCCCAGAATCATGCAGTTCACCACGATGAGCTGGATGAAGGCCCCCAGGGCGTTGTACAGATCCAGGGAAATGGCCTGGATGACGTAGTCCACCATGGTGACGAAGGTGGCAATGATGACGATATAGGTGGCGATGCGCACCTGCCGGGGGATGAAGCGGGCGATGAGGGAAATCAGCCCGCCGGAGGCCAGGAGCACGAAGGTGGTGGCCAGGCCCATGGCCAGGGCGTTGGTGGCGGAGTTGGTCACCGCCAGCACCGGGCACATGCCCAGGAGCATGACGAATACCGGGTTGTCCTTCCACAGGCCCTCGCTGAAGGTTTCCCAGGTGATGTGGTTGTCGATTCTGCGGCTCA
>JALVEW010000187.1 GCA_027030425.1 Sedimenticola sp.
GCACCCGGTCGCCGGATTGGCGGCCGCTCTCGGTCAGGGCGATGGCGAACAGGATCCCCGCCGGCACGCCGTATTCACGGGCCACACGCTGATAAGCCGGTGGTACCGTCAACAGCGTACTCCCGCCAGTTGCGGACAAAGAAGCGGAAGCGGCCACCTGGCAATGCAGGTGCAACATCAGGGTGAACACAACGGTTGTGATGACCTTGCTCATGGCTGGGCACCGCCTGCGCCCGCCAGGGGCAGCAGTTGCTTGCCATCACGCACGAAAACCAGCGGCAACGCCTGCTTGTTCCCCTCGTAGAGCGCGAACAGTCCCATTCCCTTGTTCAGGGTGATGCGCTTGCTGAGCACGGCTTTGGGATCGATGCCTGCTTTGCGGGCAAAGGCACGAATGGCTTTTACATCGTTGGTGTTGGTGACATAGAGGTCCAGGCCGGCAATATCGTGGCGGCCCGCCAGGCTTTTGGTCCGGGCCAGACAGTCCAGACAGGACGGGTCGGTGGACACGAACAATGCCAGGCGTTTGCCGGCGGCCGCCGCCCGGGTGAGGGAAGCCGTGGCGGCCCCGGGCAGCCGGGCGGGATCGAACATAGGCTGGCCCAGGCGTTTCCAGGCGGCCTGCACTTCGAACTCGAACGCCAGGACACGCTCTGTATCCTCATACATCAGGCGCACCAGGCGGTCGGCGTATTCGCGGCGTTCCTGAGGCGTACGGGCGTGGATGCCCAGCACTTCCAGAGGTGAGATATTGGCCACCGAAAAGGCGCCGCGTGGTCCCTGCATCAGCGTTTTGAATCGCTTGTATTCTGTAGCGTCGATACCCCATTGCGCCTGCATCTGCTGCGGTTCCAGGGCGGTTACGGCGCTCTCGTTCGTCCGGGTGTTGGCGGCCTGGGTCCCCCGGGGATCGGTCGTGGTGTTTTCCGTTGCCGGGGCGTTTCCCGGGCCAATGCCCAGAAGGGCCACGGACCAAAGGATCAGGAAGCGGATCATCGCGTTCCTCCCGGCCGGCAGGTGCGCCCGCCCGGCAACAGGCACACGCGGTCACGCCAGGAACGGCTGAGGTCACAAACCCAGTAGGGCGCATCCGTCGTCGGACAGGCAGCCGCCGGGGCATTCTTCGTAACCGATGCAGTGGTGGGCGAGGGTGGTCTGTTATGGCGGGGTTGGCCGGCTGCATTGTCGGGTATCGGCGGCATGTCAGCCGTACTGCCCCGATGATCTGGTTTGGACAAGGTACTGCAACCGCCAAGGCCTGTCCCGATGACGATGACAAGGCCCCACAGGAGAAAACGCCCGGACCGGTTCATCATGGCGCCGCCTCCACGGTGGCATCGAGGCCATTGCGGCTGAAATGCGCCCGGCCCGTGGCGGGATCGGCGCTCAGCAGCCGCCAGCCTGACAGCGTGTCACCCACGGACAAGAATCGCTCGCCCTTGGCCGAGCGGATCGCTACGGATGGTTTGCCGTCCCACCAGTCGATGGCGGTAATGCGAAACGGCAGAGAAGCGCCGCGTCGGCGGGCGCCGGCTTTGCCGTGCAACTGTTTCCAGTTGTCCCCGGCGCGCTGTTCCACGTGGATCAAGCGCTGATCGAACTGCTGCAGCTCTGCGGTGAATTGGGCCAGGGCGTCGCTGTCCCTGGTCTGCTGCAGGGCATCGATTCTGCTGGTCAGGGTGGCGATGGTGGATTCGATACCGGTCAGCCTGGCCTGCACCGCATCCGATAAGGCTGCCATATCCTGACGCAGGCCGGACTGATTGGCCGCCAGGCTATCCAGGGAATCCTCGACCCGGACCAGTCGCGCATCCAGGGCGCGCCCGTCGTCAGGGCGGTTGTCGAGAGGGTCGCTCACAGTCTGGGGTAGCTGTTGGGTCGTCGGGCCGGTGGTCGGGTTACTCCTCGTTGCGCCACTGTCCAGTGAAGCATCCGCTACCCTCGACGGCGCGGCTACTGCTGTAGCCTTGGGCGTAAACAGCAGGGTTTTCATTGCCACACCTGCGCCAACAAGAATCACCAGGGAGAAAATGACCACAACCAGCTTGGTTATGGTGCTGTTGCCTGTCTTGCCGGTGGTCGTGGAGGTTTTACTGGGCGCGTCATCCAGATTCGGCAGGCCGGTTGTCCGGTTTGAACTCATGCTGTTGTCTCCAGTTTCATTTCCACAACCTCCGAAGCCAGCTTCGGGGGTCCTTGTGTTCCTTGGCTTCGGCCCGGAGGCGTGT
>JALVEW010000188.1 GCA_027030425.1 Sedimenticola sp.
GCCTGCTCGCCTTTGCCGAATTTCTTGCCCAGCAGCAGGAAGATGACAAGCCACGGGAAGCATTGGAGGCTCAGTCTCCGCGGAAGCTTCCCAGGCCCGAAGAGGAAACCGTGGTGGCCGCCATGCGTCGGCTCACGGAAACCTATCCCATGATAGAGCGGGATGCCCTGCTGGACCGGGCTACGTCCCTGATGATGGCGCATATGCTGCAGGGCCGGCCTGCCGCCGAAGTCATCGACGAGCTGGAAGCCCTGTTCGACGAGCATTACCAGATCTACCTCCAGAAGTTTTCCGCCTAGGTGGTTCCCGTGCAGCTTATCGTTCAATGGGTTAAACGCACCTTTTCGGACCCGCAGCTGGTGGTGCTGCTGTCCCTGCTGCTGGCGGGTTTCATCATCATCGTCACCATGGGCGACATGCTGGCGCCGGTACTGGCCAGCATCGTCATCGCCTACCTGCTGGAGGGTCTGGTGGCGCCATTGCAGAAGCTGGGGATGCCGCGCATGGTGGCGGTGGTCATCGTGTTCATCCTGTTTCTCATCTTTTTGGGCGTGATCCTGTTCGGCCTCATGCCGCTGCTGTCGCGCCAGGTCACCCAGCTTGTGCAGCAGCTGCCCAATATGTTGGCGGAAGGGCAGAAGACCCTGATGATGTTGCCGGAGAAATATCCCGATCTGATTACCGTGGATCAGGTGCAGGAGGTTATTGGCACCATTGGCAGTGAGATGGGCAACATGGGCCAGCGGGTGCTGTCCTGGTCCCTGTCTTCCGTGGTGGGCGTGATTACCATTCTCGTGTACCTGGTGCTCATGCCCCTGCTGGTGTTTTTCTTCCTCAAGGACAAGCGGCTGATTCTCAACTGGTTCGCCGGCATGTTGCCCCGGGACAGGAAGATTGCCCTGCACGTTTGGCGGGAAGTGGACGGGCAGATTTCCAACTATGTGCGCGGCAAGTTCTGGGAGATTATCATCGTCTGGTCCGCGAGTTTCGTCACCTTCACCCTCATGGGGCTGCAGTACGCCATGCTGCTGTCCGTGCTGGTGGGGCTTTCGGTCATCATCCCCTATATCGGCGCCACCGTGGTGACCTTCCCGGTGCTCATGGTGGCCTGGTTTCAGTGGGGCTGGACGGCGGATTTTGGTTGGGTGGCCCTGGCCTATTTCATCATCCAGGCCCTGGACGGCAACGTGCTGGTGCCCCTGCTGTTCTCCGAAGTGGTCAGCCTGCATCCCATCGCCATCATCGTGGCCATCCTCGTATTCGGCGGCTTCTGGGGATTCTGGGGCGTGTTCTTTGCCATTCCCCTGGCGACCCTGGTGAATGCTGTCATCCAGGCTTGGCCCACGCGGAAAGAACTGGATGACAAGCTGGCGGAGCAGGAGGCCGTTTCTTCATAACATGCGTGGAATACGCAGGATGAAACGGGTGCCTTCCTTGTTGCTGGACTGAATGCTGATGGAGCCCCCATGGGCCTGCACCAGGCGCCGGGTGATGGCCAGGCCCAGGCCGGTGCCGTTGGGTTTGGTGGTGAAGAAAGGCTCGAAGATGTGCTCCAGGTGCTCTTGGGGGATCGCTTCTCCCTCGTTGTGAATCACTACCTGCACAACATCATCGTCTGTTGGCATGACTTGAATCTTCACTTCGCTGCACGGCTTTGCCGCGTCCACGGCGTTGTTCACCAGGTTGATGAAAATCTGCTGCAGCCGGTCGGCATCTGCGGTCAGGGGCAGGGCGGGCGCCGGACAGTTCAGGGTCAATGACAGCTGTTTTTCTCCGGCGGCGGGCTGCTGGCTGTTGATAACCTTCTGCAGGATGGGGCAAAGATCCGTCTTTTGCGGATTCAGGGTGAAGGGGCGGGCATAGAGCAGTATGTCTGCCAGCAGGCGATTTATGCGTGCCATCTCCTGCTCCGCCAGATCCAGGCGCTTGCGGGAGGCTTCCGGGAGGTCTGTGTTCTCGAAGTAGTCCAGGGCCATGCTCACCGTGGCCAGGGGGGTGCGGATCTCGTGGGCGATGTCGGACACGAACTGGCCGATGGCCGCCAGGCGGGCGTGTTCCGCCAGCTTCAGGGTGCGGCTGAAGCTCAGGGTGATGACCGTGGCCAGGTTGGCCAGCAGCTCCATGTGCTCGGCCTGGTAGGCGTGGGCCTGGCGGGTGGCGAATACCAGCACTCCCGGGATGGGGCTACGGGAGGTGACGGGAAGGAAAATGGCGTCCCGCCGACCC
>JALVEW010000189.1 GCA_027030425.1 Sedimenticola sp.
GTGGTGGCGAGCAGGAATTTCACATGGGGCGGCGGCTCCTCCAGGGTCTTGAGGAGCGCGTTGAAACTGGAATTGGAGAACATGTGCACCTCGTCGATGAGATACACCTTGTAGCGGCCGCGTATGGGCGCGAAAGGGACGTTTTCCAACAGCTCCAGCGTCTGGTCCACCTTGGTTCGGGAAGCGGCATCCACTTCCAGCAGATCGGCGAAACGGCCTTCATCCACCTCCCGGCAGATGCTGCATTCACCGCAAGGGGTGGAGCTGACGCCCTGCTCGCAATTCAGGGACTTGGCCAGGATGCGCGCCAGGGTGGTCTTGCCCACACCCCGGGTGCCGGTGAACAAGTACGCATGATGCAGCCGGTCGTTGTCCAGGGCGTTGCTCAGGGCGCGAACCACGTGCTCCTGCCCCACCATCTCCTCGAAACTGCGGGGGCGCCATTTTCGTGCTAGTACCTGGTAGGCCATGGAATCGCTTTGCAGGCTCCGTCCGGAATCAATAGGGTGGCAACCGCACCAGCCACACCCCGGCACACACTGTCACTGCTGCGGCTGCTCCCTTCCGGGCCTGACCGGGTTCACAGCTGAGTGTTGCGAGGGGACCGATACGGCCGCCATAAACTTGATTCTCCCCGCGCCGGTTCAGGCGCCGGAAGAGGCAATGAATTATGACTGATTTGCCGGGCCTTGACCATCAATAACCACTACCTGGTCCCGCCCCCCGGCCTTGGCCTCATAAAGAGCCTGATCAGCGGACTGAAACAGCATCTTCCGCGTTTCCCCCTTGCTGGGGCTGACCATGGCCACACCAATACTTGCCGTAACTTCTTCCCCTTCACCCGGCATACCGCGAACCGCTTGACGCAATGTATGCGCGATGTCCCGGGCAAGCTCCAGGTCCCCTTTGAGCAGCAGAGCGAACTCCTCGCCCCCGATACGCATGGGCCGGCCCCGCACCTTGTGTTCTTCGCACACATGCAGCATGACGCGGGCAATTTCCCTGAGCACACGATCTCCCTGGGGATGACCGTACTTGTCGTTGTAAGCCTTGAAATGGTCCACGTCCATCAGGATGAGGCATACCCGTGCTCCCGTGGTTTCCGTGACCTGCCAGGTTTGCTCCATGTCCAGGTCAAACTGGCGGCGGTTGCCTATACCCGTCAGAGGATCAGTATAAGAGTGCTGGTGAAGCTCTCGATTGCTGGCCCGCAGCTCGTTCAGAAGGGAGTCGTTGGCAAACTGTAGACGTATGGAACTGGTGATCATGTCCTCATGTTTTTTTGAGTAATAAAGATTCAACAACAGGAAAAGCAGCATCGCCAGGGTGATGAGATCATACATTTCCCCTTCCTGGCGGGAAAATTCCCAGATCAGGGGCAGAAAATCCGGAATGGCGAAGGCCACGAAGCAGGGAAAGTAATAGGAATGTGAACCCAGTGCACCGGACAGCGTTCCACCAAGGATCAGGGTCAAAAAGGCAAAGCTATAGGCATTTCCTGGATCGAAGAACATGAGGCCCGCCATCCCCCAAACCGATCCGGACAAGAATGCGCCAATCAGCAGGAACCACTTCAGCTGGCGGTCGCGGCTTATATCGTCTGGCTGACGCATGAAATACCAGGACACCAGAATGCGGCCCACTGACAACGCCAACAGAGCACCCAGCCAGGCAAGCAGCATCTTCTGGTTTACCTGATTCCAAAACCCCCAACCTACCAGCCCCGCCGCCAGCAAACTGGCGGGCAGGACAAGCGGCAAATGCCCCATGAGCAGCAATAACTGCTTGTGGCGTACGCGCCGGTCCAGCCCTGCGACATCAACATCATTGTCCATAGTCACGCCAATCCATGTCCCTGTCTCAAATACCGATATTTCCCGACAGTATCACCATGCAAAACGACGGGCATGCTGCCTGCCCCACTCCATTTCCATGAGAAAAGTGTGCAAGAATAACGGTCAAGCCGGTTTTACTCAAGGCCCGTGGCCGTTACCCGGAAATCCGAACCGCATGCTCCATGGTGTATTCGATAGCCGGCTGCATGCGTTTTACGCAGGCATGCCCCTCGGCGATGGCCTCTTCCGCCCGGTGAAATTCCAGCAGGCCGATATGCGCCAGGTAGGGTTCAAGAAGAATGTCGGGGGGATCACCGGCCATGCGGCTGCGGGTGATCCTGTCCTGGGTGATATTCACGGTACTGGCCAACACATCCATCATGCC
>JALVEW010000190.1 GCA_027030425.1 Sedimenticola sp.
TGGGCGTGGCGACCTCGAACAGGGGGTTGGAATGGCGCTGCTGAAGCTCCTGTCTCCAGGCCATGATCTCCGCCAGCACCAGGCTCATGCCTTCCAGGGCATTGTTGCCCAGGGCCGGGTTGCTGGAATGCCCGGAGCGGCCGGTGACGCGGATGCATTCCATGGCGATGCCCTTGTGCATGCGTATGGGCCGCAGGCCCGTGGGCTCGCCGATGACCGCGTGCCGGCCCAGGGCCTGGCCCCTGTCCGCCAGGGCCCGGGCGCCGCTCATGGAGCTTTCCTCGTCCGCCGTGGCGAGAATCACCAGGGGATGTTTCAGTTTTGCCAGGTCCAGCTCACGCAGGGCGTCCAGCACCAGGGCGAAAAAACCTTTCATGTCCGTGCTGCCCAGGCCATAGAGCCGGTTGTCCCTTTCCGTGAGTGTGAAGGGGTCGCTGCGCCAGCGGCTTTCGTCGAAGGGCACTGTGTCCGTGTGTCCTGACAGCACCAGGCCATGGGAACCACTGCCCGCGCTGGCCACCAGGTTGAACTTGCCGGGGTGGTTGGGCACGGCCAGCTTCTGTATGCGAAAGCCCATGCCCGCCAGCCATTCCGCCAGCAGGTCGATGACGCGCACGTTGGGCTGGTCCCACTGGGCGCTCACGCTGCTCACCGAAGGCTCGGCGATGAGACGCTGCATTATGTGCAATAATGGTGGCGGTTGCGTAATCTTCATAAGGCGCCATGCTTCATCCTGACTGGAAAGACCCCCTAGCTTATGCGTTCTGTGAACGGCTGACCAGCGCCCAGTGGGCCTGGGAATTCCTGCGCCGCAATCCGGACTATCAGCAGCAGTGGCAGGCGTTCTGGGATACCTGGCAGGCCCTGGAGGCGGCCTATGGCAAGCCGCCGAATCGGGATTTCTGTGCCTGGAAGAACGACCCCCGGGCCTGGGTGCCCGCGAGTGAATGCGCGGACGGGGAGTGCCGCATCGACCAGGACAAGGTGCTCATCGAATGCGCCCTGGGAGCGCGCTGGGGCTTTCACAAATTCCCCCCCGACCCCCGGGACGACGACCCCGTGGGCGAGGGCCGTCTGAGCTGGCGGCCCCGGGCCGAGGCGCCGCTGCCGGTGCTGCCGGACGATGGCCAGGAGCCGGGGCCGGCGCACATGGGGCTGATGTTCGACCTGTCCCTGCCCCTGAAGCCGCAGCTGGAACAGGCCCGGCATCAGCTGCAGCTGGAGGCCGCCCGCCGCCGCCGGGAGCAGGGCCTGCAGCCTAGGCGCGTGCGCGCCCTGCGGGAACACTGGGTAGAGCTGTTGCGGGTGCTGGACGCGGAATATGCCGGGGAGCTTGCCCGGGCCAGGGAGACATTCGGCGAGGCCGCCCTGACTGAGGCCATGGAGCTGCGCGACGGCGGCTACCTGGAACTGCTGCGCATTCCCGACTGATGTTCTTGTATTGAACTTGAGGGGTCGGAGTCAAATCATCCCAAGTCATTGAGCTGTGCTGATATTATTTTGGTTTGACTCCGACCCCTTATTTTTAATGACTGATGTCCTTGTTTCATTTTCAGCGGTTTTCGGTTCGGCAGGGGCAAACGGCCATGAAGGTCTGCACCGACGCCACCCTGTTTGGTGCCATGGCGCCTGTGGCGGGGGGAGAGCGCGCCCTGGACATTGGCACCGGCACGGGGCTGCTGGCCCTGATTCTGGCCCAGTCGGGGGCGGCTTCGGTGACTGGGGTGGAGCTGGACCCTGCCGCCGCCGAAGAAGCGGATTTCAATTTCCGCCAAAGCCCCTGGGGGGAACGGCTGACGGCGCTGCGGGCGGATGTTCGTGAGTATGCCGCAAAGGCAAAGGAAAGATTCGACCTGGTGGTCTGCAACCCGCCTTTCTTTCAGAACCACAGCAAACCGCCGGATGCGGCAAGACAGCAGGCGCGCCACGATGACAGTCTGCCGCGTCAGGCTCTGTTGTCCGCCGTGGACAGGCTGCTGACGCCTGGGGGATTGTTCCATCTGCTGCTGCCCACCCATGCCGTGGACAGCTTTCTGGACCTGGCCGCCGGCCGGGGTTTGTGCCTTCAATGCCGCACGGACATCCGGGGATACAGGCGCAACCGGCCCAAGGTGGCGGCCCTGGTGCTTGCCCGCCAGCCAGGACTGGCCGTACAGCGCACGCTCACCATCTACGGCGAAGAAGGCTGCTATTCGCCGGCCAGTGAATACTATCTGTCCCGGCTGCTGTTGCGTTTCGCCAGTCAGCCAGGAAGGGAAAACCATGGCTGAGATCATCCCGCCCCTCAACCGTCACACCCTGGCCCGCATGACCGCTGGAGAGAAGCGCGTGGCCCGGCGTCTGAAGGAGCTGCTGGAGGATGATTACCTGGTCTGGTACGACATCCCCGTGGGACGCCAGCGCCGCTATCCGGATTTCATCATTCTGCATCCAGACCGGGGGCTGCTGTTCCTGGAGGTCAAGGACTGGAAAGCATCCACCTTGAAACGCATCAGCAAGACCGATGTCAGTTTGCTCACGCCCAATGGCCTGGTGACCCGGCCCCATCCCCTGGAACAGGTGCGGGCCTACACCTACCAGGTGGTGAACCGGCTGGCCCGGGATCCTCATCTCACCCAGAAGGACAAGGCGCATCAGGGCAAACTCATTCTTCCCTGGGGATGGGGCGTGGTGTTCACCCAGATCACCCGCAAGCAGATTTGCAAGGCCATCCCTGACGACGCCAGGGAGAGCTTGCTGCCGGATCATCTCATGATCTACCAGGACGAAATCAGGAAGGGAACCGACGCGGAGGAATTCCAGGAACGGCTCTGGGGCATGTTCAATTACAGCTTCGGCAAGCCTCTGACCCTGCCGCAGATCGACCGTATCCGCTGGCACCTGTTTCCCGAAGTTAGAATCGGCGAGGGCGTGACCGGCAATCTGTTCGAGGATCAGGAGGCAGAGGACGAACCCGCGCCGCCAGCCACTGATGACATCATCCGCATTCTGGATATCCAGCAGGAACAGCTGGCCCGCAGCCTGGGGGAAGGCCACCGGGTGATTCACGGCGTGGCCGGGTCGGGCAAGACCCTGATCCTGGGCTACCGCTGCGTACATCTCGCCGGCACCCTGCGCAAACCCATCCTGGTGCTTTGTTTCAATATCACCCTGGCGGCGCGGCTGCGGGCCTATATCAGCGCTCGGGGCATTGGCGCCCAGGTGCAGATTTATCACTTTCACGACTGGTGCGCCCAGCAGCTCAAGACCTATCACGTGCCCCTGCTGGAGTCGGAGCAGCCTGTGTGGGAGCGGCAGGTACAAAGCGTGATCCGGGCCGTGGAGCAGGGACGGATTCCCCGGGCCCAGTATGGCGCCCTGCTCATCGACGAAGGTCACGACTTCGAACCCGAGTGGCTGAAGCTGGTGACCCAGATGATCGACCCGGAAAGCAACTCCCTGCTGCTGCTCTATGACGACGCCCAGTCCATCTACCGCAAGAAGCAGGGCCTGGGGTTTTCCCTGAGCAGCGTGGGCATAC
Organism: Sedimenticola sp.; assembly: GCA_027030425.1. Lineage (GTDB taxonomy): Bacteria > Pseudomonadota > Gammaproteobacteria > Chromatiales > Chromatiaceae > Thiolapillus. Next base: position 3,521 of record JALVEW010000190.1, read on the forward strand.
AGGCCAAGGGCCGCACCACGATTTTGCGCCTGAACTACCGCAACACCCGCGAGATTCTGCGCTACGCCTATGATTTCGCCCGGCGTTACCTGGACCCCAAACAGGCGGACGAGGACCATGTGCCCGTGGTGGAGCCCGAGGCCGCTGGCAGCAGCGGTCCCGAACCCCTGTTCAGGCAGTGCGCCAGCCGGGAGGAGGAAATGCGCTTCGTCCTTTACTGTATCCACAAATGGCGCGAGGCTGGCGTTGCCCTTGGTGACATGGCCATCCTCTATCCCGGCCAGGGCTATGGCCGGGAACTGTCCCGGCTGCTGCGTGAAGCAGACCTTCCTTTCCAGTGGCTGGCCGCCCGGCAGTACAAAGCCGCCTATGATCCGAATGCCGGCCAGATCACCCTGATAACCCTGCACAGCAGCAAGGGGCTGGAGTTCGATCATGTGATCCTGGTGGGCACCCAGTGCCTGGGGGTGGAGGAAGAACGGCAGCAGGCGGATGCCCGGCTCCTGTATGTGGGGATGACCCGCGCCCGCCGGGGCCTGGTGCTGACCTGCGCTGGAGAGCAGGGATTTGGCGCGTTGCTGTCCCGCCGTAGCGGGCAGGATACTGACAGCAGGCTGTCAGCAGCAGGGGAGTATAGTGGAGGCTCACCAACCCCAAAGGAGAAACAAGATGAGTGATATGCCCGAACATGGCCGTTTTTGCTGGAACGAGCTAATGACCACCGACCCGGCGGCGGCTCGTGCATTCTATGGAACGCTGTTTGGCTGGACCTATGAAGATGGTATGAGCGATGAGCCGTATTCGATCCTGAGTGTTGGAAAAACCGAGCAAGGCGGCATCATGCCCATGCCGCCGGAGGCGGGCCAGATGTCCCCGAACTGGGGCGCCTACGTCGCCGTTGATGATGTGGATGCCAGTGCCCGGCAAGCGGAGGAACTGGGTGGAAAAGTCCTGCTGGAACCTCGTGATATCCCTCACGTGGGGCGGTTTTGTGTCATCAGTGATCCTCAGGGCGCCATGCTGTCCATGATAACCTTGAGTCACGCCCGCTAACCGGGGCCGCCATCTCCATGCGCCGAGCGGACCGGCTGTTTCAGATCGTTCAGTTCCTGCGAACCCGGCGGGTCACCACGGCCCGCTGGCTGGCGGAGCGCCTGGAGGTGTCGGAGCGCACTATCTACCGGGACATCCAGGATCTGCTGGCCAATGCCGTACCCATAGAAGGCGAGGCCGGGGTGGGTTATGTGATACGCAAGGGTTATGATCTTCCACCCCTTATGTTTACCCCTGAAGAGTTGTCGGCCTTGGCCCTGGGGGCGAGCATCGTGGACAGCTGGGCGGACGTGGCCCTGTCCACGGCGGCGCAATCGGCCCTGAGCAAGATCGAGTCGTCACTGCCTTCCGCGCTGAAAGGGAGGCTGGCGGACCAGCGCCTGTTTTCCCCCATGCAACGCCTGTCTGCAGAAGCGGCTTACAACATGGCTGAATTGCGTCGTGCCATGGATGAACGGGCCAAGCTGCGCATCCGTTACAAGCGCCTGGATGGTGTAGACAGTGAACGCGTCATCTGGCCCTTGGGCTTGTTTTTCTGGGGGCAGGTCTGGACCCTGGGAGCTTGGTGTGAGAAGCGCAGGAGTCTGCGCAACTTCCGCATGGACCGCATCCATTCACTGCAATGGCTAGAGCAGACGTATCCCGACATGCCCGGACGCCGGCTCCAGGATCTGATCGAGCAGGGGCGGCGTCAGCATAGTCCGAATGCCTGAGAAGCGTCCAGGCTAGACCACGCTGCCAAACCCCTGATCCAGTGCACCCGGGGGCATTTCCAGTCCGGCCAGACGGCAGCCCTGGGCGATAGGACCGCCGGGAAACAGGGAATAGAGATATCTCTTGCCGCCCCGGTCATGGAAATGTTCTTCCAGGGCGTCACTCAGTTCACGTAGATTCACCCGCTCGTGTTTCGCGTAGTACTCCTGGAGGGCGGCAATCTCCTCCCAGTGATCCTGGGTCAGGTCCAGTTGTTCTGCTTTGGCCCTCTCTTTGGCGGTATCCGGAGACCAGCCATGTGGTGCATTGGGATATGAATGGGGTGCCTGTGTCGCCATTGTGCTTCCTCCTGTCTGTGGTTCTTGGAGTTATTCTTTGTTTTTCTTATTATCAAGATAGCAGAATCCAGGAAAATAGCTTCAGGAGTCGGAGTCAAATCACCGCAAGCCCCCGAATTTACGCATAATCATCCTGATTTGATTCCGACTCCTCATCCCAGACCGGCGGGTCAGATATCCTGTTCTTCCCCATGGGCCAGCCGGTTCACCCAGCGGGCCAGCAGATCCGTTTCCTGCATGAGAAAGCGGCGGTCTTGGTAGACATGGGTAATCATGCTGATGCCCTGGCCCCGGGCGAGGATGCGCCGGGCGAACTCCCGGGCGCGGCCGGCATAGCCCAGTTCAGCGAACTGGTCGGTGAGCCAGTCCTCGAACAGCAGGAACATGGCCTTGGCCTGTTTCTGCAATTCGGGTTCGTTCTTGCCCAATTCCGCGTTCAGGGTGCCCATGGGGCAGCCGTAGCGCACCAGGGAGTCGATGCTGTCGGGAAGAATTTCCAGGAAGCGGTTCAGGCGCTCGATAGGGGTGCGGTACTGGCCGGTCCAGTTCCGCAGCATGTGGTCGATGCGGGAGATGCGGTAGGCGAGTGCCGCCTTGAGGATTTCTTCCTTGCTCTTGAAATAGTAGTAGATGTTGCCCCGGGGCACGCCGGAGGCTTCCACCACGTCGGTAAAAGACGTGTTGTGGTAGCCCTGGTGGTAGAACAGCCGGTTGGCGGCTTCCACGATTTTTTGCCGGGTGCGTTCACTTTTTTTGGACATGATTGAGCGGGATATCGCGGCCTGGGGCTGGCGGCGTGCCGGATCAGGGAACGCCGTAAACTCATCCCTGAGGGCTTGACGGTGGCATCCCTGCCACCGACATCCCCGATCTGGCACGCCGCCAGCCCTTTTAGTCAATGACTTTGAGTATAACCCAGTTTCCGGTATTTACTTGGACGATCGTCAGACTTTTTCTAGCAGATCCACCCGGTGAGGATTGAGGAAGCGGGCGCCATTCGGCCCCAGGTGGGGCTCGAAGGCTTCGCGTACCTGCTGATGCAGCCGGGTGTCGATCTTGTGATCCGAGTGGGTGGGAAAAAGGATTCGCTCCTCGAATTCGGCAAAGCTTCCAAATTCGGACACTGACTGGAAAAAGATTTCCTGTTCCAGGGCAAAGTCTCCCCGGGCCACGGCGGCTTTCAAGCTGTCGAAGGCCGCCTGGCGCACCTGCTCTTCGTCGTTGAACAGCCTCAGAATCTCATTGAACACGCCTTCATACACGGGTTCGGAGATGTAGGCCAGGCCGCCGGGACGCAACACCCTGTGGATCTCCTTCAGTCCCTGATCCATGAGTTCCACGGGCACATGATGCAGGGACTTGAGCATGATGGCGATGTCCACGGAAGCATCCGGCAGGTCGATGTCTTCGGCGCCGCCATAGACGAAACGGACCTTGGGCAGATCGTCGATGGCCAGGTTTTTCTCATGCTGCACTCGGTCTACTTCCGTGGCCACCACAGAGTTCACGGGAAAACGTTCGGCGATGGTGCGCGTCCAGCGGGCGCGGCCGCAGCCCAGCTCCAGCACATCAGCGTTCTCGAAGGGCAGCACTTCGCGCATGATGTCGATTTCCGTGGCATCCCGGTAGCCGGCGGGGGATTTCAGGTGCATTTCAGGCATGGTGTTGTCCATGTATCCGCTATAATCGGCGAATTGTAACAACAAACGAATCAAACGGATTTACGTCATGCCTCAATACCGTTCCCGCACCACCACCCATGGCCGCAACATGGCCGGCGCCCGCGCCCTGTGGCGCGCCACCGGCATGAAGGACGATGATTTCGACAAGCCCATCATCGCCATCGCCAATTCCTTCACCCAGTTCGTGCCTGGCCATGTCCATCTGAAAGACATGGGCCAGCTGGTGGCCCGGCAGATAGAAGCCGCCGGAGGCGTGGCCAAGGAGTTCAACACCATCGCCGTGGACGACGGCATCGCCATGGGGCACGGCGGCATGCTCTACTCTTTGCCGTCCCGGGATCTCATTGCCGATTCCGTGGAATATATGGTCAACGCCCATTGCGCCGATGCCCTGGTGTGCATCTCCAACTGTGACAAGATCACCCCCGGCATGCTCATGGCCGCGTTACGCCTGAACATTCCCACCATCTTTGTTTCCGGCGGCCCCATGGAGGCGGGCAAGGCCGTGGTGCATGAAAAGGAACTGCACCTAGACCTGGTGGACGCCATGGTCATGGCCGCGGATGATCAGGAGAGCGACGAGGACGTAATGGCGGTGGAACGCTCCGCCTGTCCCACTTGTGGTTCCTGTTCCGGCATGTTCACGGCCAACTCCATGAACTGCCTGACGGAGGCCCTGGGCCTGTCCCTGCCGGGCAATGGTTCCCTGGTGGCCACCCATGCCGACCGCAAGCGCCTGTTCCTGGAAGCGGGCAGCATCATCGTGGGCCTGGCGCGGCGCTGGTACGAGGAGGACGATGCTTCGGTGCTGCCTCGCTCCATTGCCAGTTTCGAGGCTTTCGAGAATGCCATGGCACTGGATATCGCCATGGGCGGTTCCACCAATACGGTGCTGCACCTGCTGGCGGCGGCCAGGGAAGCGGAAGTGGATTTCACCATGGCCGACATCGACCGCCTGTCGCGCAAGGTGCCCCATTTGTGCAAGGTGGCACCTTCCATTCAGACCTATCACATGGAAGACGTGCACCGCGCCGGCGGCGTATTCGGTATCCTAGGCGAGCTGGACCGGGCGGGCCTGTTGCACCATGATCTGCCCACTGTGCATGCCCGCACCATGGCCGAAGCCCTGGCCCTGTGGGATGTGCGCTATACCGACGATCAGAAGCGCAAAGATTTCTACCGCGCCGCCCCCGGTGGTGTGCCCAGTCAGGAAGCTTTCAGCCAGAACAAGCGTTACCCGGACCTGGACCTGGATCGTGAGCAAGGCTGCATCCGCGACAAGGCCCATGCCTACAGCC
>JALVEW010000191.1 GCA_027030425.1 Sedimenticola sp.
CTCCACGCATTCAGTTTCCCAGTGGGTGGCTGCTCCTTGGGCCAGGGTAGTGAAGTAGAAAAAAAAGAAGAAGCTGAACAGCAGCTTTCGGGGGTGAACAATCCTTTGCAGCATGTATTCTGAAGTAAATTATTATTGAAGCTTGAAATTGTGCCTTTTTCCGTTGCGCCGGGCAAGTATGGGAATATCTCCAACGGTGCCCAGGGCATTGCGGATCAGCAGCTTTCGTACTGGCGTCAGGCGGTTGGCCGCTCCCATTCCCAGGTTGCGGATGACTTTCAATGGGCCGAGGTCGTTGCTGAAGGCGCGCTTGAACAGGTCCATGGCACCCTGCATGGCAATGTTCTCACCCTTGCGCGCTCGTTCGTAGCGCCGCAGCACGGGCAGGGACCCCAGGGGGTAGTGGCGTTCCCGGGCGCGCAGCAGTTGATCCACCAGTTCGGCCATGTCCAGCAGCCCCAGATTCACGCCCTGGCCGGCCAGGGGATGAATGACATGGGCGGCGTCGCCCACCAGGGCCAGTCCGGGTTTGATGTACTGTTTGGCGTGCTGCAGGCGCAGGGGAAAGCCGCCGCGCTCTCCCAGCAGGGAAAGCCGGCCCAGGCGCTGCTCGCTGGCCCGGGTCAGGGCGGCGTTGAAGTCCCGGGCGTCCATGTCCAGCAGTTCGCCCGCCTGTTCGGGGCTGGTGGACCAGACGATGGAGAACAGGTCGTCCTCCATGGGCAGCAGGGCCAGGGGGCCTGTGGCCATGAAGCGCTGCCAGCAGCTGGCCTGGTTGCCCTGTTCGGCGCGCACGGTGCAGACCACGGCGGTCTGGTCATAGCCCCAGCCGCCCGTGGAGATGCCCGCCATGTCCCGCAGGGCGGAGCGGGCGCCGTCGGCGGCCACCACCAGGGCGGCCTCCAGGCGCTGGCCGTCATTGAGCGTCACTTGTGGGCGTTCCTCGTCCAGCTGCAGGCCGCTGATGCTGGCGGGGCAGAAGATGCGCACTTGCTCCAAGCGGCGCATCTGCCGCCACAGGGCCAGCTGTATGATGCGGTTCTCGATGATGTGCCCCAGGTCGGGTTCGCCAATGTCCGCGGCATGGAAACGGATCTCGGCGCCACCGGATTCCCAGACCACCATCTGCTCATAGGGCGTCACGCCCAGTTCCCGCATGTCCTCCCAGGCGCCCAGGTTGGCGAAGATGTTCTGGGAAGCGCGGCTGATGGCCGAGACGCGGATGTCGTGGCTGTCCGCCGGCCAGTCTTCCACCGGGGGGCGGTGCTCGATGACGGCGACGGAAAAGTTTTGTTCCCCCAGGGCGCAGGCCAGGGCCGCGCCCACCATGCCGCCGCCGGCAATGATGATATCGAAATGCTGTTCGCTCACAGGGGCAGTCCTCTTGACAGGCGGGGCAGGCGGCCCTGCAGACCCATGGCGGCGCGGGCGATGGCGTGGCGGGCCGGGGGCAGGGCCTCCAGGCTCAGTACGCCGAGATTGCGGGCCAGCTTCACGGGCGGCAGCTCATTGCTGAAGGTACGCACCAGCAGGTTGGTGATTTCCACCACGCCTCGCTGGTCCCGGGCCCGCCACTGCTGGTAGCGGTTCAGGGTTTCCTGGCTGCCGGGGTCCCTGCCGCCCTTCACGGCATCCAGGACGACTTCGGCGAGGGCGGCCACATCCCGCAAGCCCAGGTTGAAGCCCTGGCCCGCCACCGGGTGCAGGGTGTGGGCGGCATTGCCGATGACCACGGCGCGGTGCTGCACCGCATCCGGCACCCAGAGCTGTCGCAGGGGATAGGCGGCGCGTTTCCCCGTGCGCCGCAGCCTGCCCAGGCGCCAGCCGAAGTTCTGCTGAACCCGCGCCAGAAAATCTCCGTCGTTCAGGGAAAGCGTTTCGCCCACGTCCTTGTCGGCGACGGTCCAGACCAGGGCGCAGCGGGATTCTGTCATGGGCAGCAGGGCCATGGGGCCGTTGCGGGTGAAGCGCTCCCAGGCGGTGTTGCCGTGGGGACGGCCGGGGGTGATGTTGGCGATGATGGCGCTTTGGTGGTATTCCCGCCGGCGGGTTTGGAAACCCAGCTGCTGGCGCACCAGGGAGTCGCCACCATCGGCGGCCACCAGCAGGCGGGTCTGAAGTTCAGCGTTTTCCAGGCCGATGCGGGCACGGCCGTCTTCTACCTTGACCCACTCCACCCGGGCCGGAG
>JALVEW010000192.1 GCA_027030425.1 Sedimenticola sp.
CGTGGGTTTCATCACCGCAAAAATCTCGGAAAACCACGCCATTCCCTATTTCACAGCCGACAAAATCTGCCGCATCGGCACCATCGCGGTATCAGAGAACCAACAGAGAAAGGGAACGGGAAGCAAGCTGATGAAAGCCGCCGAGGACTGGGCCAGGCAGCGGGGCGCCAAACAGATTCACCTGACGGTCATGGATTTCAACCAAGGTGCCCTGGCTTTTTACGAAAACAGAGATTATGGCTTACTCTCGAAAACCATGGCCAAGTCGTTGTAGCACGAGGGGTCGGAGTCAAATCAGGGCGATATCGAGTAAATTCAACTGCTTGGGGTGATTTGACTCCGACCCCTTATCACCCCCCTCACCCCGGCCCTCTCCCCTGGGAGCGGAGGGGTTTACTGCCCCGTATCAACCGCCTGTGTTTCCCTCTCCCCCTGGGGGGAGAGAGCCGGGGTGAGGGGGCTCGGAAGGAAAATCCAGGGCATCGAGATCCCGCTCCAGATCGACCAGCCAGCCGCCACCCAGGGCCTTGTAGATGGCCACCAGGGCGGCGTGGACTTCGGCTTCCTTGCGGGTGTATTCCAGCTCGGCGTCGAACAGGCTGCGTTCGGCGTCCAGCACTTCCACGTAGCTCACGTAACCTTCTTCATAACGCATGCGGGCGAATCTGGCGTAGCTGCGCAGGGCTTCCACCTGCAGGCGCACCGCCTCCAGGATCTCGCGGCTCTTGCGGCTGGCGACCAGGGCGTCGTTCACTTCCACGAAAGCCGTCTGTATGGTCTTGATGTAGGCATGCAGGGCCTGCTGCCGGGCCGCTTCGGATATGCGCACCCGGGCATCCACGGCGCCGCCGGTGAAGATGGAGCCGACCGCGGCGCCCCCCAGGTTCCAGATGCCCGAAGCGCCATCCAGCAGTTTGGACAGGTCCGCGCTGGCCAGGCCCAGCATTCCCGACAATGAGATACGGGGAAAGTATTCCGCCCTGGCCACGCCGATGAGGGCGTTGGCGGCAATGAGATTCTGCTCCGCCTGGAGGATGTCGGGGCGCCGCTGCAGCACTTCCGACGGAATGTCGGCGGGCACCTCAGGCAGAGTCAGCTCGCCCACGGCCTTGCCGCGGGTGATGTCGCCGGGGTTGCGGCCGATGAGCAGGGACAGGGCATTCTCCGTCTGGGCGATCTGGCGCTCTATGGTGGGAATCAGCACCGCCGCCGCCTGGTACTCGGAACGCACCTGGGCCAGCTCCAGCTCGGAAATCACGCCGCCCCGGAATTTTTCCTCGAACAGGGCCACGGACTCGCCCCGGCGCTCCAGGGTTTCCCGGGCGATCTCCAGCTGCCGGTCCAGGCTGCGCAGGCTCAGATACCCGGTGGCCACGGCGGACACCACGCTGAGGATCACCGAGCGGCGGCCGTTCTCCGCCGCCAGCAGCCTGGCGCGGGCGGCTTCCGTGGAGCGGGCGATGCGCCCCCAGAAATCCAGCTCCCAGCCCACATTGAGGCTGGCGAGAAAATCGTCTCCCACCCGGGAATGCCCGTCAGGGACGCCGTTGAGCGTATTGCGTGACGTCTGGAGGCGGGAGGCGCTGGCGCCATACCCCACCTGGGGATAGGCCCCGGCACGGGCCAGATCCACCCGGGCGGCGTATTCCAGGAGCCGGGCGGCGGCGATGCGCAGATCCTGGTTGTGGGCCAGGGCTTCTTGCACCAGCTCGTCCAGCACGGGGTCGCCAAAGGCTTTCCACCATTCGATGTTGGAAATCTCCCGGGCGGTTTCTTCCGGCACCCGCCAGTTCTCGGGCACGGGCACCTGGGGCTTTTCGTAGTCGGGCCCCAGGGTGGTGCAGCCGGACAGGGCCAGCAGGCCGGCGGACAGCAGCAGTATGCGCAGGTTCATGATTCCCCTCCCCTGGCCGCGGCGGCCCGGCCACCGCGCTTTTCCTTGGCGCTGATAATGAGATAGAAGAACAAGGGCACGAAGAACAGGGCCAGGGTGGTGGCCCCCACCATGCCGCCGATGATGCCCGTGCCTATGGAGTGGCGGGCGTTTGCCCCGGCGCCGGATGCCAGCACCAGGGGCATGGAGCCCAGAATGAAGGACAGGGAGGTCATGAGTATGGGCCGCAGGCGCAGCCGGGCGGCCTGCACCGCCGCGTCGAAGGCGCTCATGCCGTTCTTGTA
>JALVEW010000193.1 GCA_027030425.1 Sedimenticola sp.
AATGACTCCAGGGCCTGCCGGGTCTGCGCCAGAGGGAGACTGCTGAATACCAGCACCAGGGTGCTGGCGCCGTCTTCAGCCTTTCCCGAATCCGGCGTCCACCCTCTTTCAGGGTCATACCCAAGCAAGGTCGCTTCCATTACTGCCCCCCCAACCTGTCTATCAGCAAACGTCCCCAGGGAAAACTTCTGGCCCCAAATGCGCTTTCCCGCACTGAAACCTTACTGACAGTATCCCATTTGCGGTTTTTTCAGGCCAGCCTATTTGAGGGCTATGGCGAGGGACTTGTAGCCGCTGCTGGCGAGCTGGCGGCGCACGTCCTGCATCGCAGCCGCATCAGCATAAGGCCCCAACTGCACCCGGTACCAGGTACCTCCCTTGATGTTGGCGCTGCTCACCTGGGCGCGCAGCCCCAGCAGGGCGAGTTTGGCCTTTAGGGACTCGGCCTCCTTCCTGCTGCGGAAGGAGCTTACCTGCACCATGTAGCGCTTGCCCGTAGTCCTGGGCTGGGAGGGTGCTGCCGGCGTGACCTGCTTTTCAGGTGTCTTCACCGGCGGGGGCGGCGGCGATTTCCTCACCTGGCGTTCCACTTCCTCATCGGGAATCAGTACCTCCTGATCCGGCAGCAGGTTGTAGAAATCGAATTTCGGCCTGCTCACCCGGGCCGGCTCCGGCGACACCTTGCGCGGCGCACTTTCCCTGGCCACCGGCGGCCGGTCGCCGATCCAGTTGTCCTGGACGCCGTTGGGCGCATACTTCAGGCACACAAAACCCACGCTGACGCCACCGAGAATGAAGCCCGTGAGCAGCCATACCCAGGCCGATACCGGCTTCTTCTGCTTCCTGCCCCGGTTGGCGCGTCCTTTATAGTCTCTGGCCATTACATGCTCTCCGGCGCGGATACGCCTATCAGGTTCAACCCGTTGCGCAGCACCTCCCGGGTGGCGAGGATGAGCTTGATACGGGCATCCCGCAGGGCGGCATCATTCACCAGGAACTGGTGGGCGTTGTAGTAAGTGTGCAGGTCGTTGGCGAGATCCCGCAGGTAATGGGTGAGCTGGTGAGGCTCCTCGTTGAGGGCCGCGGCTTCCACCACTTCCGGGTAGCGGGACAGGCTGTTGAGCAGGGCCAGCTCGTGGGCTTCCGTAAGCCGCTCCAGGTTGGCCACCCCTTCGCTGGGCTCGATGTCCAGGCCCTTTTCCGCCGCCTGGCGCAGCACCGCGCAGATACGCGCATGAGCATACTGCACATAATAAACAGGGTTATCACTGGACTGGGACTTGGCCAGATCCAGGTCGAAATCCAGGTGCTGCTCGCACTTGCGCATGACGTAGAAGAAGCGCGCCGCGTCCCGCCCCACTTCCTTGCGCAGCTGACGCAGGGTGACGAATTCGCCAGAGCGGGTGGACATGGCCAGCTTCTCGCCGTTGCGGTAGAGAATGGCGAACTGCACCAGCAGCACATCCAGCTTGTCGGCATCATCACCCAGGGCCTTGAGAGCCGCCTTCACCCGTGGGACGTAGCCGTGATGATCCGCCCCCCAGACATCGATAACCCGGTCGAAGCCGCGCTCCAGCTTGTCCATGTGGTAGGCGATGTCCGAGGCGAAATAGGTGGTCTGGCCGTTGTCGCGCACCACCACCCGGTCCTTCTCGTCGCCGAAATCCGTGGAGCGGAACCACCATGCGCCCTCTTTTTCATAGAGATAACCGGCGTCGCGCAAGCGGTCTATGGCCTTGTTCACGGCGCCGGATTCCACCAGGCCGCGCTCGGAATACCATTGCTCATAGACCACCCCGAACTTTTCCAGGTCATCGCGAATATCGTCAAGAATGGTGTTCAGGGCTAGCTCGAAAACATAGCGGTAGCGGTTGTCACCCAGCAGGCTCTTGCAGCGCTCGATGAGGGCGTCGATGTGCTGTTCCTTGTCACCACCCGCCGGCTCGTCCGGAGGAACATCCTTGAACACCGTATCGGCGTCGAAGCGGTAGTCATCGCCATGCTCCCGGTGCAAGGTGGCGGCGATGTCCCAGACGTAGTCGCCCTTGTAACCGTTGCTGGGAAAGGTCAGCTCCTCCCCCGCCAGCTCCAGATAGCGCAGCCACACGGAAGCGGCGAGGATATTCATCTGCCGCCCGGCGTCATTCACATAGTATTCCCGGTGCACCTCGAAGCCCA
>JALVEW010000194.1 GCA_027030425.1 Sedimenticola sp.
TCAGTGATTGAGGTCCCTCTTCCCCTTAGCAGGATGTTGAAAAAGTCCTTCCATGGACTTTTTCAACTACGGAAGCGGAAAACGCGGTTTCCCGCTTCCTTCATTTTCAATGGCTTACAGCCATTGAAAATGGTGGCACATCCTTGTGCCACACACAGGCTGTCGAAAAACGGTGTTTTTCAACAGCCTGTTAGTCGCCTTTGGTCAGGTATTCATCCCGGAATCGGTTGGCAATATCGCGAAAGTCGTTTTCCCGAGCAAGAAAGGCGTCCAGCACCTCGGGATCGAAATGGGCGCCGCGCTCCCCCCGCAATATCTCCACCGCCTTTTCATGAGTGAACGCAGGCTTGTACACCCGGCGGGATATCAGGGCGTCATAGACATCGGCAACGGCCATGAGGCGTCCTGATACGGGTATGCCATCCTCCTTGAGGCCTTCCGGATAGCCCTTCCCGTCCCATCGTTCATGATGGGTATAAGCGATCTCCTTGGCGGTCTCGAGAAAATCACAGTTACCCAGGTCTTCCTCCACCCTTTCAATGGCAACCCTGCCGTACACGGCATGGTTCTTCATTTCTTCCCATTCTTCTCCCTGAAGGGGGCCAGGTTTGAGCAGGATATGGTCGGGCACGCCGACCTTGCCGATATCATGCAGAGGAGCCGATTTGAACAGCAGGTCGATGTAGGCGTCATCAAAATACTCACGGTATCCAGGTACCGTACGCAGGGTCTCGGCCAGGGTTTTCACATAGTGCTGGGTACGGTGTATATGCTGCCCCGTCTCGTTGTCCCGGGTTTCCGCCAGAGACGCCATGAGATAGATGGCCGCATCCTGAGTACGGGCCAGTTCTGACGTGCGTTCGGCAACCCGCTGTTCCAGCAGCTCATTCTGCTCCTGCAGCGAACAATGGGCCTTGGCCAGCGCGAGATGCGTCGCCACCCGGGCCAGAACTATGGGCGGGCTGATAGGCTTGATGATGTAATCCACCGCCCCAAGCTCAAGGCCACGTATCTCGTCATCCACCTCGCTCTTGACAGTCAGGAATATGATAGGCACGTTGCGCGTACGTTCATTTTCCTTGAGCCTGCGACAGACTTCATAACCGTCCATATCCGGCATCAGCACGTCGAGAAGGATGAGGTCTGGCACCTGCTGATTCATGGCCAGTTCCAAGCCTTCTTGCCCTGACTTGGCAACAAAGGTCTGGTATTTCTTGCGTAGCAACCCCACGAGGACGTCGATATAGAAACGCTCGTCATCGATAATCAGGATTCTGGCTCGGTCATCCACTATCTCGCCCTCCACCTTCCATTAGTTTTTCCAGTATCTTCTTCGCCCTGGCAAATTCATAATCTTTCAACTCCTGCCTCAATTCTTCCAGCAGGCGCCTGTCAGCATCACCCAGACCGCGAGCATCCACCTGGTCGAGCTTGTCCAGCGCTTCCGGACTGCCTGTCTTCACCAGCTGCAGGATTTCCCGGAATGCTGCTTCGGCAGCCACTTCCTCTCCCTGCGCCCTTCCCCGCCGCGAACCAGACCCTTGCTGACCGAGCAGACGGTGAAGGTCTGCAATAACCCAGGCGAAGTTCCTGCGAAACTCTTCCACCACCAGGCGCAGACCTTCCTCGTCATTGTGGACAAGCGCGTGTTCCAGTGCCTCGGTCGCTCTTTCCAGTTTCCTGGCCCCAATGGTAGCAGTTACACCATGAATGGTGTGCACCAAGCGGCGCGCGGATTCCATATCGTTGTCCAGGAGCAGTTTTTCAAGTTCCCGCACCGTGTCTTCATGATCATCGAGAAACTGCTGCAAAAGCATACGGAACAGAGGATAGTTCCCACCTGTCCGTTCCAGTCCCCAGGAAACATCCACGTATTCCAACTGGGAGGCAGGCGATGCGGCGCGATCCCCTTCAACTGTTTGTGCGGCATGTGGGTCACTGCGCAGCCATTTAGCCAACACTTCCAGTAACTGCCCGGGGTCTATGGGTTTGCTGAGATGGTCGTTCATGCCGGCCCGCAGGGATTTTTCCCGATCACCCAACAGGGCGTGAGCCGTCAAGGCAATGACCGGCAGATGCTGCAACCTCGGATTGTTGCGGATACACCTGACCACTTCATAACCATCCATGTCAGGCATCTGTATATCCATGAACACCAGGTCAAACTTCCTTTTCGACAGCATATCCAGGGCCTCCCTGCCGCTCGACACCACCTTAACGAGCAGGCCGAACTGTTCCAGTATCTCTCTGGCCACCAGCTGATTGATGCGGTTGTCTTCCACCAACAGCACTTCCCCCCTGAAACGCCTGTTGTTCGACAGCCGGTGGTTGCCGCCCTTTCCATTCGACGGCCTGCCATCCAGGACTGACAGGAGCTTTGTTTTCAGCAACCAGGGAATGACCGGCTTGTGCAGGTACCCGGCCACGTCCAGTGACAACCGCATTTCCTCCCCAACTTTCTGCAGCAACAGAAGCCGCACCCCCCGGACTGTCAACCTACGTAGTTGTTCCTGCTGAATCCCTGTCAACTCTACTTTGCCCAGAATGGCGGCGTCCGGCCACCTTCCGTCCACCCGCTCCAAGTGGCGCATGGCTTCTTCCAGATTGCTGGCTGCCATGACCTCCATGCCGTATCCCTGAAGCATCTCCTGCAGGATCATACGGACACTGGCGCTGGTTTCCACAAGCACTGCCTTTCTGCCGGCAAGGGTTTTCTCTTCCTCCCCTTCTTCAGGCTGGGCGACATCCAGGTTGAGAAAGAACCGGAAGCAACTGCCCTTCCCGGGCTGACTCTGCACCTCGATACTTCCCCCCATGAGTTCAACAAGGGTCTTGCTGATAGCCAGGCCCAGCCCGGTACCACCAAACCGCCGCCGGTAAGACTGATCCACTTGCGTGAAGGCATCAAACAAATAGGGCAAGTCTTCCTTGGCAATCCCCATACCCGTATCCCTTACCGAAAACATGAGGGTAGCAGTGGAGTCAGTTCTCGAGGTCAGGGCGATATCCACCACCACCTCTCCTTCCTGGGTGAACTTGATGGCATTCTGTACCAGGTTGATCATGACCTGAGACAAGCGAAGAGCATCCCCTACATAATGCTCCGGGATTCCGGGCTGAACACGAAACAGCAGTTCCAGTTTCTTGTCCGCCGCTGATATGGCATTCAGGGTTGCTACACGTTCCAGCACCTCCCACAAGGCAAACCCGGCATGCTCCAGTTCCAGTCTTCCGGCTTCGATGCGTGACAGATCCAGAATGTCATTGATGATGTTCAGCAGGGTCCGCGCTGAACTTTCCATGTGATTCAGATAGTTTCTCTGGTCAGGATCCAGGGAAGTGCGATTGCACAGATGCACAAGCCCGAGGATGGCGTTCATCGGCGTGCGTATCTCATGACTCATGTTGGCAAGAAAACGGCTCTTGAAGGCATTCGCCCGCTCGGCTTCGGCCTTGGCCCGAGCCAGCGCTTTTTCCATGCGCAGCCGGTCCGTGAGATTGAAGAACATGCCGAGATTCACGGTGCGCCCTTCCAGCTCGATAGGTATGGCGGACATCAGGCCTTCCATACTGTTGCCCCTGTCCGTGCGAAGCTGAACGGGAAAGCGCTCCACCCGTCCTTCCTTTGCCAACAGTTGCACGATCTCCTGGCGCTCTTTCTGGTTGGCATAGAACTCGTTCATGTTCCTGCCCACCATGTCACCCTTTTCATTCTCAACTTCTTTTGCCGCCTGAGAATTGGCCAAGACCAGGGTGCCGTCCGTTTCCGCCACAACAATGGGGATAGGCAAGGCCTGCAGAATCCGGGTGAGCTGCATCTCACTCTTTTGCAGCCGATCCTTCTGGACACGGATATGACGCATCCAGACCAATATCAACAGCAACAGCACAAGGGCCGCCCCAGTCACCCGCCACAACACCTGGTAATCTACCCGCACCTCATAATCTACCCGCATCCATTTCTTTCGGATGGCCATACGTTGTTCATCACTGATACTGGCCAGCAACTTGTCCAGTATGCCTACCAGCTCCGGCCAATCCTTGCGCACACCCATGCTCAGACTCAGGTTATACGGAGTAGGCGCCGCCACCTTGATATTTTTCAGCCCGTGTTGTTCCAGCAAGGTACTGCCCGTGGCAAGATTTCCCACATAGGCATCAACCCGACCTACAGCGAGTTCCTTCAGCGCGGACAAGCTGTTTTCACTCGCCATCAGGTCAATCCTTGGGTATCTGTCTCGCAGTATTTCGTATAGGGAATAGGCGTCTTCTACCATGACCTTCCGGTCTTCAAGATCCGCAAGCCCCGTCAGAAGCGGTGCGTCCTTGCGAGTGAACACCACCACGGGAAAGCGCAGGTAAGGTCTCGTAAAATTGAGGGACTTACGGCTGGATGCCGACGCGGTTACCGCCGGCAACAAATCGATTTTTCCTTTCTCCACCTGTTTCAACGCCTCCGCCCAGGAAGGCATCTGACGCATTTGGGGTTGAATGCCCAGCCAAGATACCACCAGAGAGAGGTAGTCGGATGCCAAGCCCTGATATGCGCCCTTGTCATCCAGATATTCCACCGGCGGCCAGGCCGGATTCATGCCCACGCGAATCCTGGGATGCTCACCCAGCCATTGCTGGTCCTCCAGCGACAGATAGACGCGCTCAGCGCTCCTGCCCGTTCCGGGCCCAGGAACCCATTTCCCGGCCATGCGCTGCTGTTCCTCCAAGGGAATGGCATCCAGGGTTTTCTGCAGGATACTGGCCAGCAGGGGATATTTTCTTGAAACCCCCATGCGCAAATTGGTGTTTCCCCGAAACAGCTCGCGGACGCGCACCAGGCGCATGTCCGGAATGGCATGCTCTTCCAGCAACCAGGACAGGACATCCTGATTGTCCAGCACCGCATCCGCTTCGCCCCTGTGAACTTTTTCCAGCCCCTGTAGCAGGTTGTCCACATCAACCTGGACAAAATCGGGAAAACGTCTTCTCAAGTATTCGGTGACGCTGTATCCCTTCACCATGGCCACGCGCTTATCGGCCAAATCCTCCAGCTTGCTGATCCTGTCATCACCCCTATTGACGACAATGGCCGCCGGGGAGGAATAATAGGGCTGGGTAAAAAGATATTCCTTTCGCCGACTGGGTGTGGCCACCATGGTACAGGCAAAATACCATTCCCCTTCTCGCACCCTGTCCATCACTTCCACCCAGGGCCGGTCGGTGAACACCTGAAAGCGCACGCCCAGCATTTTCTCCATCTTGCGCAGAAATTCCGCGGCCACCCCCTGGTGCTTCCCTGTTTCATCGGCAAAGTCGAAAGGAGGCCAGTCGGATTCCCCGCCCACGGGAATCACGGGATGCTGCTTCAGCCAGTTTTTTTCTTCTTTGGTCAGGCCGGGAACCCCGGTATCGGAAGAAGCCCAGCCAAGCCCCGTCCAGCGCTCGGAAATGAGCATGCGTTCCTGGGGGGTAATACGGGACAGCCCCTGGTTGACCAGTTTCAGAAGATCCTGTCTGCCCTTTATTACCGCTGCCCTGTAGGATTTCTCGTACAGCGGCGGCTCCAGGCGCCTCAAACCGGCGCGGGCCCCATGTTTGAGATAGCCGTGTTGAAGATAGATGGGCTGGGTAATAATGGCATCTACACTGCCATCTGCAACTGCGGCGAACAATTCCTCGTATCCCGGATACAGTTTGAGTGCAATGTCCGGGTAACGGCTGCGAAGAAAGTCCTCATGATAACTGCCAGCAGTCACGCCAATGGCAAATCCCTCTAGGTCCTCCAGATCATCAACGGCTGACAGGGAATTCCTGACATAGACGTAATAGGCTGCCTTGAGCACAGGCAGGGAAAAATCAAGAAATTCTTCGCGCCTGGGATTGCGAAAAAGGCCAGCCAGTATGTCCGCTCGCCCTTCCTTAAGCAGGTATTGAGCTTCTTTGTTGTAAGCACCCATAAAATGGATGGGGATACCGGATTTATTGGACCAGAGCCTCCACAGATCGATAAACAGGCCATCGGGTTGCCCCTGCTCATTGCGGAACTGCAGGGGCGCGCTGTCCAGTCGATAGACAATGGTGAGCGATTGGTCGTCACTGTACCCCCCCGCCTGGGAAACACCCGGCTGGCACAACAGGAACAGCACCCAGATAGCTATTACCGGCTTTAATCCCGAAACCGCGATAATCTGTTCCCCCCTTTTGGCCCTCACGCCAGAGTGTAGCCCATGAGGACAGGGACACCAAAAAAAACGGGGCCGAAGCCCCGTTATTCAGATGTCGCTGGAAAAATGGAAATTACTCATCTTCCCCCACGGCTTTCATGCTCAAGCGGATGCGGCCTTGCTTGTCCACTTCCAGAACCTTGACCTTGACGGTATCGCCTTCGGACAGCTTGTCACTGACCTTCTCGACACGCTCGTCACTGATCTGGGAGATATGCACCAAACCGTCCTTGCCGGGCAGGATAGTGACGAAGGCGCCGAAGTCCATGAGCTTGGCCACCTTGCCCTCATAGACAGCACCTACTTCCACATCCGCGGTTATCAGCTCCACGCGCTTGCGGGCCAACTCACCCGCGGCCTTGTCAACGGAGAAGATCTTCACCAGGCCGCTGTCGTCCAGATCCACGGTGGCGCCGGTCTCCTCGGTGATGGAGCGGATAGTAGCGCCGCCCTTGCCGATGACATCACGGATCTTGTCCGGGTGGATACGGAAGGAAATGATGCGCGGCGCGTGCTCAGACATCTCCTGACGCGGCGCATTGATAGCCTTGTTCATCTCGCCGAGAATGTACATGCGGCCATCTTTTGCCTGGGTCAGGGCGATATCCATGATCTCACGGGTAATGCCCTGGATCTTGATGTCCATCTGCAGGGCGTTGATGCCGTTCTCGGTACCGGCCACCTTGAAGTCCATGTCGCCCAGGTGGTCCTCATCACCCAGAATATCAGTAAGCACGGCAAAGTCATCACCTTCCTTGATCAGACCCATGGCCACGCCGGCCACAGGTGCTTTCACGGGGACACCGGCGTCCATCAGGGACAGGCTGGTGCCGCACACAGAAGCCATGGAGGAGGAACCGTTGGATTCGGTGATCTCGGAAACCACACGGATGGAATAGGGAAACTCCTCGAGGGTGGGCATCACCGCCAGCACGCCCCGCTTGGCCAGGCGGCCATGACCGATCTCGCGGCGCTTGGGACTGCCCACGCGGCCCGTCTCACCCACACAGAAGGGCGGGAAGTTGTAGTGCAGCATGAAAGGCTCGCGGTAGGAGCGATCCAGAGCATCCACGATCTGCGCATCCCGCTCGGTGCCCAGGGTGGTGATGACCAGGGCCTGGGTTTCACCACGGGTAAACAGGGCGGAACCATGGGTGCGCGGCAGTACGCCGGTCTTGATGCTGATATTGCGCACGGTCTTGGTGTCCCGGCCGTCGATACGCGGCTCACCGGCCAGGATGCGGCTGCGCACGGTCTTCTTTTTCAGCTTGTCCAGGGCGGCGGCAACCTGCTCCTCGCTCCACTGGGGATCATCACCGGAGCACAAGGCCTCGATGGTGGCGGCCTTGACCTCGTCCAGCCTGGCGTAGCGTTCCATCTTGTCCACGATGGAATAGGCTTCGCCGATGCCGGCGCCGGCGATCTCCGCGACCTTGTCCGCCAGGGCGCTGTCTTCCTCGGGAACGCTGTACTCCATCGTGGGCTTGCCCACTTCCTCGGCCAGTTCCTTGATGGCCTGGATGGCCACCTGCATCTGCTCATGACCGAAGAGCACGGCGCCCAGCATCACTTCCTCGGACAGCTCGCGGGCCTCGGATTCGACCATCAGCACGGCCTGATCCGTGCCTGCAACCACGAGATCCAGATCCGTCACCTCGCTCAGGCCGGTACCCGGCGGATTGAGCAGGTATTCCCCATTCTTGTAGCCCACGCGGGCCGCGCCTATGGGGCCCTGGAACGGCAGCCCGGAAATGGCCAGGGCCGCGCTGGTGCCGATGAGGGAAGGAATTTCCGGGTCCACGTAGGGATTATGGGACATCACCGTGCAGATGACCTGCACCTCGTTGGTGAATCCCTTGGGAAACAGAGGGCGGATGGGCCGGTCGATGAGACGCGCCACCAGGATCTCCTTCTCGGAAGGACGGCCCTCGCGACGGAAGAAACCACCGGGAATCTTACCCGCGGCATAGGTCTTTTCCTGGTAATCGACGGTCAGGGGAAAGAAGTCACGGCCTTCCATCGCCTGCTTGGCGCCCACCACGGTACACAGCACCACGGTGTCTCCCATGTTGATCATTACCGCGCCATCTGCCTGACGGGCGATTTCCCCGGTTTCCAGCGTCACTTTATGATCGCCGAACTGGAACTCTTTCTTGATTGCAGTCACTTGAGGGTTTCCTTCGCTTGAAATTAACGACGCAGGCCAAGGCGCTTGATCAGTTCACGATAGCGCTCAATATCCTTACTCTTGAGATAGTCGAGGAGCTTGCGGCGGGAATTGACCATGCGGATCAGGCCCTGGCGGGAATGATGATCCTTCTTGTGCTCCTTGAAATGGGGCGTCAGGTCGTTGATGCGCCAGGTCAGCAGGGCGACCTGCACTTCGGTGGAGCCGGTATCGTTGGGGCCCTTGCCGTATTCTTCCACGATTTGTTTCTTGATCTCTGCACTCATTGCCATGATATTTTCTCCAGTAGAAATACTCGCCTGCGATATGCAGCGTTCCGTCCGACAATGAGTTCAGGCGGAACTGGCGATACACAAAAAAGCCGAAAACCATGTTTTCAGCCAAAATAAAAAAGCTATTATCCTATATTCAGCCCAGGTTCGCCAACATTCGGCGCGGCGCGACCAGGCCATCCTCATCAATCTCTCCGGCGCCAATGAACTCATCATCCACGCCATAGATGCGCACCCAGCCTTCGGTAGGCGCCTTGGGCACCTGCACGGCCTGGCCCTGCTTGATGTAGAAACTGCTATCCGCACCCAGGTGTACGGCGGGCCAGTGCGCCAGGCCGGCCTCAATGGGCAGCAACAGGTTGTCCAGCCCCTGCATGCCCTCGTCCTCAAGGGCCTGTTGCAGCTGCTCCATGGTCACCATACCGTCTTCCCTGAAGGGACCGACCTGGGTGCGGCGCAGCCGGCTCACATGAGCACCCACGCCCAATACCTTGCCTATATCCTCAGCCAGGGTGCGCACATAGGTGCCTTTGGAGCAATGTACGTCCAGGTCGAATTCAGGGCCTTCGAAGCGGGTCAGCCGCAAATCAAAAATGGTGATGCGGCGTGCCTCGCGCTCCACTTCCAATCCCTGGCGGGCCAACTCGTAAAGCCTCTGCCCCTTGTGCTTGACGGCCGAATACATGGGCGGCAGCTGTTCAATCTCGCCGGTGAAGCGCGGCAGCACCGCCAGCACATCCGCTTCCGTGATGTGATCGGCGGGACAGCTTTCGATGACCTCGCCCTCGGCATCGGCGGTGCTGGTTGTTTCGCCCAGCTTCACGCGCACGCGGTAGCGCTTGTCCGCATCGAGCAGAAAGGCGGAGATCTTTGTGGCATTGCCGAAGCACAGGGGTAGCATGCCCGTGGCCAGGGGGTCAAGGCTGCCGGTATGCCCTGCCTTCTGCGCCTTGTACAGATGTTTCACTTCCTGGAGGGCGGCGTTGGAGGTCAGGCCCAGAGGCTTGTCCAGAAGCAGGATGCCGGTGATGTTGCGCCCACGACGGCGACGGCGTTTACCCATCGTCTTCCCCGCTGTCGCTGGCCACGGCCTTTTCGATAAGGGCTTCCAGACGCTGCCCTTCCTCGATAGAGCTGTCGTAAACGAATTTCAGTTCGGGTACCGTGCGCAGTTTCATCACCTGCCCCAGGCGACGGCGCAGGAAACCCGCCGCCTTGCCCAGCTGAGCGGTGAAAAACTCGGCCTCGGACTTGTCCAGCACGGTAAAATACACCTTGGCATGGGACAGATCCCGGGTCACGCGCACTTCCTGCACCGTCACTTCGGACAGGCGCGGGTCCTTCACGGCATCCCGCAGCAGCAGGGCCAGCTCCCGCTGCATCTGGGAGCCGATACGGTCAGCGCGACTGAACTCCTTCATTACAGCTCTCTCTGCACCTCGGTGCGGGAGAAGACCTCGATCTGGTCACCAGGCTTGACGTCATTGTAGTTCTTCACGCCGATACCGCATTCGGTGCCGGCCTTGACTTCATTGACATCATCCTTGTGACGGCGCAGGGATTCCAGCTCGCCCTCGAAGATGACCACATTGTCCCGCAGCACGCGGATGGGGCTGTGGCGCCTGACCACGCCTTCCACCACCATACAGCCGGCAATGGCCCCCAGCTTGGAGGAGCGGAACACGTCGCGCACTTCCGCCAGGCCGATGATCTCCTCGCGGATCTCCGGCGACAGCAGGCCGGCCACGGCCTGTTTTACGTCGTCGATGACCTCGTAGATGATGCTGTAGTAGCGCACATCCAGGTCACTTTCTTCTATAACCTTGCGCGCCGCAGCATCCGCCCGCACATTGAAACCGATGATGGCGGCGCCGGAGGTCAGCGCCAGGTTGGCATCGGATTCGTTGATGCCACCCACACCGGCAGCCACGATCTTCACCCGGGCCTCGTCCGTATGAATCTTTTGCAATGACTCCTTGAGGGCTTCCACGGAACCCTGCACATCGGCCTTGATGATGAGGTTCACATAGGCCACGTCACCTTCGCCCATGCGGGTGAACATCTCGTTGAGCTTGGCGGCCTTCTGTTCCGCCAAACGTGAGTCACGCTGCTGTTCACGGCGCATCTCGGCCACTTCGCGGGCTTTCTTCTCATCCTTCAGCGCCACCAGGCTGTCACCGGCCTGGGGCGTGCCGGACAGGCCCAGCACTTCCACGGGCGTCGAGGGACCGGCCTCCTTCACGGGCTTGCCGTTCTCGTCGAACATGGCGCGCACGCGGCCGTATTCCACCCCAGCCACCACCGCGTCACCCTTGTGCAGGGTGCCGGACTGTACCAGCACCGTGGCCACGGGGCCCCGGCCCTTGTCCAGGCTGGACTCGACGATAGTGCCCTGGGCCAGGCCTTCCACCGGCGCCTTGAACTCGTGAATCTCGGCCTGTAGCAAGATGGCATCCAACAGGTCGTCTATGCCCTGGCCGGTTTTGGCGGACACCTGCACGAACTGGGTGTCACCGCCCCAGTCTTCCGGCACCACTTCCTCGGCCACCAGCTCCTGCATGACCCGGTCGGGCTGGGCCTCAGGCTTGTCGATCTTGTTCACAGCCACGATGAGCGGCACCTCCGCCGCCTTGGCATGCTGCACGGCTTCCTTGGTCTGGGGCATGACCCCGTCGTCCGCCGCGACCACCAGAATGATGATATCCGTGGCCTTGGCGCCCCGGGCGCGCATGGCGGAAAATGCCGCGTGACCCGGCGTGTCCAGGAAGGTGATGTCACCGTGATCCGTGTGCACCTTGTAGGCGCCAATGTGCTGGGTTATGCCTCCGGCCTCGCCTTCGGCCACCCGGGACTTACGAATGTAATCCAGCAGGGAAGTCTTGCCATGGTCCACGTGGCCCATGATGGTGACCACCGGCGCCCGCGGCAGCAACTCGCCCTGGGGCTCCTCGGAAATCTCTGCCAGCAGCTTGTCTTCCACGTCCTCTTCTTTCTGAAAGACAACCTTGTGCCCCATTTCCTCCACCACCAGGGCGGCGGTATCCTGATCCAGTACCTGGTTGATGGTCACCATCATGCCCATTTTCATGAGTTCCTTGATGACCTCCGCGGCCTTGACGGACATCTGCTGGGCCAGTTCGCCCACGCTGATGTTCTCCGGCACCTTGACCTCACGCACCACGGGCGCTGTGGGCTTCTGGAAACCGTGATCCATATCGGCCTGGCCCGCATCACGACCGCCTTTCTTCCGGGCCGGCTTGCGGCGGCCGCTCTTGCCGGCAGCCACATGGAGTTCCTTGCGGCCACGGCCGGGACGACCGGCCTCGGCGCGACGCTGGGCCTTCTCCTTTCGCTCACGGGCTTCCTGCTGACTCTTGCGCTGTTCCTGGGCACGTCGGGCCAGTTCCAGATCCCGCTCCTTCTGCTTTTTCTCTGCCTCGATCCGCGCGCGCGCCTCTTCCTCGGCACGTGTCCGGGCCTCTTCAGCACGCTGTTTTTCTTCCTTTTCCGCCTGCAGCAGGGCCTCCTGGGCCTTGCGCCGGGCACGCTCCTGTTCTTCTGCGAGACGGCGCTGTTCTTCCTGCTCGGCCAGCGCCTTCTTGGCGGCCTCCGCTTCGCGCAGCAGGCGTTCCTTGTCCGTTTCCACCGGGGGCTGCTTGGCATAGGTGCGCTTACGGCGCACCTCCACGTTCACCGTCTTGGCCGTGCGCGCAGCACGCGCGGAAGGCGAACGGGCAGAGGTAGGTTGCTTGAGCTCCGTGGTGGTCTTGCGCTTCAGGGTCACCTTGCCGGTCTTGGCAGCCTTGGTCACCGGCTCCTTCTTGCCGTGGCTGCGGCGCAGGTAGTTCAGAAGCTCAATCTTCTCTTCGGCGGTAACAGCATCGTCACCACTCTGTTTTTCCAGCCCCGCCTGGGCAAGTTGCTGCAGCAGACGATCTACCGGAACACCTATGGCGGCGGCCAACTGGCTGACTGTTATATCGCTCATGCCAACACCTCCTAGCCTTCGGACTCTGTTTCTGATTCCGCTTCTTCAAACCATGGCGCCCGTGCGGTCATGATGAGTTCACCGGCGCGTTTTTCATCCATGCCTTCCAGCTCCATCAGCTCATCGATGGACTGCTCGGCCAGGTCTTCCATGGTCACCACACCCACCGACGCCAGCTGGTGGGCCAGGTCTTCGGTCATGCCTTCCATATTGAGCAAATCCTCTGCGGGTTCCGCATCAGACAGGTGCTCTTCCTGGGCAATGGCATTGGTCAGCAGGGCATCGCTGGCGCGGCTGCGCAGCTCGGCCACGATATCCTCATCGAATTCTTCGATGGCCAGCAGCTCTTCTTCCGGCACGAAAGCGATCTCGTCGATGGAGGTGAAACCTTCCTGGGCCAGAATAACGGCGACTTCTTCGTCCACATCCAGCTGTTCCATGAAGGCCTGCACATACTGCTGGGCTTCAGCATCCACCTTCTCCGCCAGCTCTTCCTCGCTCATCACGTTCAGGGTCCAGCCGGTAAGCTGGCTGGCCAGGCGGATGTTCTGGCCACCGGAACCAATGGCCTGGGAAAGATTCTCTTCCTTGACGGAGATGTCCATGGAATGGGCATCCTCGTCCACTACGATGGACGATACTTCCGCCGGAGACATGGCATTGATGATGAACTGGGCCGGGTTCTCGTCCCAGAGGATGATGTCCACCCGCTCGCCAGCCAGCTCATTGGACACGGCTTGAACGCGGGAGCCGCGCATGCCCACGCAGGCGCCCACAGGGTCGATGCGGGGATCATTGGTACGGACGGCAATCTTGGCGCGGCGGCCGGGATCACGGGCGGCACCCAGAATCTCGATGAGGCCGTCACCCACTTCCGGCACTTCCAGCTTGAACAGCTCGATAAGCAACTCCGGCGCGGTGCGGGACACGAACAGCTGGGGACCGCGCACGTCGGTGCGGATTTCCTTCAGGTAACCGCGCAGGCGGTCACCGATGCGCACCGGCTCCTTGGGAATCACGTCGCTGCGGGGAATGATGGCCTCGGCATTGCTGCCCAGGTCCAGGATGATGGCGCCGCGGTCGAGACGCTTGACCACGCCGGTGACCAGCTGCCCCACCTTGTCCTCATAGGCTTCCACCACCTTGGCTCGCTCGGCCTCGCGCACTTTCTGCACGATCACCTGCTTGGCCGTCTGGGCGGCGATGCGACCGAACTCGATGGACTCCATGGGTTCCTCGATATAGTCACCAGGCTGGACATCAGGATTCTCGGCCCGGGCGGCGCTGAGGGTGATTTCCGACTTGGGATTCTCCAGCACCGGCGTTTCGCTGTCATCCACCACCAGCCAGCGGCGGTAGGTATCGTAATCCCCGGTCTCCCGGTCGATGACCACGCGGACATCGATGTCCCCGCCATGTTTTTTCCGTGTCGCGGAAGCAAGCGCCGCCTCGATGGCTTCGAAAATAATGTCCTTTTCGACTTCTTTCTCGTTAGACACTGCGTCTACGACGAACAAGATCTCTTTGGTCATCGTGATACCCTCAATAAATTAGAATTCCGGGACAAGCCGGGCCTCCTGAATCTGCTCCAGGTTTAAAGGATAGACTTCTCCATCCACCTCTACCAGAATGTGGTCCTCTTCCAGCCCCAGCAACAGGCCCTTGTATTTGCGCCTGCCGCCAACGGACGGATCCAGCCGTACATTCACCTTGTGCCCGATATAGCGCTCAAACTGCCCGGCATCGAACAGGGGACGATCCAGTCCCGGAGAGGAAACTTCCAGGCTGTACTGTCCCGGCAGCGGGTCTTCCACGTCCAGCACGCCACTGAGCTGATGGCTCACAGCCGCGCAATCGTCCACATTGATGCCATTTTCATGGTCAATGTAGACGCGCAGCAGGTTGCCGCCCTGGTAGCCCGTGAGGTATTCCACCCCCACCAGCTCATAGCCCATGGGCTCCACAACACCACGCACTATTTCCTGCAATCTAGCCGATGCCTTCTGCATTTAGCGCCAAAAATCTCCAAAAACAAAAAAATGGGCACGAGGCCCATTCCTGATCTTCCAGCAACAAAAAACCCCGTAAACGGGGTCCCAGGGAATTCACGTTTGGAAATACCCTACTGTCACGCCATCCGGCGAACAACCGTAACCGGGCTTCCTGCCCTCTCATGCGGCGCGATAATAGTTTTTTTTGCCCCGAGCGTCAAGGCAGACAATCAAATAAATAACTGAAAAGGGTCAGGCATGCTTCATAACTTATTTATTTACCTGATTTTTTACTACCCCGCCTTGTTGCCTCGCTCTGCCTTTCCCCCGCCCTTGCGCAGCTGTTTGCCCTGGCTGGCGCGCTTCTTCCGCGCTTCCTTGGGATCCGCAATCAACGGGCGATAGATCTCTACCCGGTCACCGGGATAGAGCACGGCATCCAGCTTGGCCGCCTTGCCGAATACGCCCACCTTGTTCCTGGCCAGGTCGATCTCGGGGTGGGCATCCAGAATGCCGGAAGCCTGTATGGCCTGTTCCACGGTCATTCCCGGTTCGCCCTCCACCACGCGGACGATCTGCTCGTCCGGCAGGGCGTAGGCAACTTCAACCTGAATCATTTTGCTGCTCCTCTGGCCAGTTCGTTGGCGCGCTTGCAAAAGGCATCCACCAGCGAGTTGGCAATCTGTGCGAACACGATACCAAAAGCCTTATCCATCAGGCCACTGGAAAATTCGAATTCCAGGCGTAA
This sequence comes from Sedimenticola sp., assembly GCA_027030425.1. GTDB lineage: Bacteria > Pseudomonadota > Gammaproteobacteria > Chromatiales > Chromatiaceae > Thiolapillus. The sequence goes on from JALVEW010000194.1 coordinate 15,406, forward strand.
AACCACCTTGCAGGCATCCTTGCGCAACTCCTGGAACTCCCAGGCACCTTCAAGCTTGTGAAAAGGCCCTTCACGAAGATGAATGTCAATACGATGATAAGGATGCAACTGGTTGCAGGTGGAAAAGGCCTTGGTCACGCCGGCCTTGGACACCACGATCTCGCCACAGAGTTCGTCCTCGGTACGCGACAGCAGGCGGCCGTCCTTGCACCAGGGCAGGAATTCGGGATAACTCTCCACGTCATTGACGATCTCGAAAAGGGTTTCCGCCGATACGGGAACCAGAGCCGACTTTTCCACCAGAGCCATTAGCCGCGCCCCACTTCCCTGTCCAGCTCGCCGCTGCGCAGCTTTTCCAGGTAACCAGACAGCCGGCGCTTCACCTGCCCGCTCAATGCATACAAAGCAAACATGTTGGGAAAGGCCATGGACAGGAGCAGAAGGTCACTGAAGTCCAGCACGGCGGAGGCATTGCTGATGGACCCGGCCATCACCACCAGTACGAACACTACCTTGTAGATCAAGGACCAACGCTCACCGAACATATAGGTCCAGCAGCGCTCGCCGTAATAGGACCAGGAGATCATGGTGGAATAGGCAAACAGCACCACGGAAATGGACAGCACCACAGGAAACCAGCTGATGACACTGCCGAAGGCCATGGCCGTGAGCGCTGCCCCCTGGTTGTTGGCAATGAGTTCCGCGTGCTGACCATTGGCGTCATAGACACCGGTGATGATGATTACCAGGGCGGTCATGGTGCAGATAACCACGGTATCAATGAAAGGCTCCATGAGGGCCACAATGCCCTGGCGCACAGGATAGGGCGTTCGGGCAGTGGAATGGGCGATGGCCGCGGAACCTATACCGGCCTCGCTGGAAAACGCCGCCCGTTTGAAACCTTGCACGATGATGCCGACGAAAGCCCCCATGCCAGCCTCCAGGCTGAAGGCCTTGGAGAAAATCAGGGCGAATACTTCAGGCACCTTTTCTGCGTTGGAAAAGACAATCCACCCTGCCGCCACCAGGTAGATGCCTACCATGGTGGGAACAATGGCTTCCGCCACATGGGCAATGCGGCGGATGCCGCCGATGATAACCACCCCCACCAGGAACCCCATCACCAGGCCATAAATCCAGGGTTCCTGCGCCAGGTAGGGAATCTGCTGTTTGACCGCGGTCAGGGACTGGCTTACCTGGAAAGCATTACCACCACCCAGGGAGGCGCCAATGGTCAGGACGGAAAACAAAATCGCCAGGGACTTGCCGAAACCCTTCCAGCCGATCTCCGAAAAACCCCGGGACAGGTATTCCATGGCGCCGCCCATGACATGGCCGTCGGGACGAATCTCCCGGTACATCTGTGCCAGGGAGGCTTCCGTGAATTTGGTGGTCATGCCCAGCAGGCCAGCGACGATCATCCAGAAAGTCGCTCCCGGACCACCGATACCAATGGCTATGGCCACGCCGGCAATGTTACCCAGACCCACGGTGGCGGACAGAGCCGTGGTCAACGCCTGGAAAGGCGACACTTCCCCCACGTCATCGGGACGACTGTAACGCCCCCGAAGAATGGCCACGGAATGGCCCAGCAGACGGAAGTTGATGAAGCCCATTTTCACCGTGAGAAACACCGCTCCCGCCACCAGCCAGGCCACGATGAAGGGAAATTCCCCTTCTCCCGGAAACACGTCGAAAAAGAGCACCGTCGCCAGCCAGCCATTGATGGAACCCAGGGCGTCATTCAGGGTGCTGGCAGCCGCCGCCTCCTGCCCCGCCACGGCGCGCCCTGCGACCAGTATCGCGGCCGCGATGAAAATGGTCCTGAACAAAGTGCTTCTCACGGTTCACTTCTCCTGCAAATCGGTTCTCATGCCGACACCCTGCGGGTTACAATTCACCCATGGCCAAAAAATCAAAGAACAAGGGCGGCAAGGGTAACACCATCACCCTCAACAAGTCCGCGGGGCACGATTATTTCATTGAACAGCGCTTCGAGGCGGGCATCGCCCTGGAAGGCTGGGAAGTGAAGAGTTTGCGGGAAAACCGCGTCAATCTCAAGGAGGCCTATGTACTCATCAAGGACGATGAGCTTTGGCTGTTCGGCGCGCACATCACGCCCCTGCAGACCGCCTCCACCCATATTCACCCGGATCCCACCCGCACCCGCAAGCTGCTCATGCACCGGCGCGAAATAGACATGTTGCGCGGCCAGGTGGAGCGCAAGGGCTACACCCTGGTGCCCACGGCCATGTACTGGAAGAAAGGACGCGCCAAGCTGGAAATCGGCTTGGCCAAGGGCAAGAAGCAGCATGACAAGCGCGCCGTATCCAAGGACAGGGACTGGCAGCGTGAAAAACAGCGACTGTTCAAGCGAGGCTGACAGGGATCAATCTTCCTCTCCTGCCACAGGCGCATAATATTCAAATACTGATAACCAATCGGAACGCAATAAAATGGACAACCAGCTTATCGAAGTCGACGGCCAGCAAATGACCGTCGAGGAACTCATCGAAAAGTATCAGGAAGCGAAGAATGCCGAAGGCAGGCTGAAAAAGGCTGCGAAGAAGGCCCTCATGCGCCGCCGCCAAGAGCAGTCCCTTAAGCCCTACCAGGCGGAACTCATCAAGATGCAGCAGCATCTGGAAAACACCGGCAAGCGCATGATCATCCTGTTCGAGGGACGTGACGCCTCCGGCAAAGGCGGCACCATTCGCCGGGTCACCCGCTACATGAACGAGAAGCACTACCGGGTGGTGGCCCTGGGCAAACCCACCAACGAGCAACGCAGCCAGTGGTTCTTCCAGCGTTACGTCACCCAGTTTCCCCGCGGCGGCGAAGTGGTGCTGTTCGACCGCAGCTGGTATAACCGCGCCATGGTGGAACCCATCTTCGGTTTCTGCACCGCGGAAGAGCACAAGAACTTCATGCGCGGCGTGGGCGGTTTCGAGAAAGACCTGGTGCGCCAGGGCACCATCCTGGTCAAGCTCTATTTCAGCGTCACCAAGGACGAGCAGGCGCGCCGCTTCGAACGCCGCAAGACCGATCCCTTGCGCCAGTGGAAACTGAGCGAGGTGGATGTCCAGGCCCAGGAGCGCTGGGACGACTTCACCACCCAGAAATACGAGATGCTGAAAAAGACCCACACCACCCACGCGCCCTGGACGGTGATTCGCTCCAATGACAAGTACCTGGCGCGCCTCAACGCCATGAAAGTCATTCTCAACTCGGTTCCCTATGACCGGAACGAATCGGCGCTGGACTTCGTCCCCGACCCCGCCATCGTCATTTCCGGCGCCCGGGAAGTGGAAATCATGGAAGCCGAGCGCCTGCGCAACGGCAAGTTCACCTCCTGATGCAGGAACTGGTACTGGCCTCCACCTCCCCCTTCCGCCGGGAGTTGCTGGAGAAACTGGGACTGCCTTTTGCCACGGTGGCGCCCGAGGTGGACGAAAGCCGGGGGGAAGACGAATCTCCGGTTCAGCTGGTGCAGCGCCTGGCCCAAGCCAAGACCAGGGCCGTGGCGCAACAGTTTCCCCGCGCCCTCATCATCGGCTCGGACCAGGTGGCCTGCGTGGACGGTGAAATCCTGGGCAAGCCCGGCAACCGGGAAAACGCCATCGCCCAGCTGACCGCCATGGCGGGAAAGACCGTGGAGTTTCATACGGGCCTGTGCCTGTACAACAGCGAAAAAGAGCGCGCTCAGGTGCTGTGCGAGCCCTTCCGCGTACACTTCCGTCAGCTCAATAGCGGTCAGATCGCGCGCTATGTGGACCATGAGCAGCCCTTCAACTGTGCCGGCAGCTTCAAATCCGAAGGCATGGGCATCACCCTGTTCCGCAAACTGGAAGGCGATGACCCCAACGCCCTGGTGGGGTTGCCTCTCATACGACTGGTGGAAATGCTGGACAAAGAAGGCGTGGAACTGCCCTAAGCAAGGGAAGCAAGGGGTCGGAGTCAAATCAGGGTGATGTCCCACAGATTCAACGGCCTGAGGTGATTTGACTCCGACCCCTGGGATTATACGGAACGCAGCCAGTCGGGAATCTCGCCCAACCGATCGAAGACCGCCAGGGCGCCTTCTTTTTGCAGACGCTCGGGCGCGTGCACGCCATAGCTGACACCCACGGCATGACTGCCGGCATTGGCCGCCATCTGCATGTCGTATTCCGTATCACCCACTACCAGGGTTCGGCCCTGTTCCGCGCCTAGGTAGTCGATCACGTCCAGCAGCATCTGCGGATGGGGCTTGGAAAAAGCTTCATCGGCGCAACGGGTGTAATGAAAGAAATCACCCAATCCCGTGTGTTGCAGTTCCATGTCCAGCCCCCGGCGGCTTTTGCCCGTGGCCACGGCCAGCAGGTAATCCCGCGACGCCAGGGTTTCCAGCAACTCCCCGGCACCGGGGAACAGGGGCGAGGGAGGGCGTTCCGGATCGAGAAAATGCCTGCGGTACTGGTTTGCCAGGGCATCCACCTCCGCCTCGTCTGCTTCCGGGAACAGGCGGGCCACCGCCTGGTGCAGGCCCAGGCCAATGACATCTCTGGCCTGAGCCTCGTCCGGCACGACGTGACCCAGATCCGCAGCCGCCTTTTGCAGGCACTGCACGATGGTGGCCTCGGAATCCATGAGGGTCCCGTCCCAGTCAAAAACGATCAGCTCATACATCCAGTTTTTCCAGCAGTTGTTGAAGTTCCGGTGACAGGGGCGCATTGAAGGCATAAGGCTCCTTCCTGTCCGGCCAGGGAAAACGCAGGCTGGCGGCGTGCAGGAACAGGCGTTTCAATCCCAGCTTGCGGAACTGGCGGTTGGCCTGTTCATCTCCATATTTCTCATCACCCAGGATGGGTGTGCCCAGGTACTGGGCATGCACCCTTATCTGATGGGTGCGGCCGGTCTTGAGTTCCGCTTCTACAAGCGTCGCATCGGCAAAACGTCTGATCACCCGGAACTCCGTGTGGGCCGCCTTCCCCGCCGCGTCCACACGTACCACCCGCTCGCCGCTCTTGAGGGTATTCTTCTTCAGGGGTACCTTTACCTGCTGGCGATCCCGGTTCCAGCGGCCCGCCAACAGGGCAAGGTAGCGCTTGCGCACCCGCCCTTCCCGCTGCAACTGCTGCAGGGTTCGCAGGGCACTGCGGCGGCGCGCCAGCATCAGGCACCCCGAGGTGTCCCGGTCCAGGCGGTGAGCCAGCTCCAGGGCCTTTTCCCCGGGTCTGCTGGCCCGCAGCAATTCGATGACGCCGAAGGAAATACCACTGCCTCCGTGTACAGCCAGGCCAGACTCCTTATTGACAATCAACAATAATTTGTCTTCGTATATTATTGATTTTTCAATTTTTTCTATCTGCCATTCTGGCGGAACACCTGCTTCGGCCACGTCTGGCAAACGCACCGGGGGAATACGCACCACGTCCCCCGCAACCAGCTTCCTGCCCGCCTTGGCCCGCCCCTTGTTGACCCGCACCTCACCCCGGCGCAACAGACGGTACACCAGGGCGCGCGGCACGCCCTTGAGTTCACGCAACAGGAAGTTATCGATACGCTGACCGTCACCCCGTTCATCGACGGTGACATGGCGCACACGGGGAGTCTTGTCGTTCATGGCCGGCGGGAAAGATGAAGAAGACCCGCATTATACCCGCTGAGGAAAGGGTGTTCGCATTCTCCCGCACCAACAGGGAAGCCGACGTTCGGAAAAGAACCTGTGTATTGGACTATGTTGCTGATTTTTGGTATATTTCGCGGGCAAAAGTTCGCCTTGCGTTCTTTTTCAGATTTTCCGGTGTCCCGTCAGGGCTGGCTCGTCAGATGTTCTGCGACCCGATGACGGGGCTCCCCGGGATGATGCGTCCCCATTGCAGACTGCCCAACACGCCCCAGGCCTCCGGCAACCAGCATATCCATCATCCCCCTGAAATCACCCTGGCAGGACGTTGAAAAAGCCCCTCCCCGGACTTTCTCGACCACGGCACATCCTTAAGCCGCACACAGGGTGTTTTCACTTGCACCAAGATACATTGAGAGATCATCGCCCCGGCGATGGTCATGGATAGGTTTTTGAGCGATACGGATTGCCCGGCCGGCATTTCCATGCCGGCATGTACAGGAAAGACTGCGGCCTGACCGTCAAGGATCAGGCGTGACTCGTACACCCCGGCTAAGCACAGCCGGATCAGGATGCCAGTACGCCATTTGACGCCAGCCGCCCTGAGGTTTCGTGCAGACGGAACAGCAGTTTCAGGTGACAGTTCTCCCTGTCCGGCAAGCCGTGCGCTTGACACAGGACAACAGACTACATGAAAAGAATGCTGATCAACGCAACTCAGCCGGAAGAGTTGCGCGTGGCCATCGTGGACGGCCAGAAACTCTACAACCTCGATATCGAAAGCCCCGGCCGGGAGCGCAAGAAAGCCAACATCTACAAGGGCAAGATCACCCGGGTGGAGCCCAGCCTGGAAGCCGCCTTCATCGACTACGGCGCCGAGCGCCATGGCTTTCTACCCCTGAAGGAAGTAGCCCACAGCTACTTCGACCCCAAATCCCTGGAGGGCAACAAGCGCCCCAGCATCCGCGAGGCCCTGCGTGAAGGCCAGGAAATCACCATCCAGATCGAGAAAGAGGAACGCGGCAACAAGGGCGCGGCCCTGACCACCTTCATCTCCCTGGCGGGCCGTTACCTGGTGCTCATGCCCAACAACCCCCGCGCCGGCGGCGTGTCCCGGCGTATCGAGGGCCAGGAACGCACCGAGCTCAAGAAGGCCATGAGCCAGCTGGAAGTCCCCGAGGGTATGGGGCTCATCGTGCGCACCGCAGGGGTGGGCAAGAGCGCCGAGGAACTGCAGTGGGATCTGGACTACCTGCTGCAGCTGTGGAGTGCCATAGAAACCTCCACCCAGGAGCGCAAGGCCCCTTTCCTGGTTTACCAGGACAGCAACGTCATCATCCGCTCCATGCGCGACTACCTGCGAGCGGACATCGGTGAGATCCTCATCGACAACCCCGAGGTCTATGCCGAGGCCAGGCAGTTCATCGAACAGGTCATGCCCCGTTACCTCAAGCAGCTCAAGCTGTACGAGGACGAAGTGCCCCTGTTCTCCCGCTACCAGATCGAGTCCCAGATCGAAACAGCCTTCCAACGCGAGGTGCGTCTGCCTTCCGGCGGCTCCATCGTCATCGACCCCACGGAAGCCCTGACATCCATAGACATCAACTCAGCCCGCGCCACCAAGGGCAGCAACATCGAGGACACGGCCCTGACCACCAACCTCGAAGCCTCCGAGGAGATCGCCCGCCAGCTGCGCCTGCGGGACATGGGAGGGCTGTTCGTCATCGACTACATCGACATGGGCCCTTCCAAGAACCAGCGCCAGGTGGAAAACCGCCTGCGCGAAGCCATGAAGGAAGACCGCGCCCGGGTGCGCATCGGCCGCATCTCCCGCTTTGGCCTGCTGGAAATGTCCCGCCAGCGGCTACGGCCTTCCCTGGGCGAATCCGCACACCAGGTCTGCCCGCGCTGCGACGGCCAGGGACATATCCGCGACGTGGAATCCCTGGCCCTGTCCATCCTGCGCATCATCGAGGAAGAAGCCCTCAAGGAAAACACCGGCCGGGTACAGGCCCAGCTGCCGGTGGAAGTGGCCACCTTCCTGCTCAATGAAAAGCGTCAGCCCATTTCCGAGATCGAATCACGCCACAACATCAGCGTGGTGCTCATTCCCAACAAGCACCTGGAAACGCCCCACTACAGCATCGAGCGTATCCGCCGCCAGGATCTGCCCAGGGAAAGCAGCTCCAGCTACAACATGATCGCCGAGCCCGAAGTGGCCGCGGCGGCCAGCCAGGAGCAGCAGCGCCGGCAGATAGAACAACCCGCGGTGAAGAACATCACCCCTGCCCCGCGCGAAGCCACGCCTGAACCTGCTCCAAACAAGGACAAGCCCGAAGGCGGTTTCATCAAGCGCCTGTTTTCCATCTTTACTTCAGCGGCTGAAGGCGAAACGCCGCAAAAGGAAGAAGAGCCCGCCAAGCCCAAACAAACAGGAACCGGCAACCGCCGGGGCGGAAATGCCCGTGGCGGCAAACGCAACGGCCGGGACAGGAATGTCTCCGGGAAGAAAGCCCAGCAGCAGAAATCTGGCGGACAAAAGAAGAATGAAGACCAGAAAACTGGACAGAAACGTGCTGACAAGGACAACGGCAAGGAACAACAGGAAAAACGCAGCGGCTCCGGACAGAAACGCGGTCGCCGTGGCGGCCGGGGAAGAAGCCGCGGTCCTGGCACCCGGCAGAGCCAGGTGCGCCAACCCCAGGACGAGAACAGACAGGAAGCTTCTTCCACTGCTGACCAGCAAGCGGATAAGAGCAATAAGCCGGCGCAACAGGCCTCTGCAAGCCCGCAGAAACCCGCTACCGGCAAGGAAAAGGACGGGCCTGCCAAGAGCGGAGCCGAGGCCAGCAAGGTCAAGCGCACCATCTCTTCAGGCAGTCTGAAGTCGAAATCATCGGTCCCCCGGCTGGACGAGGTAAACAAGCCCGCTGAAAAAGCGGAGGGCAATGAACGCCCGGATCAGCCGAAGAAGGACACCCCCGCGCCCGCGGCGCAAACCGCATCTGCGCAGAAAGTTGACGCCTCTTCCGGGAAAAGCACCTCCCAGACCCCTCAACCGGCCACCGCGCCCTCTTCTCCCCCGCCCGGGGAAGGTGGCGCATCCGAGGCCAAACCACCGGTTCCGGTCAAGGACAAGGTGACAGCACTGGTTCCGGCGGCCGCGCCGGTTGTCGGTGATGCCTCCGGGGAAGCCCCGGAAAACAAGGCTGCCAAGGAGAATGCAGACAAGCCCGAAACAACCGAAACAGCCGAGGGGAAAAGCGCCCCCCGCAAAAAGGTCGCCAAAAAGAAGACGGCGAAGAAGAAGGTCAGCAAGAAAAAGGTGGCCAAGAAGAAGGCGGCGTCCAGGGATGAAGCACCCATGGAAGACAAGGCTCCAGGCGGGGAGACAGCAACCAATGTGTCCACCAAGCCACAGCCACTGGAGAAGGCATCGGCTTCCATGGAAAAACCCTCTGCGGAAACCTCGGCCGGGGAGGCATCTAGCCCAGTGGTGGACAAGCCCGCCGAACAGGAGCCGAAGGACTGAACCAGAGGACTGACGCCCAATGAAAAAGGCCGCGATGAGCGGCCTTTTTTGTTCCAGTGGATTGCTTCCATGTTAGAGGTGCCTGCTG
>JALVEW010000195.1 GCA_027030425.1 Sedimenticola sp.
CTGGAGAACGCCCGGCGACCCTCGGTGATCTGGCTGTCCTTCCAGGAATGCACGGGGTGCACGGAGTCACTCACCCGCTCCCATGCGCCCACCATAGAAGGCCTGATCTTCGATGCCATCTCCCTGGACTACCACCATACCCTGCAGGCCGCCTCGGGTTCGGCGGCGGAAGAGGCGCGGGAGATTGCCGTGAAAGAGAATTTCGGCAACTATCTGCTGGTGGTGGACGGCTCCATTCCCACGGCCAATACCGGATATTCCACCATTGCCGGGGTGAGCAATCTGGAAATGCTCCAGGAAGTCGCCAGGGGCGCCGCCGCCATCATCGCCGTGGGCACCTGCGCGGCCTATGGCGGCCTGCCCCACGCCAATCCCAATCCCACGGGAGCCGTCGCTGTTTCCGAGGTCGTTACCGACAAGCCCGTGGTCAATGTTCCCGGCTGCCCTCCCATTCCCGTGGTCATCACCGGCGTGCTGGCCCATTTCCTCACTTTCGGCAAGCTGCCAGAGCTGGATAACCTGGGCCGCCCCCTAGCCTTTTACGGCAACAACATCCATGACCGCTGCTACCGCCGTCCCTTCTATGAAAGAGGACAGTTCGCGGAAACCTTCGATGACGAAGGGGCCAGAAAAGGCTGGTGCCTGTACAAGCTGGGATGCAAGGGCCCCGTGACCTACAACGCCTGCGCCACCACCAAGTGGAACAATGGGACCAGTTTTCCCATCGAGTCCGGGCACGGCTGTCTGGGCTGCTCGCAGCCGGATTTCTGGGACATGGGCGGTTTCTACCACGCCCTTTCCGAACCCATGGGCATTTCCGGCAGCACCATCGCCGGGGGCGTCATTGGCGGCGCGGCCCTGGGCGCCGCCAGCGGCCTGCTCAACCGCAAGAAGAAAGCCGATGCCCACACCCGGCATGAAAAAGTCACCGTGGACGACCTCAAGGACGGAGAGCCACAATGAACAGCACCGAACTCCTCCTCTGGGTACGCGGCCCAGGCCTGCAGATCGCCCTGTGGATCTTCCTGTTCGGCATGCTCATCCGCCTGCTGGAAATCTTCCTGCTGGGAAGAAAGAAGAATCTTGCCGAGCTGCGCGCCAGCGGCACGGCAGCCGGGTTCCGCACCATGATCAGCCGCTCCCTTCCCCCGGGTGGTAACATCATTCACCGGCCGCGCTTTACCTTCGTCGCCGGCTATGCCTTCCATATCGGCCTGTTCGTCGTGATTTTCCTGCTGGCGCCTCATATCCAGCTCATCGAATCTCTCACCGGATTGTCCTGGCCGGCCCTGCCAACACCCGTGGTGGACCTGTTCGTGGTCATTTCCCTGGTTGCCATGTTGGCCCTGCTGTGGCATCGGCTCACCAGCCGGGTGCTGAGTTTTCTGTCCACCAGCGGCGACTACCTGGCCTGGGCCCTCAGCTTCCTGCCCCTGCTCACTGGCTACATGGCCTACCATCACCTGTGGTTTCCCTATACCTGGCTGCTGGCGGCACACATCCTGAGCGCGGAACTGCTGCTGATCCTGTTCCCCTTCACCAAGCTGACCCATACCTTCACCATCTTCATCGCCCGCTGGTACAACGGCATGATGGCCGGCGAGAAAGGAGTGCAGTCATGAGCAAGCCCTCGCTGGAGCGCGGCCTGAACATCCTGCGCGAGCAGATCGATACGCCCACGGCAGCCTTCTTCAGCAGCTGCGTGCACTGCGGCCTGTGCGCCCAAGCCTGTCTGTTCTACACGGAAACCTGCAATCCCAGGTACATGCCGGTGCACAAGCTAGAACCCATGCGGCGCCTGTGGGAGCAGGAATTCACCCTGACGGGACGCATCAAGAAACTGCTGGGCCTTTCCAAACCCATCACCGACAAGGAGCTGGCTGAGTGGCGGGAGCTGGTGTACGACACCTGTACCCTGTGCGGCCGCTGCAGCCTGGTCTGCCCGGCCGGCCTGGATCTCACCTACATGATCCGCCGGCTGCGCGAAGGCATGGCCGCCGCAGGTCACGCGCCGGAGGGGCTCATCGGCGCCACCACCCGGGCGGTGAAGCTGGGCAGCCCCATGGGCGTCACCCTCAAGGCCCTGCAGGCCCAGGCCAGGCACGTGAAGGAGGATTCCGGCCTGGACATTCCCTTCGACGTGGAGGGCGCGGAA
>JALVEW010000196.1 GCA_027030425.1 Sedimenticola sp.
CGCCCTCGTTGCGCACGGCCTGGGCATCGATCTGCCCCTCCGCCTGGCGCAGGGCCATGACCCCGATGCGCAGGGCGGTGCGGATGAAATCGTCGCGGATACGGCCTTCCGGGTAGGCGGCGATCTCTCTGATGAGTTCGGGATCGCTGACGCGCAAACGGATTTCCAGTTCCTCCAGCGCCGCCGAGCCGTCATCCAGCGCGCCGGGCTGCCAGCGGGTGTCGGCATGGCCGTGGCCGGGGTGTTCTTCCATCGCTTCCTCTCCTTTGTCCGGTGTTCTGCCCGTTACTCTATCACCTGCGGGGACTCACCGGGTGAGCCTGCAAGCTGGCCGCTCTCCAACAGCAGCACCTCGCCTTACAGCTCAAAATCCCCCGCATAGGGCTTTTCCCCCTCAACAACAGGCAGGCTCAGGCGGTTTCCCCAGTGTGACCAGCCGCCGTTGTACAGCCGTACATCCTTGTAACCCAGATGTTTGAGCTGCATGTAGGCCAGGCTCATGCGAAAGCCGTCATGGCAATAGACGTATAGGGTCTTTTCCTTGGGAACAGTCTTGTAGAGTTCGGCCAGCTCGGCGTCACTGCGCCATTTCTGCGCACTGGTGCCGTCCAGGCTGACGACATTGATGGCGCCGGGAATATGGCCGCCGCGGATGGAATGCTTGATCAGCTTGCCGGTGTACATGTCATGGGGGCGGGCATCCAGGAGTACGATGCTGGGATCACGGCGAGAGACGACATCGTCGTAGACATCCGTCCATTCCACGAAAAGCCGGGGGTTGGCGGCTTTGAGGGTAACAATGCCGGGGTTAGGTGCAGGCGTCGGTTCCCTGGTCATTTCTTCGAAGGCACTCCAGTCCACGGTTCCACCACTGAGAATTTTCACCTGTTTCATGTTGAAACCGTAGAGATCCAGCAGATAGTAGAGCCGCGACACCAGCGCCGTGTTCGAATCGTCATAGAGCACCAGTATAGAGTCGTTGTTGACGCCCCAGCGTCTCAGAGTTTTTTCAAAGGCTTCCTGTGAGGGAAAGCGCATCAGCGGGTTGGCGTTGTTGTCTCCCAGATCCTTGAAGCGCTGCACCTGGATGGCGCCGGGGATATGCCCCACGGTGAAATACCGGTGCGGGTGATAGCGGACTTCCAGGATCACAAGATTCTTGTCTTCCTTGTGTTCCGACAGCCAGTCGCTGTCGATCATGAATTCCGGTGATGCCTGTGCGGTGGGGATGGCAAGGCAGAGAAAGAGCAGGAAAATGGCGAGCTGTTTTTTCATGGTAAGAAACTGTTAAAGAGAATTTCGGTGATCTATGTATTTCAGAATTACAGCGGAAAGCTGTTTGTCATGTCCCGGATATGATCCTACAGAAAAATATACGGAAAATCGAATGTAATGATAAGATGAAGCCAGGATTTCATGTTTTTTGGGATAACTCCAGATGGCAATAAAACTGTTCAAATGGTTGATAGTGCTGGTAGCGGTTGCCGCTCTCGTGCTTGCGGGCAAAAAGGTCATCCACAACAAGAAAGCGGCCCTGGTCAAGATACCCACAGCCAAAGTCTATGGGATTGTGGCGCCGACACAGGTTGCCCGGCAGTCCGTCATCCAGTTGACCGTTCCTTATCTGGCGGAAGTGCAGAGTGATTCCGATGTGGAGATTGCCTCAAAAGTCACTTCCCGGGTGGAGATGATTGTATCCAGCGGCACACGGGTCAAACGCGGGGAGGTTATTGTCAGGCTGGATGCCGCGGAGCTGCTGGCCAAAAAGAAAGCCCTGCAGCTGAAGATTGCGGAAGTGAAGGACCAGATACGGGCAAAGAATGCCGAGCTGAAGAACCTGAAGCGGGTGCATGAGCACACCGGGGAACTGCTGGCCAGCCAGGTGATTCCCAGAGACAAATATGATACAGAAGCGGCCAATATCGAAAGCCTGCAGGCGACCATTGCCGGTATGCAAAACCGGGCGGCATCCTTGGAACAGAACATCCGGGAAATCGAGGATTCACTGACCTACACCCGCATCAAGGCGCCCATGGACGGCGTGGTGAGCAAGACCTATGTTGCCGAGGGGGGAATCGCCAGCAGCGGCAAACCCCTGCTGAGCCTGGCCGGAGGTGATGGCAAGCGCCTGGTGGTGCGTGTGCC
>JALVEW010000197.1 GCA_027030425.1 Sedimenticola sp.
GTGGCCAGCGGGGCTTCCGGCGTGGATACGACTGACGGGCAAAGCGAGGCAGGGCGCCTGTTCCGCCGGGCCGTGCAGGAAGTGTGCATGGAACTGGCAACCGCCATCGTCGCAGACGGCGAGGGGGCCACCAAGCTGGTGGAGATACAGGTGGAGGAGGCTTCCACCGAGAGCGAGGCCAGGGATGTCGCCTATACCGTCGCCCATTCCCCCTTGGTGAAGACGGCCCTGTTCGCCTCCGATCCCAACTGGGGGCGTATTCTGGCCGCCGTCGGCCGTGCCGGGGTACAGGGGCTGGATATCGACAGGGTCCGCATCTGGCTGGATGACCTGTGCATCGTCAGCGGGGGTGGACGGGATCCTGGTTACACCGAGGAAGCCGGACAGGCGGTGATGGAGAAGGCGTCCTTCGGTATCCGCATCGCCCTGGGCCGGGGAGAAGCTTCTGCCCGCATACTTACCTGTGACCTGTCCTTCGACTACGTGAAGATCAACGCGGAATACCGGACCTGATTTTCATGCGCGTCCTTGGATGATGGAAAAAAACATGTCAGCAGCTCGGACTTCGGTCCGACATTGCTCCGGCAGGGCCGCTGTTGTCGGGCTGAAGCCTAACCCACGATTATGGTGCCTGGCTGTATCAGATGCGGATTTGCAAAGGGGTCGGAGTCAAATTCCGCCTGACTGTTACAAGGAGCGGGGGCAAACTGTTCCGTGGCGTCGGATCTTCCCAATATCCTCCCCATTTGACTCCGATCCCGACCACGACATGAAATACAATAAGCCAGAATATTGTTTTGGCGACTGGGTGAAATCTTCGGGATGAAGATGTCTGTGCTGCATGTGGCGGTTGGCGTACTGCAAGGGGCAGATGGGCGGGTGCTGCTGGCCCGGCGCAAGACGGATTCCCACCAGGGAGGCCTGTGGGAGTTTCCCGGTGGCAAGGTGGAGCCGGGGGAAAGCGTGCGGCAGGCCCTGGCGAGGGAGCTGGATGAGGAACTGGGTATCAGCATCCGGGATTTTCGTCCCCTGATACGGGTTGCCCATGACTACGAGGACCGTAAGGTGCTCCTCGACACCTGGCTGATTACCGCCTGGCGGGGGGAGCCCCAGGGACGGGAAAACCAGCCCCTTTCCTGGGTGGCTGTGAATGAACTGGCCCGGTGCCCCATGCCGGCTGCGGACCGGCCCATAGTGACGGCCATCGGCCTTCCTCCCGTCTGTCTCATCACCCCCCCTTCCGTGCCTGACGCCCGGGCGTTTCTCGACGATTTGCGCGCCGCCCTGGATGGCGGTATTTCCCTGGTGCAGTTTCGCGTGTTCGGGCTGGAAGATCAGGCCCTGGCGGATCTGGCCCTGGCCGCGCGCCGTCTGTGTGACAGGTACGGGGCCAGGATGCTGCTGAACGGTCCCCTGGAACTTGCCCGGCGGACAGGGGCCCATGGCCTGCACCTGGACAGGCGCCGTCTGGCGGCCATGAAATCCCGGGACGACTATTCCGGCCTGTTGTTGGGCGCCTCCTGCCATGATGCCCGGGAACTGGCCCTGGCCAGGGACAAGGGCGTGGACTTCGCCCTGCTGTCGCCGGTGCTGCCCACCGCCAGCCATCCGGACGCGGAGGTGCTGGGTTGGAAAAGGTTTTCGGAACTGGTGGACGGCCTGCCCCTGCCGGTCTATGCCCTGGGCGGCATGCAGCCGTCCCTGCTGGCGCGCAGCTGGCAGGCCGGCGCCCAGGGCATCGCCGGCATTCGGGGGCTTTGGCCGGGCATTATTCCTGATTGAACACAAGGGGTCGGAGTCAAATTCCACCCAACTATTACCGGGAACGGGATCGAACTGTTCCATGGCATCGGATCTTTCCAGCATCCTCCCCATTTGACTCCGACCCCGCCCCTCCCTGCGTAATCTCGGGCTCCTGGTCGTCATCTGTAAGCCACTCCCCGAGGTCGATGAGCTGACAGCGCTTGCTGCAGAAGGGGCGCCAGGGCGAGCGTTCGTCCCAGGGCACAGGTGCGGAACAGGTGGGACATTTGACCACTGGTGGCATGTTCTTCTCGTGTTTCATCTCAGATGTGGCAGGTCTTGAGCTTGAAGGCCACTTCCTGGCTGGTTTGCTCCGGCTGCTCCCACTGGATGCTTTCCATGAATCGGATGCAGAACCTGTGTTTGTTGCCGCTGATTTCAGCATACAGGAAGGTTTCCGCCGGAAGCAGCACCTGAATCAGGTCCACGCGGCGGTTCTTGTCCAGGCTTTGCTGAAAGAACCCATTGCTGGCGGAACGGGGGCGGAAGACGTTGCTGTGGCGCAGGGTGCCCAGCAGCAGATCCGTGGTTTCCTGCACCACGCTGATCTCATGACGCCAGTCGTCGAGCTGCATGACGCGTTCGGTGTGGGGAAGGTTGAGCCAGTAGTGAAGCTGCGGCAGGTCGAATTCGAAGCTGCCGCCGGGAATGGGCATACGCTGGGCAATGCCATTGAGAAACTCGTTCTTGCGCAGGCTGCTTCCCAGCTGGCTGGTGGTGGCAAACAGACGCTCACTCATGCGGTCGATGTCTTCCAGTACCTGGTGCAGACGAACCTGGTCGACGCCGGGGTTGTCGCCAATGCGTTCCAGGGACTGTTTCTGCTGTTCCAGCTGCTTGATGAGCTCTTGCTTGATATCTGCCCGGCCGAGGATGCTGACGATGTCCAGCAATGCCTGCACCGCTGCACGGCTCTGCCAGGGGCTGGAGGCCGGCAAGTGATACTCGAACTGCTCGAACAGGTGGGAAATGCGCAGCAGGGTACGAGTCCGTTCGTTGAGGGGGTGTTCAAAGAGCAGGGAATTATGCAATTCTGGCATCCGGCCGATGGCGAAGAAGTGGCTATTGTCCATCAGATGTCACGCAGGTTCAAACCCGAGCTGTAATCATCGATGGGGATAATCTTGTTCAAATGTGGATGGACATCCTTGTTCGTCATTTCCTTTCCGTTCCTTGACGGGACAGGGAAAGATAGGTTTGATGCAGCTTATCCACCCGGGCATGGAGGGTGGGGAGGTCGCGGGTATTGTCGATGATATCGTCCGCGGCTTGCCGCCTTTCCTTTCGGCTGGCCTGGGCGAGGAGGATTTTTTCCGCCTCTTTTGGCGTGATATTGTCCCGCCGGCACACCCGCTGGACCTGGAGTTCCTCCGGCACGTCCACCAGCAGGACTCGGTCCACCATGTCTTCCAGGTGGTTTTCCACCAGGAGGGGAATGACCACAATGGCATAAGGTGTGTCGGTGATTTCCGCCAGCCGTCTTTCCACTTCCTGGCGGATGGCGGGATGAAGAATGTCTTCGAGGACGGCCCTTGCTCCGGGATGGGAGAAAATGTGGCGTCGCAGGGCGGTACGATCCAGGCCCCCATCGGGGGCAATGAACGCCTTCCCCAGCCGGTCCGCAATCTGCTGAAGGGCGGGCCTGCCGGGTTCCACCAGTTCCCGGCTGATGATATCCGTGTCGATGACAGGAACACCGAGCTGGGAAAAATGGGTGCTGACGGCAGTCTTGCCACTGGCGATGCCGCCGGTGAGGCCGATCTTCAGCATTTACTGCAAACCGGCAAACTGCAGGTAGCTGCGGTTGATTTCATCTCCCCAGAGCATGGCGATCCAGCCTGCGGCTGCCAGGTAGGGGCCGAAGGGGATGGGAACAGCCTTGTCCCGTCCCAGAAGCAGGATCATGCCCAGGCCGCTGATGGCACCCACCACGGCGGAAAGCAGCAGTATCTGCGGCAGAAACTGCCAGCCCAGCCAGGCGCCAAACAGGGCGAACAGCTTGAAGTCGCCATAGCCCATGCCTTCCTTGCCAGTAACCAGCAGGAACAGGTGAAACAGGAGCCACAGGGATAAGTAGCCAGCCACGGCCCCGTAGATGGCCGACTGGATATCTGTAAACATGCCCTGCAGGTTCAGCAAGAGTCCCAGCCAGACCAGGGGCAGTATCAGTACGTCGGGAAGTATCTGCAGCCGGATGTCGATGACGCTCATGGCCAGCAGGGCCCAGGTGAGAATCAGGGCGGCCAGGGCCTGCCAGCCAAAGCCGAAATGCCAGACCACGATCAGGGCGAACAAGCCGCTCAGAAGTTCCACTACAGGATACTGGATCGAGAGTTTGGTGCCGCAGGCGGCACATTTCCCCTTCTGCAACAGCCAGCTGACAACGGGTATGTTCTCCCAGGCGCGAATCCGGTGCCCGCAGGACATGCAGCTGGAAGGTGGAAACATGAGATAAGCCAGGCCGAACCACTTGTTGGGCCGGTATTCCACCTCCCTGCCCGCCTGTTCGTCACAGGCGTCCTTAAGTTCCTGCTCCATGCGCGCGGGAAGCCTGAAGATGACAACGTTCAGAAAACTGCCCACCAGCAGGCCCAGGATGAAGGTCAGAGGATAGAGGATCGCCGGCTGGGCGAAAAACTCCGTCATCAGATGGCAGTTCCCAGCTTGAAGATGGGCAGGTACATAGCGATTACCAGGCCACCGACCAGGGTACCGAGGATGACCATGATCATGGGTTCCATAAGGCTACTCAGGGCATCCACGGCGTTGTCCACTTCCTCTTCATAGAAATCGGCAACCTTGCTGAGCATGTCGTCCAGGGAGCCGGATTCCTCGCCGATGGCGACCATCTGCTTCACCATGTGGGGAAAGAGCTGCTGCTGTTCCATGGCCAGACGCAGGGACTGGCCGGTAGCAATATCTTCCCGCATTTCCTTAACCGCGTTGCCGTACACCACGCTGCCGGTTGCGCCGGCCACGGAATCCAGTGCTTCCACCATGGGCACGCCCGCGGCAAACATGGTGGAGGTCGTCCTCGCAAAGCGCGCCAGGGCGGACTTATGCATGATGGAGCCAAAAACCGGCGATTTCAGCATTAGTCGGTCTATGGATTCCCGGAATTTTGGAGAGCGTTTCCAGACATTGACCAGAATGATGGTTACCGCGGCGATGCCCAGGATGATAAACACCCAGTTGTCGCGAATGTAACGCGACATGTCCACTACCAGCTGGGTGAATGCCGGCAGCTCGGCGCCAAAGCTCTGGAACAGTTCCTCAAATACCGGGACTACGAAAATTAGGATGATGGCGGTTACCAGGATGCCCACGCTCAAGACTGCTGCTGGATAGATCAGGGCCTTCTTGATCTTTTTCTTGATGGATTCGGTCTTTTCCTTGTAAGTGGCGATTCTGTCCAGCAGGGTTTCCAGCACACCGGCCTGCTCCCCGGCCTCTACAAGGTTGCAGAACAGGTCGTCGAAATACAACGGGTGCTTGCGCAGGGCGTTGGTAAGTGATGTCCCCCCCTCGATATCCGCTTTGATGCTGAGAACCAGCTCCTGCATGGCCGGGTTGTTATGGCCCTTTCCCACGATGTCCAGGGCCTGTACCAGGGGCACACCGGATTTCATCATGGTGGCCAGCTGGCGGGAAAACACTGCGATATCCCCGGTAGTGATCTTCGGCTTGCCGATATTGAAGCTAATCAGTTTCTGAACCTTGACGGGGTTGACCCCCTGGCGGCGAAGATCGGCGCGCACGATGGCGTCATTGGCGGCCCTCATCTTTCCCTTGATCTTTTTCCCTCTTCGATCTGTGCCGGTCCAGGCGTACTCGTAGGTCTTTTCCGCCTTCGGCTTAGCCGCTTTTCTTGCTGCTGCTTTTGTCGCCATGTGAACTAGTCCTTGGTAATTCGGTTGACTTCTTCCAGACTGGTGAGACCGTTCTTCACCTTCAGCAGTCCGGCTGTGCGCAAATCATAATAATAGCCTTCTTTCAAGGCCTGTTCCTTGAGCTGCATAGCATTTCCCTCCTCCAGGATGATCTGTGCTATGCCTTCGGAAACCGGCAGAAGCTCGAAAATCCCCACGCGTCCCTTGTAGCCATTATTGCATTTGTCACAACCCACTGCCTTGTAGATGGTAAGACCGGCGGCCACTTCTTCCTCGCTGAAGCCTTCTTCCAGCAGTGTGGTGCGCGGCAGATCCTCGGGCTCCTTGCAGTGCTCGCAGAGGCGCCGACCCAGGCGCTGGGCCATGATGAGATTTACCGATGAAGCAATGTTGTAGGGAGGAATACCCATGTTGGCCAGGCGTGTCAGGGTTTGGGGCGCATCATTGGTGTGCAGGGTGGACAGTACCATATGACCGGTCTGGGCGGCCTTTACGGCAATTTCACCGGTTTCCAGGTCCCGTATCTCACCCACCATGATGATATCGGGGTCCTGGCGCAGGAATGCCCGCAGGGCATCGGCGAAATGCAGTCCGCTCGCGGGGTTGATGTTCACCTGGTTAATGCCTTCAACCTGAATCTCCACCGGATCCTCGGCTGTGGAGATGTTGACTTCAGGGGCGTTGAGAATATTGAGAGCGGTGTAGAGGGACACTGTCTTACCGCTGCCCGTGGGGCCGGTCACCAGGATCATCCCGTAGGGTTTCTTGATGGCCTCCATGAACAGTTTCTTCTGGTCTTCCTCGAAACCCAGGGCATCCACGCCAATGGTTGCGGCAGAGGCATCCAGGATACGCAGGACGACCTTTTCCCCGTATAGGGTGGGACAGGTGTTGACCCGGAAGTCGATGGCATGGTGCTTGGAGACCTTGAGCTTGATTCGGCCGTCCTGGGGAACCCGGCGCTCGGCGATATTCAGACGTGCCATGACCTTGAGGCGCGAGGACAGCCGCTGGGCGATATTTACCGGGGGGCTGGCCTTTTCGTACAGCAGGCCGTCCTGGCGGTAACGGATGCGGTAGCGTTTTTCGTAGGGTTCGAAATGGATGTCGGAAACGCCGCTGTTGATGGCGTCAAGCAGAATCTTGTTTACGAAGCGGACGACCGGGGCTTCATCGATTTCAGTCTGAGTCTCCTCGTCAGTCTCGCCGTCGGCATCCAGGCCGAAGTCGATGTTCTCCAGGTTTTCCTCCAGCATTGCCCCCAGAGCGGCCTCCTGGGAACGGGAGGCATCTTCCAGCGCTTGGGCAAGTTTCTCCTCTTCCACCAGGATGATTTCTATGGCAAGGCCCGTGCTGAACTGGATTTCCTTGATTGCTTCCTGGTTAGTTGGATCGGAGGCAGCCAGGAACAGGCGGTTTCCTCTTTTTACAAGGGGAAGTACATGGTGTTTGGTGTAGAGTTCCGCCTCCACCTGATCCAAGGCCAGGCTGTCCTTGTTTATGGCATCCAGGTCAAACAGTGGTAGACCGAATTCCTGATGGGCCAGAAGGGCGATTTTCTTTGAAGAAACCAGACCTTTGTTTACCACATAGGAGATAAGGGGAAGGCCCTCTTGGCTGGCGTTCTTGGCGGCGTCAATGGCCTCTTGGACTTCCATCAGCCCCGCATTGACGAGATAACGGGTAAACCCTTTCAGATTTTGCTGGAGTTCGTCATTCATGGTTGTTCCGCATCTGTTATCGCTTTGCGCGCACGCCAGTTGTCTATCCTTGAGCAGATTCTGTGCTGATTCCGGGATAAGTTCAATAGTGTATTCAGGATCACCTTAAAAGTAGTGGATATTGTACGTCAGTATTGGCATCATTGGGGGCCGTTGCCAGGGTGGGCAGGCGACTGAGGTGAAGGCAATTATTCCTGCTGTTCAGAGCCAAATCGGCCGATGTCTCTCGACTCAGAGAATGCGAAAGCAGGTAGCGCGAGCATTTGTTGGGAACAAAATGCCTGTACAAGCCTGATGTCTGGAAGGGGAAGGTTTGGTGCTTCTACTTGGCGTTTTTTTCTGGCCTGGATCCTGTTTTCGGGGTGTTGATCCAGGGGAAACCGGTCTTGACAATATGGTGGTGGAAGTTCATGGCTGGTAAATCATCAAATCATCGGGCAGAAAGTGAGTCTGTTTTAGAGAATGACAGATGTTCTTCAAGCGGCATGAACTGAAATACTACCTAAATGATGTTCAGGTGGACGGCTTGAGCCGGTCCCTGGGGGCGGTCATTGGCGGTGATGAGCATGGTGACGAACAGGGTTGCTATCTTGTGCGCAGCCTGTACTTCGATTCAGTGGATGATGAATGTTTATATGAAAAACAATCTGGCGTTTTGCGTCGCCAGAAGGTGCGCTTGAGAACTTATGGGACAACGAATGATTCGGTGTACAAGTTTGAAATCAAGCACAAGCATGGGCAACTCGTCTATAAAGAATCATGTGAGGTTGACAGAGAGCTTGCCAGGAGGGTCGTCGCGGGTGAACACCGGGAATTGCTGCACATAGGCAGTCCGGTAGCCGATCGCATATATGGCATTTTTTCCACGCGCATGTATCGACCCAAGGTAATCGTCGAGTATTTGCGCCAGGCGTTTGTTTTTCCCGTGTCGAATATCAGGATCACGTTTGACCAAAACCTGAAGTCCAGTGTGAATAACCTCGATATATTTTCTGGTGTGCATGGGTTAATGCCAGTTATTCTTGAACAGAAGCAGATACTGGAGGTCAAGTTCGATGAGTTTCTTCCAGGATTTATTTCGAAAGTGTTGTCAGCAGCGAACCTGGAGCGTTCCGCTATAAGCAAGTACACGCTGGCAAGAAGGTTTTATAAACATAGAAAGTGGGAAGACAATTAGATTATGGATCAGGTGACCTTTAGCGATATCTTGCAGAAAAGCTTTCTCGCGATGTCCATGGGCAGTGCGGACCGGATAACCACGCTCAATATTATCATGAACGTGTCCATGTCTTTTTTGGTTGGCATGTTCATATTCTATATGTATAAGAAGACCTTTCAGGGGGTTCTATATCAGCGGAGTTTCAATATCTCTCTGGTTTTGTCGAGTACGGTAACGGCACTGATTATTATGACCATAAGTGGAAATCTGATATTGTCGCTTGGCATGGTTGGTGCTCTGTCTATCGTACGCTTCAGGACGCCTATCAAGGACAGCATGGATCTCATCTTTCTGTTCTGGGCTATTTCCACAGGGATCGCCAATGGCGTGGGATACTACAACATATCCATTGTCGGTTCGATAATGATCTCCGTATTTTTGCTGTTGTTGACGAGAAGGGGTAAGGGGGATCTGGATGTGTTTCTGCTGGTGTTGCAGTTCACGGATTCCGCTCATGAAAAGGATGTCGTGGAAAGAATCAGGGAGAAGGTGGCTGATGTGGCTATCAAGTCCAAGACGATTTCCGAAGGCAGCACAGAACTGACGCTTGAAATCCGGGTTTTGGACAATGACACGGCTTTCGTGAATGACTTGCAAAAGGAGGGGCTGGTGTCCAGGGCGACACTGGTAGCCTATGAGCAGGATCTGTCGGCTGTATAGGCGGCACATCGGCAATATCTCGCCATGCGTCTGTTGGTTTCCCTACTACTACTTCTAGTGGTTCCTCTCGTCCATGCGGAGTTTTCCGGGAAAGAGGGCGCATGTGGGCCATCTGTACCAAACGAATGGTATTACCTTGTCTCTCTCGATGAGATTCCCTTGGTTTCAGCGTATTTTAGGGAGCTTCCCGAGGTTTTCTTTGACGACTTGAAAGGCTTCACTCTGTCGATGGGGACACGTCATCGGCGCGATACCTATTTCGATTCTGATTCAGAGGAATTGCTTCACGCGGGAAAAGAGCTGTTCTTTCGTGAAAATCTCTATCTTCCACGATACAGAGATGATCGAGAACAGGTGGTTTTCGTGGACAGGGATGAGAGTATTCGCAGACATGTGTACAAGGTAAAAAAATATAAGAAGAACATTTCTCCCTTGGATAAACATCCGCTGGTTGGCAGGGTGCGTCGCAAGGATCGCCCCATGTTGCGCGAAAGCCTAGGAGATACCAGCCTTGGCAATGCCATGCTTGATCTAAAAGCGCAGCTGACGGTCTTGCACCAGGAGCGCTCCTACATATTCACTCATCTTGGTGAGGAATATGGCTCCATTGTTCTCGATCATGTGAGTATGCGCGTTTTCGGGTTGGAGCACAGTGCGGTGGTGTTGCGGTTTTCGTTGAAAGGTGACGTTTCATCGCCAGAAGACAGACAGCTTCTGGAAGAGTACTTTTGTCGGGCGCAGCAGGCCCTGGAACAACGCTTGGGGAGAAGCTGGAATGGAGAATATATTGGTTACAAGGAATATCGTGCCATGGCCGACGGCGTGCTTCCCAACAGGCGCTGGATGATGAATCATCCATGGGTCTACAAGCTGGGACAGGTGCTAATCCTGGCTGTCATGGGTTTTTTGATTCTGTACCTCCTGATTCGCAGGTTACCGGACAGAACACCCCATAGAGTGATCCTCAGGAAACAGGATGGTGGCAGTGATTGATAGACGTGGAAAGAAATGTTCCATGATTCCAGTGCTGATTTCTTTCTTGTTGATCAGCATTGTCGCGACCCTGTTCATGGCCGGGGCCCGGCACATGTTTGAGTACAAACGAAGTGTTCAGCCTGGTATGGAGATTGACGCGGACAGACTGCATTTTTTTGTCCGGGATTTTCTGTATCGGCAGATTCTCCGCCTGACCACTCATGTTGCGGCGCCGTCGGAAGGCATATCCAGCTTTTATGTGGACGTGGATGAGAAGCTTCTGGATGCCCTGGATTCGAACCTGCCACACAGTGGCCGACTGATGGAGGTCAATGCCCGGGTCAGGGTGGACGACCCACCGTTTGCCGGCAATGCCAGCATCAGGTATCGGGGAGGACTGGCTTTACACTGGTTATATGACAAGAAGTCGCTGCGTATAAAACTGCCGCCGTATTCCACCTATCTTGGATACAGACAGTTCGATCTGGTAAATCCCTCGATGATTTACACGGTCATAGACTGGATCAGTTATGACCTGGCAAGGGGGTTGGGGCTTTTGACGCCGGATTATTTTCCAGCCCGTTTGTATCTCAATGGTGAAACCAATGGCCTGCATTTCTTTCTGGGCAGGGTAGACGAATCCCTGCTGAGAAAGAACCATCGTATGCCGGGAAGCATATATACAGGCGATACGCTGTATCAGCGAAGCCTTTTTGGCAATGACGTGGGACGTCCTGGGGGGGCTGTATACAAGAATGATGAGGGCATCTCCCTTATCTGGAAAAATGCCTCTCTATGGGACAAGGATGCTGCACGCAACGCCCAGATGAAGCATGACCGGACAGACATAGAGAAATTTCTCGAAATATCCAACTTGACTGATCGTGTAGATTTTTATCGGGAATTTCATCGCTATTTCGACAAGAAAAAATATTATGAATTTTGGGCGCTGGATACGGTCTTCGGTGGCTATCATCATGATCTGTTCCACAACCACAAGCTGTATTTTGATCCCTATAAGGGAAAGTTCGAGCCCATCGCCTGGGATTTTCGTTTCTGGTCCAACGAATTCCTGTTCAAGGACTTGCCGGTGTATCCCCTGCTCAGGCAGGTGCTGCTCAATCCGGTGCTCGAATACCAGAGAGACAAAGTTGCCTTCGATCTGCTCCAAGACTTGACAGAAGAAAAGATCACCCGAATGGTGGAAGAACGAGGGCGCTTCCTGCGCAAGGAGGTTTCATCGGACCCCTTCAGGCAGACGCCGGATTCCCGAGTGGTTCTGTTCGATGTAGACAAGGTGGTGCCCTATTCCATGGCGGACTACGATGCAGCCATTCGCCGCCTGAAATTGATATACGCCGGGCGCAGGGCTTTTCTAGAAAAGCTGTATGCCAGTGTTCAGGCTAGCTATGTGCTGACGCCGCTTGAGGGGGCAGAAAACGAATATCTGCTCGAAATCTCGGTGTCGGGTAACACGCCGTTACGTTTTGTGCCGGAGATGGGGCTCAAGAAACTGTATCCTGAAGGCGGTTTTGAGTTGTTCCGGAAAACTGACGAGGGAGAAATCCCTGTTCCTCTGGAGGGAGAGGAAATGCTTTATCCTGGACGGGCCATGTCTCCCGGTAATGTGCTGGGCCGGGCCGATCCTTGGTCCATACTGGCATTTGGAAATGAAAAACCCGTGCCCGCTCCTCTGAACTATCTTTATGTCGTCAAGGGAAGCTCGCCCCGACTGGAAACAAGGCCACCCCTACTGGCCAACAATGTGCTGACGGGAAAGGAAGTCCACGTGATGCCAGGGGATAAACCCATGGATGATGCTTCAACGGATTCGGTTCATCCCTGGAAGTTGCCCGACCTGGCACCGAGAAAAACCCTGGTCTTGTCCGGTTTGCAGGAGATTACTGAGGACAGGGTTTTTGAAGAGGGAACCGAAGTGATCATCCGGCCTGGCACCCGATTCCGTATGAAGGAAGGTGTCTCCCTGGTGTTTTATGGCAGAGTGGAAGCCAGGGGCACTCCGGATGCTCCCATCGTTTTCGAGGCCCTCGAGGAAGGAAAGCCATGGGGAAGTCTGGTGGTTCAGGGAGAGGCCAGCAGTGGCTCTGTTTTCGAGTATGTGCGCATAGCAGGAGGTTCTGTCACTACCCAGCATCTGATCCATTACCCTGGGCAGTTCAATATTCATGACACCCGGGATTTTATTGTCAGTCACTGTGTGATTGGGCACAACTATGTAGGGGATGATGCCATGCATGTTGCCTACAGCCAGGGAAGGATAGAAAACTGCCGATTTGAAAATTCCCTTTTCGATGCGCTGGATGTGGACATTTCCAAGGTTCAGGTCAGTAACTCCTTTTTCTTCAATTCCGGGAATGATGCGCTGGATTTCATGACATCCGTGGTAAACGTGTCTGGCGTGGATGTCGACAGAACGGGGGATAAGGGCATTTCCGCCGGAGAAGATTCGGAAATCCATGTCGAGGACATGCGTTTGAGCCATTGTCAGCTTGGCATCGCGGTAAAGGATGAATCACGTGTTAACCTTGAGCGGGTCTATTTTCTTGAGGGCAATCGTCAGGGAATTGCGCTGTACCGGAAAAATCCCCGATACAGCCAAGGTGGAACTGTGTCCGGCCGGGGTGTCTTTGGGCTGGAGAAAACAGACATCAAGGTTGATTCCGCTTCCGTGTTTGACATACCGGACACGGAACTGAAACCCCTGGTATCAGGAGAGACGAGCGGGCAATACCATGAATAGGAGCAAGCCATTCTGCTGGGGTAGTCTGGTACTGGCCTTGTCCTTAGGCATCGTGACGGGAGTTGGATACTGGTTGTGGAAGGACCGTCCCTATGTGAAGGTGCATGACCTTCTGGTCATGCATGACAGGCTGTTGGTCGAAGGAAAGAGAAAAGAAGCCTATGCGTTGTTCGAAAAGGCGCTGAAGGAACAGGGGGATGGTCCTTTGTCACCATATTGGCTACCCATGGTCAGGGCGTTGAATAATGGTTACCGCCAGTTGGCGTATCTGTTGCGGATAGTTGAAGCAGACCCCGAACGACGTGCGACTTATGAGGAACTGGCCAATCTTCTCAAGGCAGCACCAGAGAGTTTCCAGAAAGAAGTCAGGCCACGCTTTCTCGCGGATCTTGCGGCCGTTCCCGGAGTCAATCGTCGTTATCTGAAGAAATACGGATTGCTTCAGTGAGCATCTAGCGGCATTCAGCAGGAACGTAGCGTGCGCTGGTGGAAGTCGTACAGGTCCAGTCGACGATGTTTTCCGCAGTAATGGAAGGGGTGAGGGTGAGGGCCACGCTTTTTGCCGTGGCGTCCATGGTGAGATTCAGCACGCCGGAGGTACAGGTATAGGAAGCCACCGCGCCGGCAGCACCGGTATTCACGCCATTGCAGGCATTGGCGTCCAAGGTGTAGTTCTGGGAGACATATTCAGTAACCGTGGTTTTGCCGAAAGATGCCAGGTTGAGTGCCTCTGTTACCCGGGTACGAACAACATAATCCTGGTAGGCAGGGAGTGCGATGGCGGCCAGGATGCCGATGATGGCAACGACGATCATCAGTTCGATGAGGGTAAAACCTGATGACTGGCGTTTCATCTTTGAAAGTTTCTCGCTGGATTGAGGTTAGGGTCGGAATTTCAGTTGGTTATTTCTGTCAGGTCAAACTGGAGATGGTAACTTGAAAAAAGTCCCCGCCCGTGGGCGGGGACATGAGTTCACATCAACGGCACTCAGCGGGAACGTACTTGGCGTCGGTACTGGTGGTGCAGGACCAGTTCACGACCCCGTCACCGGTCAGGGTAGGAGTCAGGGTCAGTGCAGCGGACTTGGCCGTAGCGTCCATGGTTACGTTAACCACACCGCTGGCGCAGTCCAAGTTGGCAACCGCGCCGGCTACGCCGGTGTTCACGCCGTCACAAGCGTTGGCGTCAATGGTGGCGTTGTTGGAAATGTTCTCGCTGATGGTGGCCTTGGCGCCGGAAGCCAGGGACAGGCCTTCGGTTACGCGGGCGCGGACCGTGTAGTCTTGGTAAGCGGGCAGCGCGATGGCGGCCAGGATACCGATGATGGCTACAACGATCATCAGTTCGATAAGGGTAAAACCAGATTGTTGTTTCATTTTGGAAGTCTCCATAATTGCATTGGTAATGTTGTTAGCGAAAATATTTTTTCGCGCAAGGTGTGTCACTAGATACACGCTATTGCCACTCGCGTTAAACATCAAGCAGGTTGCATGCCAACTTAGTCTGTTATGCGGGAGGTTTTCACGAATTTATTTGTGATGGTTGGTTTTGTTGTTCTTAATTTATTGTTTCGTAAAGAAATATTAAATTTCTTTCAGCGTGGTGGAGAGTATGAGCCAAGGGTAAGCGGTGGTTAGATTAAGGCGGAAGCTTTGAGAATAGACAGAGGAATTGCCGTCATTTGCCCCCTGACTGACAATTTTTGTCGCTTGACTGGCGCAATTGGGCGTTCCGGGTGGAGACGATGCTGGCAGAAGCCATGCCTTTCAGTGGCTGAGGGATAGAACTGCGGGCAGGGCACGTAAAATCCTCTAGCCGAAAGATTTGCCGACACCGAGTGTCAGGCCTTTGGATGCAGAAGAAAAGCCGCAGGTTTCAGCCGGTCAGGGCTGAGCGTCCAGTATGTTGTCCGCGAATCTTGCGCTGGAATCCAGGTCCGGCAGGGAAGGCGGCTGCCTGCCGATGACCACCATGGGTTTCAGCACGAAGGGGAGTTCATCAGGAAGGCTGCCTTTTTTCCCTCCATTAGCCTGGGCAGACAGCAAATCTATGGTTGTCCTCAGTCTAGCTTCATGGAGGCGGGCCATCTGCCTGTCCATGTTCAGTTGTTGCTGCTCCACCAGAGCCTGAAGCCGGCCATCGGTCTCATCACCGCTCCACGATGCCTGGGCAAGAAAAATTATGAGAAATGTCGTGGTGCAAATCCTTGTTGTGGATGTCCCGTGAAACAGCTTGTCGTCAAGCGTGTTCATTGTTGTCCCTCCGGTATTGGGCATTGCTGGTCGGTTTCCCGGTGAACTGACGGGAAGGGCTCTGCCTGATTCCTGTTGCTGCTGTAACAAAAATTATTGTTCAAATCCGGGAAAGAAACCTAAGGACAATCTAATGAATTGCCCTGGATGCTCCTGTTGGCGTGCAGTGCAAGAATTGCGTGTTTTCCCCGGTCTCTTGGAACAGGGGAGAAAATTGGTAGGGATGGATATGGCATGGTCTATCGGTTTGAACCATTTGAACTGGACGGGGAGGGGTACAGCCTGACCCGTGGGGGACGAAGGATTCCCGTGGAGCCGCTGGTCTTCGACCTGCTGATTTTTTTGGTGCAGAACCGCTGGCGGGTTACAAGCCGTTCGGAAATGCTCGATACCTTGTGGTCGGGAAAAGTGGTTTCAGACGCCTGTCTGAGTAATGCCGTGAACAGCGCACGCAAGGCTCTTGGCGACAGCGCGGTATCACCGCTTTTCATTCGCACCATACGGGGCAGAGGCTATCGGTTCATCGCCGAAGTGTTGGAAATTCCCACTTCGCTTTCGGAATGCTGAGATTCGTCTTGTCGCAGGACGGAAGGTTGTCATCCAGGGCAGGGATGGCAGTGGGTTCGGGACGCCACCAGGAGGAATCATGCGGTATGCTGTCGGCACCGGCATGAGCCGACCAAACCCGATTGTGCTAATGAACAAACGACTGCTGCTGAGAAAAATACATCGCTATCTGGCTCTTGCTGTGGGCATACAACTGCTCTTCTGGTCTGCAGGTGGCCTGTTCTTCAGCCTGGTTCCCATCGAGCAGATTCACGGGGATCATCTGGTGGACAGGAAGCGCCTCTCCCTGTTGTCGGAGAATGGTATGACAGGCTGCCTTACTCCCGGAGAAGCGTTGGACAGGGTTCTGCAGTCGGTTGCGGGAAAAAATGTACAGGGTGTACAGCTGGCGCGCAGTTCTCTCATGCCATACATACAGGTGGAAACAGCCGGAGAAAGGCTTAGTTTCGATTACTGTACGGGTGAGCTTCTGGGACTTCTTTCAGAAGCTGCCGCGACACAGGCTGCGGCGCGGGTAACGCAGAATGCCGGCGTTATTGTTTCCGTGCAGCGTATCGATACCGTGGGTGATGGCCACGAGTACCGTGGCGGCCCCTTGCCGGCCTACCGGGTTCTATATGACGGGGATGACAGTCTGCACCTTTACCTGGACGCCAGAACCGGGGA
This sequence comes from Sedimenticola sp., assembly GCA_027030425.1. Classification (GTDB taxonomy): domain Bacteria; phylum Pseudomonadota; class Gammaproteobacteria; order Chromatiales; family Chromatiaceae; genus Thiolapillus. The sequence continues at coordinate 16,516 of JALVEW010000197.1, forward strand.
CGTGACCAGCGCCAGAACGGTCCGCTGGCGGATCTTCGATTTTCTCTGGATGCTGCATATCATGGACTATGATGAACGGGAAGACTTCAATCACTGGCTGCTGCAAGTATTCGCCCTGGTTGCGCTGGTTACTTCCCTGTCCGGGCTGGTTCTGTGGTGGACCAGCCGCAGAAAAAGGCGGCGGCCTTGCCGCGTTGACCCTCAGGAGAGCTGAGCATGCGCATCCCCTCCCTTGGAGCCCATCCCCACCTGGGCGATGTGTTCAAGACCTTTCCGGAAACCGTCCGCCCGCTGCTGGAGTACCATGACCTGCTGCTGCGCGGCCCTTCGCCCCTGAGCGTCGCTGAACGCGAGCTCATCGCTGCCTATGTTTCTGGCCTAAATGCCTGTGATTTCTGCTTCGGTGCCCACCAAGTCATCGCCGAGGCAGCGGGGGTGGATGCTGCGGTATTCCAGCTGTTGCTGGAAGATATTGATGCCGCGCCGGTACGTGAAGCCCTCAAACCCATTTTCCACTACGTTAAGACCCTGACCTTGTCACCGGCACGGGCGTCTGATGCCCAGGCTCAGGCCATTCGCGATGCCGGCTGGGACGATCGCGCCATTCACGATGCCGTTGCCGTCTGCGCCCTGTTCAATCTCATGAACCGCCTGGTGGAGGGTATGGGGGTGGAAAGCAGCGAAGCGGTGCGCGCCAACCAGCGAGCGCGCAACCGGGAGATCACTGACACCCAGTACCGGGATTTCGGCAGGATGCTGGGTATCGAGTGATTCCGAACTGCTTCAGTCCCAGCTAAGCGCGCCCCCCGTCTGGTATTCCGTCACCCGGGTTTCAAAGAAGTTCTTCTCCTTGCGCAGGTTGGCCTGTTCGTCCAGCCAGGGCAGGGCGCACTCGGCGCCGGGGAAGGGCTCTTCCCACCCCAGCTGCAGGGCACGGCGGTTGGCGACAAAGCGGAACTGCTCCATGTGGTCTTCCTTGCTGTAACCCAGGATGGGGTCGCGCAGGATATAGCCGGCGTAGTTGCTTTCACAGGCTTCGGCCTCGTCCCACATCTGACGGACGGCCTTGGGGTCAAGGCTGACCTCTTCCTCGTGGATGATCTGCTTGACCACGCGGATGCCGAAGGAGGCGTGCAGCACTTCATCGCGCATGATGTACTGGAGCTGCTCGGCGGTGCCCTTCATCAGGCCCCGGCGCTGCAGGGCAAAGATGGGGCTGAAGCCGTTGTAGAACCAGCAGCCTTCGAAGATGCCGGCGAAGAAGCTGTAGGCCATGACGAAGTTTTCCAGCTCGTCCCGGTCGGTGAGATCAATGTCGGCGCGCAGCACGGATTCCAGGCGGCGGTTGGCCATCTGGATCTTGCCGTTGATTTCCGGCACCACCCGGTAGCGGTTGTAGATCTCGCCCTGGTCCAGACCCAGGGTTTCGATGCAGTGCTGGTAGGTCCAGGTATGCAGGGCCTCTTCATAAACCTGGCGGGCTTGGTAGATCTGAAGCTCGGGGGCGGACATCTTCTCCATCACCGCCAGGCCGATATTGCGCATGGCCAGCACGTCGGAGGTGGTGAGGTAGGAGAGCACGTTCTCGTACACATGGCGCTCTTCCAGGGTGAGCTTGTGCAGGTAGTCCTGCACGTCCTGGGCCATGTTGATGTCCAGGGGCGTCCAGTGGTTCTTGTTGGCGTTGAGGAAGTAGTCCCAGGCCCAGGGATACTTGAAGGGCGCCAGCTGGTTGATGTCGGTGAGCCCGTTGATGACGCGCTTGTCATCGGGATTCACGGGGGCAAGATCCACGGGGGCGGGCACTTCTATGGCCGTGTCGGTGGCGGGCTCCGGCGGCGGCATCCCGGCTTCGGCAGGGGCCGGCTGCGCGGGGGCGGCGCCGATGGGTTCCGGTTTGGCTTCTTTGGCAGGGGTAAGAGGGTCGTCCCAGTTCAGCATGATGATGATCTCCTGATTAACCGGTTTACTGGCAGGCTTCGCATTCGGGGTCGAGGATGGAGCAGGCCTTGGGAGCCGCGCCGGTGGAACCGCCAAGCATGTTCACGGCGCTGCCGCTGGTGGGAGCAGTGGTGGTCTTCTCCACGCCGGTGGCGCCCATGGAGCGCAGGTAGTAGGTGGTCTTCAAGCCGCGCACCCAGGCCAGCTTGTACAGGTTGTCCAGCTTTTTGCCGGAGGGCTCGGCCATGTACAGGTTCAGACTCTGGGCCTGGTCTATCCACTTCTGACGGCGGGAGCCTGCTTCCACCAGCCAGCGCGGATCCACTTCAAAGGCCGTTGCGTACAGGGCCTTGAGGTCCTCGGGCACCCGGTCGATGGGGGCCACGGAGCCGTCGTAGTATTTGAGGTCGTTGACCATGACTTCGTCCCACAGGCCCAGCTTTTTCAGGTCATGCACCAGGTAGGGGTTGACCACGGTGAACTCGCCGGAGAGGTTGGATTTGACGAACAGGTTCTGGTAGGTGGGCTCGATGGACTGGCTCACTCCGCAGATATTGGAGATGGTGGCGGTAGGGGCGATGGCCATGGTGTTGGAGTTGCGCATGCCCACGGTCTTGACCCGCTCGCGCAGGCTGTCCCAGTCCAGGGTGATGCTCTGATCCACCTGCAGGTAGCCGCCGCGCTCCTCGGCCAGTTTTTGCAGGGAGTCATAGGGCAGGATGCCCTGGCTCCACAGGGAACCCTCGAAGCTGGAATACTTGCCGCGCTCCTCGGCCAGGTCGGTGCTGGCCTTGATGGCGAAGTAGCTGACGGCTTCCATGGAGCGGTCGGCGAACTCCAAGGCCTTTTCGCTGGCATAGACGATGCGCTGCTTGTACAGGGCATCCTGGAAGCCCATGATGCCCAGTCCCACGGGACGGTGGCGCAGGTTGGAGTTGCGTGCCTGGGGCACGGAGTAGTAGTTGTACTCGATGACATTGTCCAGCATGCGCATGGCGGTGGAGATGGTCTTCTCCAGTTTCTCCATGTCCAGGCCGTCTTCCGTGACGTGGCGCACCAGGTTCACCGAGCCCAGGTTGCACACGGCAATCTCGTTCTGGTTGGTGTGCAGGGTGATTTCGGTGCACAGGTTGGAGGAATGCACCACGCCCTGGTGCTGGTTGGTGTAGCGCACGTTGCAGGGATCCTTGAAGGCCACCCAGGGATGGCCGGTTTCAAACAGCATGCCCAGCATCTTGCGCCACAGGTCCACGGCCTTCATGGTCTTGTGGATGTTCAGCTCGCCGCGGCGGGCCTTTTCCTCATAGGCCAGGTAGGCTTCCTCGAAAGCCTTCCCCGTGAGATCGTGGAGATCCGGGGTCTCGTCGGGGGAGAACAGGGTCCACTCGCCTTCCTCGGCCACCCGCTTCATGAACAGGTCGGGAATCCAGTTGGCGGTGTTCATGTCATGGGTGCGGCGGCGTTCGTCGCCGGTGTTTTTGCGCAGGTCCAGGAACTCCTCGATGTCGATGTGCCAGGTTTCCAGGTAGGCGCAGACGGCGCCTTTGCGCTTGCCGCCGTTGTGGGCCAGTGCGGAAGTGGTCATGTAGGATTCGTCACCCTCGACCTTCAGGTCGAAGACGAAAGGCACGGGTTCCATCTCACTTACATCGCGTACGCGGGTGAAAAGCCAGTTTTTCCAGGTCAACCAGTTCTCCTTGTGAATGGGCTTGCATCCCACACGCTCCGCCAATTCTTTCACTGTGGGAATCCGCAGGTCATAAGCTTTGTATGTGCCGTTGAAAAAAATCCTGGTGCCATCCGCGCGGGTGCCTTGGTGATATTGTTCGCGCTCGCGGTACTGGCCGGCTGTGGGGATGCCCATGCGCAGCAGCTGATAGCGCAGACCTTCGATCAGGGGCCGGGAGGTGTTTGTGAAATAAATCTCCTTGCCTCGGCTGATGCCGCCGTCGGTTTCGATGAGGCCCTGGATCATCGCCAGCGTCTGTGAGCGTGGCAGATGGGCGTATTTGCGATGGATACGCTTGTTGCCTTGGTCGTCGTAGAGTTCCTCACGGCTGAAAAGGAAACCGGCATTCTTTCCACGGATCAACTGCCCTGTGGTGCCATCGCGTGATACGCCAAAGCCGGCGGCCCAACCGATCTGGGCATAATTCTCCCGCTCGTTTTTCATCCAGTAGTGGATGCCGCGGTTTTCAAGGTAGCGGCGCACGAATTCCAGGTGTTGATCCTTGTCCGGGTTCCCGGACACACCCCATTCCAAGCCGTCCTTGGTACAGTGACCGTCGCCCAGCAGGATGCCATAGAGGCGGGCGTCTTCTTCGTCAAAGCCTGCCACGGGGATGGTTTCCCGGGGTATGACTTGGGCTACGTAGTCTCCTTTCTCCAGCTGGCCTGCCTCCACCCATTCGGGTTTGACCTTGCCTTTCTCCAACCAGTCGTAGCTGCGGCTGTTAGCCTGCTCCATGGGAATGCCGCGAATGGCCCAGAGCGGGTGGCCGGCAGTGACCTTCAGCGGCGTAATGGCGTGTTTGATATGGATTTCCACCATGGGGTCGGTCTGGTTGTAGGCCATGCACTTGCGCACTTCCCGGTAGATGCCGCGTTGGCCCAGGACTAGATCGCCTTTCTCAATGTCCTGGATGGGCTTTATGCCGTCGGCGGTGTGCAGCAGGGTGTCGCCGGCAAAACACTGATTGACGGCTACCGCCGTATCATTGGCCACCTTCAGGAAGGGCACCACGCCCTGGCTCTTGCCGTTGGTGCCCTTGATGTGGGAACCCAGGCCGCGCACGGGGGTCCAGTCGTTGCCCAGGCCGCCGGCGAATTTGGACAGCAGGGCGTTGTCGCGGATGGCGCCGAAGATACCGTCCAGGTTGTCGGGCACCGTGGTCAGATAGCAGCTGGACAGCTGGGGACGCAGGGTGCCGGAGTTGAACAGGGTGGGCGTGGAGCTCATGAAGTCGAAGCTGGACAGCAGATTGTAGAACTCAATGGCCTTGCCTTCGCGGTCGATTTCGTTGATGGCCAGGCCCATGGCCACGCGCATGAAGAAGGCCTGAGGCAGCTCGAAACGGGTGCCCTTGTCGTCATGGATGAAATAACGGTCGTACAGGGTCTGCAGGCCCAGATAGGTGAAGCTCAGATCACGCTCCGCCTGCATGGCATTGGTGAGGCGCTCCATGTCGTACTGTTCCAGGCGCGGGTCCAGCAGCTCCAGCTCCACGGCGCGCCTGATGTAGTTGCGGAAGTAGTCGCCATAGACCTTGGCCAGTTCCTCCTGGGTGTCCACCCGGGGCATGTCCAGAAAGTCCAGGGCCTCCTTGCGCAGGATGTCCATGAGCAGGCGCGCGGCGGCATAGGAATAGTTGGGTTCCTTTTCGATGAGGGTGCGGGCGCTCATCACCAGGGTCTGGGAGACGTCTTCCTCCTTCACCCCGTCGAACAGGTTGCGGCAGCTGTCGTCGAGAATGACTTGGGGATCGGTTTCATCCAGACCCCGGCAGGCTTCTTCCACCAGGGTGCGCAGGCGCTGCACGTTGAGGGGCTGCACACTGCCGTCGGCCAGGGTGATGTTGACCAGGTGTTCCTCCTCGCCGGCTTCCTTGCGCGCCTGTTCGCGCTCCTGGGCGCGGGCTTCACGGTAGAGAACATAGTCCCGGGCCACCTTGTGCTCGCCGGCGCGCATCAGGGCCAGCTCCACCTGGTCCTGGATATCTTCTATATGTACGGTGCCGCCGTCGGGATTGCGGCGTACCAGGGCGTCGGTCACCTGTTTGGTGATGTTGCGCACCACGTCGTGCACCCGGGCGGAAGCGGCGGCGCTGCCGCCTTCCACGGCCAGGAAGGCCTTGGTCACGGCGATGGTGATCTTGTTGGCGTCGAAGCTGGTGACCTTGCCGTTGCGGCGGATGACGCGCAGTTCGCCCCAGCCGTTGTCCTCGGCGGGAGGCGGCGCGGGAATGTCGTCGGCGGTGGGGGGTACGGCAATGCTGTCGTTGCTTACGGGTGTTTCTGTGGTGGCCATGCGGTATCTTCTCCCTGAGGTTTTGCGGTGTTGCCTGAACCCTGAAGTTCAGGGGCGGTGAAAGGAATTTCCGGGGGAACCGCGCTTGTTGATATTTTTCCACGGTTCGGGCTGCGATATTCCTTTCGGCAGTGTCAGGCATCATATATGGGTGATTTTTTTCAGTCAACCACAATATGTTGTGTATAACTCGGTGGAAATACCTGGGTTTGCTGTGCAAAGGCTGTGGATAACAATGGGGGAAACCGGAATTGCCCCGGGAATTCAGCCACTTGTATTTTTTTCAGAATATCAGGGAATTCTGATGTGTCTGGGGGGCTTGAAGCCTGAATGATGGAAGCCTGGCCCGGAAAAGGATTCCGGCAGGGAATCAGGGGTACAATAAGACCATCCGCAGCCGTATTGGAAAATATCTTGCCTGAAACAATCTACCTGCCCGGCCAGCGCTGGCTGAGCGACACGGACCCGGATCTGGGCCTGGGCCTGGTCACCGAGGTCGAGCACCGCCGCCTGAAACTGCTGTTTCCGGCCATTGGAGAAAGCCGGGTCTATGCCCTTCCGGATGCCCCTCTGACGCGCCTGCTGCTGGAACCCGGCGACAGCCTGCTGGACACCCAGGACACGCCCCTCACGGTGCTGGAGGTGGAGGAAAGGAATGGGCTGTACATCTACCTGTGCCGGGACCAGACGGGCGCTCAGCGCCGCCTCGCGGAGCTGGATATCAGCCCCCATCTCCAGCTCAACCGTCCCCGGGAAAAGCTTCTGGCGGGGCGCCTGGACAGCAACAGCTGGTTCGACCTGCGCCAGCAGTCCTGGCAGCAGCTGGCTGCCGAGGCCCTGTCTCCCGTACAGGGTCTGGTGGGGCCGCGCATCAGTCTGATTCCCCACCAGCTGTACATTGCCTGGCAGACGGCGCGGCGTTTTCTGCCCCGGGTGCTGCTGGCTGACGAAGTGGGCCTGGGCAAGACCATAGAGGCCGGCCTCATCCTGCACCGCATGCTGCTGGCGGGCCGGGCCCGGCGGGTGTTGATCCTGGTGCCCGAGCCCCTGCTGCATCAGTGGCTGGTGGAGATGCTGCGCCGTTTCAATTTGCGCTTTGCCCTGTTCGACAGGGAGCGCTTCGAGGCCTCAGATGCAGACAATCCTTTCTCCGAGGAACAACAGGTGCTGTGCAGCCTGGATTTTCTCTTGTCCGCGCCGAAGATCGCCCGCGCCGCCCTGGAGGAGGAGTGGGATTTGCTGGTGGTGGACGAGGCCCATCATCTGCACTGGAGCGAGGAGGATTCCAGCCTGGAATACGACCTGGTGGAGGCTCTGGCGGAACAGGCTTTGGGCGTACTGCTCCTCAGCGCCACTCCGGAACAACTGGGCAGGGCCGGGCACTTCGGCCGCCTGCGCCTGCTCGACCCGCATCGCTACCCCGACTACCAGAGCTTCCTCGAGGAGGAAGCCCGCTATCAGCAGGTGGCGGACATTGCCGCTCATCTGCTCGAGGGTGAATCACTGGCGGCATCCCAGCAGCGCTTGCTGGAGGAGCTGTTGGGCGATGTGCGGGATCTGGAGCCCCAGCGCGTGGTGCGACGCCTGGTGGATCGTTTCGGCACGGGCCGGGTCATGTTCCGCAATACCCGCCACACGGTGAAGGGATTTCCCGAGCGGCTGCTGCATGTGAATGAGCTGGACTGGCCATCGGCCTATGCCGCCATTGAAGATCCTGTGCAGGCCCTCACGCCCGAGCGCCATGTCCAGGGTTGGCAGGATTTTGATCCCCGCCTGGAATGGTTGACGGGCCTGCTCAAAGCGCTGGCTCCCCAGAAAGTGCTGCTCATCTGCGCCCACAAGGAAACCGTGCTGGAACTCCAGGAATGGCTGCGCCGGCGTCACGCCATTCATGCCGCCGTGTTCCACGAGGACATGGAGATCGTGGAGCGCGACCGGGCGGCGGCCTTCTTTGCCGATATGGAGGAAGGCAGCCAGATCCTGCTGTGTTCCGAAATCGGCAGCGAAGGGCGCAATTTCCAGTTCGCCCGCCACCTGGTGCTGTTCGATCT